>JAYTTY010000375.1:0-5595 GCA_043744795.1 Zavarzinella sp. | reverse complement strand
CTACCTGGTGCCGGCCGGCGCCGCGGTCTCGCTGCGCCTGCGCCTGACCCCGACCCAGCACGCCGATCCGCTCGCCGACGGCGACGCCATCCTCGCCGCTCGCACGCACGAGGCCGACGTCTTCTACCAGCGCCTCGCGCCGCCGATGGCGACCGCCGACGAGCGCCTGGTCCAGCGCCGCGCGCTGGCCGGCCTGTTGTGGACCAAGCAGAGCTACCTGTTCGACGTCGCCCGCTGGCTCGACGGCGACAACCCGTCGGCGCCGCCGCCGGCCCGCCGCAAGGACGGCCGCAACGCCCGCTGGCGTCACCTCAACTCGATGCGCGTCATGTCGGTCCCCGACAAGTGGGAGTACCCGTGGTTCGCGGCCTGGGACCTCGCGTTCCAGTGCGTGCCGTTCGCCATGGTCGACTCGCGGTTCGCCAAGGATCAGCTGTGGCTGCTCTTGTTCGAGCAGTTCCAGCACCCGAACGGCCAAATCCCGGCCTACGAGTGGGAGTTCGGCGACCTGAACCCGCCCGTCCACGCGTGGGCCGTCTGGCGCGTGTACAACATGGACCGCCTGCAAAGCGGCAAGGCCGACCGCGTGTTCCTGGAGAAGTGCTTCCACAAGTTGCTGATGAACTTCGCGTGGTGGGTGAACAAGGTGGACGTGTCCGGCAACAACGTCTTCGAGGGGGGCTTCCTCGGGCTGGACAACATCACTCTGATCGACCGCAGTCGCCGGCACGCCGACGGCTCGCGGCTCGAACAGTCGGACGCCACCGGCTGGATGGGCATGTTCGCCCTGAACCTCATGCGCATCGCGCTGGAGCTGGCGCGGGAGAACCGGGCCTACGAGGCGCTGGCGACGAAGTTCCTCGAACACTTCGTCGCCATCGGGGCGGCCATGCACCACACCGGCGGCCGGGACTACGAGCTGTGGAGCGAGACGGACGGCTTCTTCTACGACGTGCTGGTGTTCCCCGACGGGAAGTTCGAGCGGTTCCGCATCCGGTCGCTGGTCGGGCTGATCCCGCTGTTCGCCGTCGAGCGGCTGGAGGCCGACTGGATCGCCCCGTTCCACGAGTTCCGGGCGAATCTGGAATGGTACATCCGCAACCGGCCCGGCCTGTTGGAAAACGTCCTGACGACGCTGGAAGTCAACGGCAAGACCGTCCACGTCCTGTCGCTGGCGACGCCGGCCCGGTGGAAGCGGATGCTGGGGTACGTGTGGAACCCCGACGAGTTCCGCGGCGACCACGGCATTCGCAGCCTGTCCAAGGCCCACGCGGCCAAGCCGTTCGCCGCCTGCGGCAGCTCGGTGGGCTACGAGCCGGCCGAGTCGCGGAACTACTTGAAGGGGGGCAACTCGAACTGGCGCGGCCCGGTGTGGTTCCCCACGGGTTTCCTGCTCATCGAGTCGTTGCGGAAATTGAAGAAGGCGTTCGGGGCCGAGTTCGCCATCGTCTGCCCGGACGACCCGGAGACGACGCTGCAAGAGATCGCCGCCGGCGTCGCCGACCGCATGATCTCCATCTTCACCCGCGACGCGTCAGGGAGGCGGGCCGTATACGGGAACAACGAGACGTTCCAGACCGACCCGCACTGGCGGGACTTGATCCTGTTCTTCGAATACTTCGACGGCGACACCGGCGCCGGCCTCGGCGCCAGCCACCAGACCGGCTGGACCGGATTGGTGGCGTCGCTGATCGACGAGTGGCGGCGGTGATCGTTGACGATTACTTCTTGACGGCGGGCTTGCTCGTCACGTCCACGGCGTCGGTCCCGAGCAACGCGCCGGCCTTCTTGGAGACGAAGTTCGCGATCAGCCCGTTCGCCTCGCACCCGTTGGCGATGGACACAACCTTCCCCCCCTTGGCGATCAGGAAGTTGGTCGGCATCGACTTGGTCTGGAACGTCGCCCAGCTCTCGCCCTTCGGGTCCACGGCGTACAGCACGGCCAGCTTCTTCTCGGCGGCGTACTTCTCCATCTTGGCGTCCGGCTCCTTGAACACGTACAGGCTCACCAGCCCCTGGCCCTTGTACGCCTCGTCGATCTTCTGGTAGTACGCCAACTCCTTGTCGCACCCGGAACACCCGCAGGTCAGCCGCACCAGCACCGGCCCCTTGGCGGTCAATTCGGCGAGGTCGATCACCTTGCCCGACGGGTCTTTGATCTTGAACGCCGGGGCGGCCTGCCCGATGTCCACCTTGGCGGGCGGAGCGGGCGGGGACGGCTCGGCGGCCGAGACGAAGGCGGGGAGGGCGGCGAAGAGAACGGCGGCGGCCAGCGTGCGAATCATCAGACACCTCGGAACGGGTGGGTGGGGGTGAGAATGGGATCATACCACGCGGCGAAACCGCCCGCCAGCGAAATCGGCTGAATGCCAATCGCGTCGCGGCGAAACCACTTCGCCCACACCCAATTTCCTCCGCTCTGTAAAATTGTCCCGAGCGAAGGGGAATCACACATGACGTTGACGTTCGAGTACGACGTGGCCGTGGTCGGGGCCGGGCATGCGGGGGCGGAAGCCGCGATGGCGGCGGCGCGGCTGGGGCTGCGCACGGTGCTGTTGACCATCAACGCGGACAGCGTCGCGCAGATGTCATGCAACCCGGCGATTGGGGGCGTGGCGAAGGGGCAGATCGTCCGCGAGATCGACGCCCTCGGCGGGGTGATGGGGAAGTGTACGGACGCCAGCGGGATTCAGTTCCGCATGTTGAACGCCTCGAAGGGGCCGGCGATGCACTCGCCGCGGGCGCAGGCGGACAAGAAGCTGTACCAATTCACCATGAAGCGGTGGGTCGAGGAGCAGGAGAACCTCACGCTGCGGCAAGAACTTGTCGAGGGTCTGTTGCTCGAAGACGTCCGCGACTCCGGGTCGGAGGCCGTCAAGAAGGTCGTCGGCGTCGTCACCAACGGCGGGACGGTGTACCGGGCGGCGGCCGTCGTCGTCACCACGGGGACGTTTCTCAAAGCGGTGATGCACACGGGGGAGGCGAAGACACAAGGGGGCCGGGCGGGAGACGCCGTCTCGATGTCCATGAGCGATTCGCTGGCCGCGTGCGGCTTTCGGTTGGCCCGGTTCAAGACGGGGACGCCGTGCCGGCTCAACGGCCGGACCATCGACTTTTCCAAGGTCGAACGACAGTCGGGAGATGCGAACCCGCGGCCGTTCAGCTTCGCCACCGAGCGCATCACCGTCCCGCAGGTCGATTGCCACATCACGTTTACCAACGCGGCGGTCCACGACCTGATCCGCCAAAACCTCCACCGCGCCCCGATGTACAGCGGGCAGATCGACTCGCGCGGGCCGCGCTACTGCCCGTCGATTGAAGACAAGGTGGTGCGCTTCGCCGAGAAGGATTCGCACCAACTCTTCCTCGAACCCGAAGGGCTGCACACGCGCGAGTACTACGTCAACGGCATCTCCACCAGCCTGCCCAAAGACGTGCAGCACGCGATGCTGAAGCTGATCCCCGGCCTGGAGACCGCGGAGGTGATGCGCTGGGGCTACGCCGTTGAGTACGACTACGCCCCGCCGGACCAACTGCGGGCGACGATGGAGACGAAGCGGGTGGACGGGCTGTACTTCGCCGGGCAAATCAACGGGACCACGGGGTATGAGGAGGCGGCGGCCCAAGGGCTGATGGCGGGCCTCAACGCGGGGCTGAAGATTCAGGGGAAGCCGCCGCTCGTCATCTCGCGGTCGCAGGGGTACATCGGCGTGCTGATTGACGACCTCGTCACCAAGGGGGTGGACGAGCCGTACCGCATGTTCACGTCGCGGGCCGAGTACCGGCTGGTGCTGCGGCACGACAACGCCGACCGCCGGCTGACCGCGCTCGGCCGGGCGGCCGGCAGCGTGAGCGACGCCGACTGGCACCGCTACCAGTTGAAGGAACAGCGCATCGCCGAGTTGGAAACCTACCTGCGGACGCACCGGCACCAGGCCGAGACGCTGGAAAAGTGGCTGAAGCGGACGGACACGGACTGGGCGCAGTTGAAGGCGCTTCACCCCGCGCTCGCGGAGTGGGACGCCCGCCCGGACGCGGTCGAACAGGTCGAGTTGGAATGTCGGTACGCCGGGTACATTCAGCGGCAGTCGGCCCAAGTGGAGCGGTTCGGCCGGCTGGAGACCAAGGCGATTCCGCGGGGGTTCGACTACCAGGGCCTTACCCAGATGCGCGCCGAGGCGCGCGAGAAGTTGACCCGCATTCAGCCCGAGAACATCGGGCAGGCGGGCCGCGTCAGTGGCGTCACCCCGGCCGACTTGGCAGTGCTGTTGATTTACCTCGATTGATCGGGTATGGGCGACCCCGTTGAGGGCACACGACCGGCAAACTCGGCGGGCCGAGAGGCTGAAAGAGTCCGGTCCGGCAAGCGGGAGACATTGAGAAACCCTGCGGGCTGGGATAAACTGGATAGATTCGGTGATCGGGAACCCCGAAAGGGGCCGATCATCTTGGCAGCGGGGGCAAGGCGGCCCCACGGCGCCGATTTTTCTGGCGTGTGTCGCTCGGGAACATTGGGTCACAAGATCGGAAGGCTGCGGCGGGCGGAGCGCCTGTGCCGGATGGACGGGGTGGGCAAGGCAGCGGAGTGACGGCGGCCAAATGGTTGGCGTTGACTCCCCTGAGAACCGAGTTACAATCCCCGACGTCGGCAAAGATGGCGATCCTCCCCAACTTGATCCGCTTCTTGTGTTTTCCAAGGATTTCCCGAACCGGCCGGCCGGCCGGCCGAAGCGTGTGGCGAACCGGGTGAAACTGGGGCAACCAGTCCGGGGCGGCAAGCTGCGGCGGCCGGGGTAACCGTATCCGTCATGGAAGATGGCGGCGAAATCAGCGGCCTGTGTACGGCCTTGATCCCCCGCACTCGTGCGACCTGGCAACGGCCAGCAAAAAGGTGGACGAACGCATGAAGACCGTATTCACGACCGGCGAAGCCGCGAAGATCTGCAAGGTCTCGCAACAGACCATCATCCGTTGCTTCGACAACGGCCAGTTGAAGGGGTTCCGCGTGCCGGGCAGCCGGTTCCGCCGGATTCCCCGGGAACAACTCTACAAGTTCATGAAGGACAACGGCATCCCGACCGATGCCTTGGAGAGCGGCAAGCGCAAGGTGCTGCTGGTGGACGACGACACCGAACTGGTGGAAATCATCCTCACCTACCTGAACGAAGACGGCCGGTTCGAAGTCCGCGTCGCCCAGAACGGGTTCGACGCCGGCATGATGGTGAAGGAGTACCACCCGGACCTGATCGTCCTCGACGTGATGCTGCCGGACATCAACGGCAAGGAAGTCTGCCAGCGCGTGCGGGCCGACGCCTCCCTCGAAGACGTCCGCATCCTGTGCATGTCGGGCATGGTCGAGGAAGACAAGATCCAGGAACTGAAGCTCGCCGGCGCCGACGACTTCATCCACAAGCCTTTCGAAGTCGACCGGCTCATCGAGCGGATGTGCGTCCAACTGGACATGGAGCCGGCCGCGGCCGTCTAATGGCTTGAGCGTCTCGATTCACGGGGAAGCGTCCCGTGGGTTGAGACCCCCCCCGGCCCCCCCTTGCCAAGGGGGGGAGGAAAGCAGTCCGCCCCGTTGGCTTCATTGCC
>JAYTTY010000374.1:0-21705 GCA_043744795.1 Zavarzinella sp. | reverse complement strand
GACCGGCTGAAGCCGGGACTCCAACGAAAGCCAAAACCTACCCGCTCGTGTCGCCCGACATGGCCGATCATCAATCAAACCTTCTGCCCAGCCGCTCGGAGTAGTTAGCCAATGCGTTCGCTCATTGTCCTCCTTTCGCTCGCGGCCCTCGCCCACGCCGGCACGCCACGCCTCGCCCGTATTTCCCCGCCGGGCGGGCAGCGCGGCACGACGGTCGAAGTCGAGTTCACCGGCCGCGCGCTTGATCAGCCGCGGGGCGTGCTCTTCTACGAGCCGGGCATTTCCGCCGAGTTGGTCGAGATGGTGGAAGCCGCGACGGCACCGAGCGGCAAGCCGGCGGCCGTCGAGGCGGGCACGCGGGTCCGCGCCCGCTTGAAACTCGCGGCCGACTGCCCGCTCGGGGCGCACGGCCTGCGGCTGCACACCGCCGGCGGCCTGTCCGAATACGTCCGCTTCTTCGTCGGCCCGTTCCCGACCGTCGAGGAGAACGAAGTCGTCTCCAAGCAGCGCAACGACAAGCGCGAGACGGCGACCCCCGTGCCGCTCAACTGCACCGTTAACGGCAAGATCAACGACCCGACGGACGTGGACCTGTACCGCGTTGAAGTGAAACGCGGCCAGCGCGTCTCGGCCGAGATTGAAGCCGCCCGCCTCGGGGTCGAACGGGGCATCCCCGATTTGCACCTCGCCGTCTACGACGCCGACGGCAAGCAACTCGCCGCGGCCGACGACTCGGCCCTGTACGTGCAAGACCCAATCCTCTCCGTCGTGGCCGACCGCGACGGGGCGTACTTCGTCGAAGTGCGCCACAGCATGTTCAACGGGGCGAACGACGTGTACCGCCTGCACGTCGGCACGTTCAGCCGGCCGACGGGACTGTACCCGGCCGGCGGCCAAGTCGGGGCCGACCTCCGCGTCAAAGTTCTCGGCGACCCGGTAGGCGTGCGCTCCGAAACCGTACGGCTGCCGGCGACCGCGGGCGATTTCCCGTTCGCCGCCTCGGTCGATGGCGTGTTGACGCCGTCGCCGAACCGGCTCCGCGTGTCGCCGTTCCCGAACGTGCTGGAAACCGAGCCGAACGACCAACCGGACCAAGTGGCGACGACGACGATCACTGACTTGCCGGCCGCGTTCAACGGAATCATCGACAAGCCGGGCGACGTCGATTGCTTCCTGTTCCGAGCCAAGAAGGGGGAGCAGTTCAAGTTCCACGCGCTGGCGAACGCCCTCGGCTCGCCGGTGGACCCGGCCATCTGGATTAAAAAGGCCGGCGCCAAGGGGAACGCCGTACTGGTGCGGGCGACCGACTCGCGGCCGAACCAACTCGGCCTCGCCCCGGCGGGCGGCCTGATCCGCGAGACGCAAGACCCGATGCTCGAATTCACCGCCCCGGCCGACGGGGAGTACGTCCTGGGCGTCGAGAACGAACGCGGCGAGGGCGGCCCGGACCACGTCTACCGCGTCGAAGTCCAGCCGGACGTCAACGCCGTATACACCTACATCGCGCCGGAGCCGGAGAACCAGCAGCAGCCGCAGGCGCGCCAGACCATCGCGGTCGCCGCCGGCAACCGCGTCACGGCACAGGTCGCCGTCTTCTCGACGAGCCGGCCCGTCACCGGCGACCTCGAACTCGTCGGCGTCAACCTCCCCAAGGGGGTCACGCTGCACGCCCCGAAGTTTACCGCGGGGGTGACGCGCGTGCCGGTCGTGTTCGAAGTCGCCGACGGCGTCAAGCCGCAGGCGTTGCTCGTCGACCTCGTCGTCCGCCCCGTCGGCGGCGGTTCGCCGTTGGCGAGCGGCTACCGCCAGACCATCCAGATGAACGCCTACGGCAACAACGATTACTACCTGCATACATCGGTGGACAAGCTGGCCTTCGCCGTCACGGACCCGGCCCCGTACCGCGTGCAGGTCGAAGAGCCGAAGTCGGCCCTCGTGCAGAACGGCGAGATGTCGCTCAAGTTCACCGTCGTTCGGGAGAAGGGCTTCGACGGCCCGGTGACGGTGCAGATGGACTGGAAGCCGCTCGGCATTAGCACCGCGACCCCGGTGACGGTGCCCGCGGGCCAGACCGACGGGACGTACCTCATCGGGGCCGCCCGCAACGCCGCGGCCGGGAGCCACCAGATCGCGCTGACGGCGATGACCGGCTCCAGCCGGCGCGGCTACGCCGACGGCGAAACGCGGACCTACGTCGCCTCGCAGGCGTTCAAGCTCACGGTCGCCGAGCCGCACGTCGAGGCCAAGATCCCCCGCGCGTCCGTCGAGCGCGGCAAGACGGCTGCGCTGGTGTGCAAGCTGAACCACCTGCAGCCGTTCGAGGGCAAGGCGACGGCCACGCTCGCCCGCCTGCCCCGCGGCGTCGAACTCGTGGAGCCGACCCGGGAGATCACGTCGGCCGACAAGGAAGTGACCTTCACCCTGCGGGCCACGGCCGAGGCGTTGGTGGGCAATTATCAGGGAGTCGTGCTGGACCTGACCGTGACCGACCACGGCCAGCCGGTGCGGCAACTCAGCGGCTACGGCGTGCTGCGCGTGGACGCCGAGCGCGGGGCGCCGGTGAAGAAGTGAGCGGATGTCTGATTCCCCCTCTCCGCCGCGGAGAGGGGGTTAGGGGGTGAGGTTGCCTTTACGGCGTGCCCGCCCCATACCTAAAATTTACCGGTTAGGAACTAGGCCATGATCTCCGTCCAAAGCCTCCGCAAGTCGTACCGGCGGCACGCCGAAGTGGTCGAAGTCCTCAAGGGCGTGGACATGCTGATCGAGGAGGGGGAATTCCTCTCCGTGGTCGGGGCGTCCGGGTCGGGGAAGTCCACGCTCATGCACGTCATGGGCACGCTGGACCGGCCCGATTCCGGCATGGTCATGCTCGGGGCCAGGCGCATCGACAATTTGAGCCGGACGGAGCAGAACCGGCTGCGCAACGGCACGTTCGGGTTCATCTTCCAGTTCTACCACCTGCTGCCGGAACTCACGGCCTTGCAGAACGTGATGATGCCGGCCATGGTGGGGGCATCCGTGTTCAACTGGAGCGGGCGGAAACGCGAAGCGGTGCGGGCCGCCGCGGAAATGTTGGAGCGCGTCGGCCTCGGGCACCGGCTGCACCACAAGCCGCGCGAACTGTCCGGCGGGGAGATGCAGCGGACGGCCATCGCCCGCGCCCTCGTGGCCAAGCCGCGCATCCTGTTCGCCGACGAGCCGACCGGGAACTTGGACACCGACAGCGGCCGAGAGATCGTCGATTTGCTGCGGTCGGTCAACCGCGAACAGAACGTGACGATCATGATGGTGACGCATAACCTAGAGTTGGTGCGACACACCGACCGCGTCGTCCGCATGACGGCCGGCCGGCTCGGCGAACTGCCCGTGGAAATGGCGGCCCTCGCGGAATGCTGACGGTGCCTGTCGCCTCTCCCCGGCCCGAAAGGCGACTCATGACGCGGGTGTACATCAACGGCGAATTCTTCGCCAAGGCCGACGCCAAGATCAGCGTCTACGACCACGGCCTGCTCTACGGGGACGGCGTCTTCGAGGGCATCCGCATCTACTCGGGCAAGGTCTTCAAGCACCCCGAGCACATCGCCCGCCTGTACGAGTCCGCCAAGCACATCGCCTTGGAAATCCCGCTGTCCCCGGCCGAAATGCGGAAGGCCGTCGAGGACACGGTCAAAGAAAACAAGAAGGTGGACGGCTACATCCGCCTGATCGTGACGCGGGGACCGGGGAACCTCGGCCTGGACCCGCGGTCGTGCAAGCCGAACGTCGTCGTGATCGTGGACGACATCAGCCTGTACCCGAAGGAGTTGTACGACACCGGCATGCGCATCGTCACGGCCTCGCTGATCCGCAACCACCCGAACGCCCTGAACCCGCGGATCAAGTCGCTCAATTACCTGAACAACATCCTCGCCAAGATCGAGGCCATCCGGGCCGGGTGCCTGGAAGCATTGATGCTCAACCACAAGGGCGAAGTGGCCGAGTGTACCGGGGACAACGTGTTCATCGTCAAGAACGGCGTGCTGAAGACGCCGCCGACCGACGCGGGCATCCTGGAAGGCATCACCCGCAACGCCGTGTTGGACCTGGCCCACGCCGCCAAAATCCCCGTGCAGGAATGCACGATGACCCGCCACGACATTTACGCCGCCGACGAGTGCTTCTTAACGGGGTCGGCCGCCGAGGTAATCGCCGTCACGGATTGTGACGGCCGCAGCATCGGCGCCGGCAAGCCGGGGCCGGTGACGAACCAATTGCGGGAAGCGTTCACGAAATTGGTGCGGGGGTAGAGACGATAAGAGTTTCACGCAAAGCTCGCAAAGAGGCAAAGCTCGCAAAGAAAACAATAAATATCTTTCAAAGCAATCAGCGAGATCGCATGAAACATGTTCAGTCTTCTTTGCGAGCTTTGCCTCTTTGCGAGCTTTGCGTGAAACTCTTAATTTCCGAATTTCCTACTTCTTCGCCTCGTCCATCCGCAGTTGCGTGCTGAGGAAGAACGGCTTGCCGTCTTCCTCGAATTCGCACTCCATGAAGAACGCCCGCCACTCCGTCTCCGGCTTGGCGACCAAGCCTGTGACAGTCTGGCCGGCGATCTTGGCCGGGGCTTCCTTCCACGTCTGCTTGCGGAAGTCCCGCGTCGGGGCGTCGGCGACCCACAGGCGGGCGGCTTTAAGCGGCGTGTCCGACGTGGCCGTCAGGCGAAGTTGGCCGTCCGCGTCGTCGTGCTTCCACGACAACTTGGGCATCGGCTTGTTCAACACTTGTTGCCGGGCGAAGTGGGCCAGCGTGCTGAGGGCGCGGTTGCGGTCCTTCTTCCCTTCGGCATAGTTCTGCTCCAACCCGTGGCCGGCGTTCGGGACGTACAAGATCCACTTGTCCCCTTGCAGGTCGTCCCAGTACAGGTTCAGAGCGTCAAGCGACCAGTAGGGGTCGTTCGCCCCGTTGATAATCATCTTCGGCATCTTCAATGTGTCGCGGTACGCCCACGGGTCAACCATCTTCCAGAGTTTCTCGGCGGCCTTGCCTTCGGGGATCGGGATCAGGCCGCGGTTCGTGTAGTCCTTCACCATGTCACTCGGCTTGCCGAACGACTTGAACTGGTGCGGGATCTGCTTGCCGAAGTTCAGCGTGTCGATCACCAAGGGCGAGATGGCCTTCACCCGCGGGTCGGCGGCGCCCGTCAGCCACGAAGTCCAGCCGCGCTTGGAGGCCCCGGAGACGACGAACGACTTCAAGTCGGTCTTCCACTCTTCCTTGGAGAACGCCTGCAGCGTGTCCATCGCCCGGACGAGGCTCTTCACCATCGGGAAGAGAAGCGGCCAGTCTTCGTCTTCGGTCTTCAGGTAGCGCACGAACGTCTCGGCGATCAGGGCGTCTTCCTTCTTGCCGTCGAACAGCGGTTGGTTGGGGATGCCGTACAGGAAGGCGACGGGGACGTTGGCACGCTTTGCGATCTCGAACCCGATGAAGCCGCGCAGCGGGTCCGGCTTGCCGCCGTCGTTGAACAGGAACAGGCCGTCGCCGGGCTTGACGCCCTCGGGGAGATACACCATCAAAATGTGTTCCCAGCGGATGCCCTCCCACGTTTGGGAGACGAGTTCGATCTGATATGATGTGCCGGAAGACGCCTCGACTTTTTGCTTCACGGTCCACTTGAACGAGTCGTCCGGCTTCTTGACGTACTCCAGCAAACCCGCGGACGCGGACAGCGGGAGCAGGGCCAGGCAAGCGACGGCGGGCAGGAGTCGGGTCATGAGGTGTCTTCGTGGGTTTCGGGACGGCACTTAGAAGTCATATTTTACACGGGCGGTACGGCCATGCGTTGGCTCTTTTCTTTTACGGTGATGCTCGGCGCCGCGGCGGCCCTCCCGGCCGACGACGCCCCGCGCGACTTCAACAAACTGGTCGGGACGTGGAAGGGGGCCGGCGCCCCGGAAGGCTCCCAGGAAGTGCGGCAAAAGGGGCACTGGTCCGAGATGCTGGCGGTCGTCTGGAAATTCCTGCGGGACGACTCTTGGCTCGACTTCACGTTCACCGACGGCAAGCTGTTCGCCAAGGCCCGACTGCACCAGTCGAAGAAGGACGCCAAACTTTGGACGTTCACCGCCACGCGGGCGGACAAGACGGAAGTGGTGTACGCCGGAACGTGGGACGGCAAGCAGTTTCAACTGGCGCGGGACGTGGCCGAGACGGCGGCAGTCGAACGGCTGACGATTTCCCCGCTGCACGACAACCGCTTCCTCTACCGGCTCGACACGCGCAAGGCCGACTCGACCCTGTGGACGAAGACTTACCAAGTCGGCCTGACCAAGGAAGGCGTCGCCTTCGCCGAGTCCGGCGACGGCGACCGCGAGTGCATCGTCAGCGGCGGCCGCGGGACGATGGCCGTCTCCTACGAGGGGAAGACCTACTACGTCTGCTGCACCGGCTGCCGGGACGAGTTCAAGGAAGACCCGAAGAAGTACGTGCTGGCGTGGGAGGCGAAGCGGAAGAAGAAGCAATGACCAATGACCAACACATGGGGATAGTTGGCACGTTCTCCGGTCGCTAGTCTGAAGTGGCAGGATTGGCAAGAATTGGGCAAATCGGTCGCGCGCAATGGCAGAGATGTTGGCAGACCTTCACAATTGGTCATTCCGCCGCGGTCACGTGTGGATCGCGTCGTACATCACAAACGCGAACGGGCCGAAGACGATCACGGGGAGCCACGCGGCCAGGGCGGGGGAGACGTAGTCGCCGTTGCCCAGGAACTTGCTGACGAAGATCGCGAAGAAGAACAGGGCGCACACGGCCAAGCACAGCCCGGAGCTGATGAGGACGTGCCGGGTCTGGTCCCGCAGGATGATCGACAGGCCCATCACCACCAGCAACATGCCGACGACGGGGCGGGTCATCCGCATGTGGAAGCTGACGGCGAGCTGATTCATCCGCCCCACGTCCGTCCGCTGCATCAGCCGGTACATCTCGTCGGTGGACGCGAAGCCGACCGTCTGCTTGCCGCGCGTCACGCCGGTAAACGTCGCCTCCCGGACCCACAGGAAATACTTGCCGGGGTCGATCATCTTGATGATGGCCGGGTCGTACGTCCCCTCGGGGAGCACCTCCGGGCTGGAGCCGGTCATCATCCACCCGCCGGAAAGCGCCACCCCCTCCGCCGGGGGGACGTACTGGGCGAACTGCGCGCTGACGTGCGTCATGCGGGAGGAGCCGGACTCCGGCAGGGTGACGTAAAACCGCTCGACCAGCAGATCCTTGCGGGTGGCCTTCATCCCTTCCACATGGACCCGGTTCGGGTCGTACACGGCCTGCACGGTCAGTTCCCGCGCGCCGTCCGCGTCGTCGCGGTCGGCGATCAGGGCGGACGAGATGCGCGGGATCACCAGTTCTTGGTTCACGAGGCCGAACCCCAGCATCACGATGGCCCCCGTGAAGATCGGCCGCAGCACGCGCTGCGTGGAGACGCCGGCCGACAGCACGGGGATCAACTCGTTGCTGCGCTGGACGAGGGCGATGGTGAACATGGCGGCGAGGAGGGAGACGGCCTCGCACAGGCGGTCGTAAAACTGGATCGCCCGGTAGCCGTAGTACGTCCCAATGTGCTCCAAGACCGCGAGAATCCGCCGGCCCGGCTGGAAGAAGTCGTCGATGTTGGTGAACAGGTCCACGACGATGTACAGGCTCGTCATGCTGACGAGGCAGATGACGTACGACCGCAGGAACGCGGCGAAGAGCATGCGGTCGAGGATCGTCATGAGCCGGGTTCCTGGGCGGCCGGGCCGCCCTTGCCGCGCCGCGGCTTGTACAGCATCAGGTATTCGTAAATGTAGACGTTGTCCGTGGTGCACTTGCGGTCGCCGAAGCCGTTCGACCGCAGTTCCCGCACCGCCTCGTCGAGCGGGACGGCGTCGTACTCCATGCGGTAAATCGCGGTCAGCAGGCCGGTGCGGTGCAGGCCGGCGAGGCAGTGCAGCAGAATCGGGTGGTTGGCCGGGTCGTCGCAGATTTTCAGGAAGTCGTCAATCACCCGCGGCCGGTGGTCCGGCGTCGCCTCGTACCGCGTCAGCAGGCCGACGGCGTCGTCGGACGTGAGGAAGATGTACTTGACGCCCTCTTCCTCGCAGATTCGGCTTTCGGTGATGTGAGCCTTGTCCCAATATCCGGTCGAGAGTTTGGGGTCTTGGTTCTCGTCCTGGAGGTTGATGACGGTCTTGATGTGGTGGTCCCGCAGTTGCTTGCGAAGCCCCGACTCGCTCATCTGCCCGCAGCGGTAGAAGTGCCCGTCGGACACTTCGCGGAACCGCTTCTCGTTGAAGTAGATCATCCGGTAGCGCAGCACCGGGACGCCGACAATGGCCACGGCCAAAGCGACGCCGCACGCCCATTTCAAAAAACTCGTCATGACACTCCGCGGGCTGTTATTCCTTGGCCGGGTCCAGGTCGATCTGGGCGGCTTGCAGAATTTCGTTCGTCTCGTCGTTCTGCACGAAAGCAACTATCTTCAAATTTTTCAAGGCCAACGGCCGCTCGGGGAAGGAGACGTCGTTGCCCGCCTTCTCCATTTCAGCCGTGAACTCGTCCAGATACTTGTTCTGAGCCGCCCGCAGGTCGGTGAGATTCACGGTGACGGTCTTTTCGACGGCTTTGGCCGTCAGCGGGAAGCCCTTGACCCCGCCCGGCATCGCCCGCACGACGGCGTGGTGGTAGCGGATGCCGTTGCCGCCGGCGTACCGCACCCGCTCCTCGGTCACGGCGAACCGCAGCGTCATTTTCTCGCCGGGCTTTTCCAAGTCGGCGACCGCCCCCTTCACGGTCAAGACCGGGCCGGCGGCCGTGGCCGTGAGCGTTAACTTGGCCGCCGCCGGCTTTTCCAACAGGTCTTCGATGCTCTCGCGGTACGTCTGGTACTTCAACTTGGCCATCTTCGCCTGCGGGCCGCCGCCGGACGGGTCTTGCTTGCCGTTGACGTACAGTTGCGGCGTGGACATCTTGTCGTCCCGCTTCACGTAGCCCGTGAGGCGATCGACGGTGTCTTTGTTCGTCATCGGGTCCGGGCCGGGGATGTGTTCGTGGTACTGGAGCAGCACCACGTCAGTCGGCTTGTACGTGCGGGACAGTGCGTCGAACGCCAAATCGACGGCGACGCACTGCGGGCACTCGGCCCCCGTGAAGGCTTCCACCAGCACGACGCGGTCGCTCTTCGCCTTGCGGCCCTTGAACTCCTCCGGCTTGAACGGCGGGCTGGTCTTCGCGTACTCCGCGTAGTCGCGCGGCTCCAGCTTGGCGACCCGGTCGTCCACGGCCTTGGCGTCTTCTTCCTTCTTGGCCTTCCGCAGCACGCGGGCCAGCGTGTCGAGCGTTTTCAATTGGGTGGTGATGTCGTCCGTGCGGGCGAGCATCCGCTCCCCCTGCCGGGCCTGTTCGACGGCGATGCCGTTGAACGCCTCCTGCCCGGCCAGCACGTCGGCCATGCGGAAGGCGACCGTGCGCTGCCAGCGGGGGCCGTAGGCCTCGGCCAACTTGTTCCCCTTGTCCGCGTAGGCCCGGACTTCTTCCGGCTTCATCTTCTTGGCCGTCGCTTGGGCCAACACCGGGAAGAGGGCGCTGAAAAACTCGGCGGGGTTGTCGGTCGCGTCCGCCGCTTCTTTGAGAACCGCGAAGCGGTCCTTGGTCAAACTCTTGAGCGCGGACGGCGACAACTCGGCCAAGACGATTTGGCCGCCGAGATCGACGGTCCCCTTGATCTTCTTGGCGCCCGGCTGCACCTTGCCGTCGAACGACCAGTTGTTCGGCCCGAACTTGAGGGAGAATTTGAGGTAATCGTCCTTCGCCGTCACGTCCACCGTCGGGTCGGCCCCGAGCGGCGGGACGCAGTCCAAGAAGTCCCCGGCCCACTTGCCGTCCTGTTCCGTGAACATCACCAAGATGTTCAGCGTGACCTCGCCGTTGCGGGTCTCCACGGGCAGGGCCAGTTTCCACGTGCCGGCCGGCGTGTCGGCGGCGTGCGCGGAAAAGGCCAGCGCCGCGGCGAGGAGGGTCAAGTGTGCGAAACGAGTCATGCGGCCCGGTCCTTTGGGAGTTCTCGGCTCCCGCGTGCGGAGGGAGTTGGCGACGGTCAGTTTATGTGAGCCGCGCCGCACGGCGATGCGTTTTTTGGCCGCCTCATCGCCGCACGACGACATGCCGTTTGGTCGTGAAGGTCTCGGCGCTGATTCCGGTCGGGTGAACGTGCAGCGAGATCGCCCCGTTCGACCATGTGGCCCAGTACGGGATGCCGAGGCGGGCGTACCCCGCCTCAGCCTTGCCGGGGTCGCCCCGGCCTTGACTGGCAATGACCAATCGCGGCGAACACCACTTGGCCAGCGCGTCCACGCTTTCGGCCCCGCTGCCGTGGTGCGGCGTCATCAACACGTCGATTGGCGTGGGTGGGTGACTCACGAGCGTCTGGACGCCTTCCCCTTCCAGATCTCCGGTGATGAGGACTCGCCGCCCGGCGTATTCGACCAACACGGTCATGCTGCGGATGTTCTCTATCCCCGGCGGGCCGTGGGCGGGCGGGTGCAGGACGGTGAGCCGGACGGCCCCCGCGTCCAGCACGTCCCCGGCCGTGACAATGCGGACGGGGATGCCGCGCCGCTCCACGTCCGCGAGCGTCAGGGCCACGCCGGGCGTTCGCTTTTCGGCGAACGTGGGCGTCAGCGTGACCCGGCCGATGGGGAACCGGGCGGCCAAGGCGGTTAAGCCGTTGAAATGGTCCAAGTCCGCATGGGAGATCATCACCTCGTCAATGTGCCGGACGCCGCGAGACCACAGGAACGGGGCGATCACGCGGCGAGTCACTTCCGGCCCCGCGGTCGAGCCGGCGTCGCAGAGAATGACCCGCCCGTCGGGCGTCTCGATCACTGTGCAGTTGCCGTGGTCCACCGCGAGGAATGTCACTCGAAGTTCGTCAGGGGGTACGCGGACTCCGCCCAGAACGACGCCGAGCAACAGCCAGCCGAGCAACAACCGCAGCGGGGTGGAAATGGTCTTCTCGTCCGCGGGGAAATTCGTTCGCCATAACAGCCACGCGCCGGCGATGTGAAACCCGGCCACCCACCACAACGGAACGTCCGCGACGTACCAGCACGCCCATGAGTGGCCGGCCATCTCGCGGATCAGCCAATCGCATCCGCCGAGGGATTGGTCCGTGACCCAGCCCGCCGCCGTGCCGAGGACAGGCACCGGCGCGAACAGGGCCGTGAGCAACCCGGCGACGAGCGCCACCGTCGTCAACAGGATGGCGGCCGGCCCGATGAGGAAGCCCGCCAAGGAAACGGAGTGCTGCCAGTACATGGTGAGCGGTATTGTCGCAATGCCGAGGATGGCCGTGACGGCGAACGCCTGCCAGACGGCCCGGCCGAATTGCCGGCCGGCCCGCGTGGTCCAATGGCGGGACTCGTCAATGAGTTCCTCCAACGGCGTGAGTTCGCGGGGTTTGAGCCAAACGCCCGTTCCCCAAATCAGCACGGCCACGCACAGAAACGAGAGTTGGAAGCCGGCGTTGAACAGGTCGGCCGGGTTGAGGACAAGAACCGCCAGCCACGCCCCCGCGAGCAAGTTGGCCGGCACCACCGGCTTTCGGAGCAGCAAGCCGCCGCACATGGCACAGGCCATGACGGCCGCACGCATGGCCGACGGCCGGCCGCCAGTGAGCAGGGCGTACCCGAGCAACAGACCGGCGACCAAGACGGCCGCCCGCCGGCGCGGGACGGCCAGCCACCGGCACGCCCACCACACGACCGCCCCCAAAATCACCAAATGCTGCCCCGAAATGGCCAAGACGTGAATGACGCCCGTGCGGGCGTACTGGTCCCACTCGTCCCGGCTCAGCGCTTGCGTGTCCCCGAGGATTAACGCTTGGGCCAACGGCGCCTCTCTGGGCACGGCGGCCCGCAGATGTCGCTGGGCGACGCCGCGAATTTTCTGCAAGCCGCGTTGGACGAACCGCCCGCCCGGCGCGGCGATGCGGACGACGTTCTCGGCCGACCCGCGGACGTGCAAGTCCCCGCGAATTCCCTGATCGGCCGCCCACTCCGCCGGGCTGCGCTCGCCCGGATTCAGCGGCTCCGGTATCGGCGCCAGCCAGCCGGTCGCTTCAACACGGTCGCCCAAGTGTACGTCGGGAAGTTCCGCGCTGATCGAGAGGCGAATCAACCCCGTGGCGGTCAGCCAGTCGTCTCCCGTCTCGACCGAGTCCACGGCGAGCAACACCGACGTGTGCGGGCCACGCGGCCGGGACAACAGCGGTTGTTCCCCTTTCGGCGTCACCGTCATCGGCTCTTCGTCCAACACGCCGCGCAGGCGCGTGAGTCTGGGTTCCTCTGTCATGAGTCGGCCCACGTCGTCCGCGGGGATGTCGATGACGGTGGCGTGATGGTGCGCCGCACCCAAACCCAAGAACGCGGCCCACGCGAACCACGGCAAGACAGAGCGTTGGCGGTGCGGCATCATCAATTGTGCGACGCCGGCGACAAGGGCGAATCCGAGCGAGACGGCCACCGGAACGGCGAAGTGTCTATCCAGCCAAATGCCGGCCGTCGCGGCGCCGGCCGGCGGGAGGAGGGGGGCGTAGGACAGAAGGTTTCGGATCATGGGGGCCGCCGGGAAAAGACCACGCCCGCTCATTCCACCGGATGAGCGGCGGTCATATCAAGGAAGAAACGGGAATTTTGGCGAATACGGGGCCTCATGCACACGGTGAATGTCCATCTCGGGCCGCGGTCTTACGACATCCACATCGGCACGGACACGGCCGGCCAGTTCCGGGCGTTCGTCGAGAACTGCTGTCCCAAGAGTCGCCGCGCGTTGGTCATCGGGGACGCCAACACGGCCGCCCATGCGAGGGATTTCGCCGGTCGGCTCGCGTCGGCCGAGGTGAAAATCTTACCAAGCGGAGAAGGCTCCAAGAGCGTCGAACAACTCGCCGAGTTGTGGGCGTGGATGGCGGACCTGGCCACGGACCGGCACACGCCCGTCGTGGCCGTCGGCGGCGGCGTGATCGGGGACTTGGCCGGGTTCGCCGCCGCCAGTTTCAACCGCGGAATTCCATTGGTGATGGTCCCCACGACACTGCTCTCGATGGCGGACAGTTCCGTGGGCGGCAAGACCGGCATCAACCTCCCGCAAGGGAAGAACCTCGTCGGGGCGTTCCACCAACCCCGCGGCGTGTGGATCGACACGGCCACGCTCGCCACGCTGCCGGACCGCGAGTACCGCAGCGGCCTCGCGGAAGTGGTGAAGTACGGCGTCATCATGGACCCGGATTTGTTCGGCTGGCTGGAGAAGCACATCGCCGACGTGTTGAGTCGCCGGCCCGACGCGATTGTTCACATGGTGGCCCGCTCGTGCCGGCTCAAGGCGGACGTGGCGGAGAAGGACGAGCGGGAGGAGACGGGCCTGCGGATGATCCTGAATTACGGGCACACGTTCGCCCACGCCTTCGAGTCCGTCGGCGGGTACGGCCACTGGCTGCACGGGGAAGCGGTCGCGGCCGGGATGATGTGCGCCGCCCGCTTGGCCGGGCGGCGCGGCCTTGTCGGCCCGGACCTCGCCGAGAGGCAGTCGGCGTTGCTGGCGGCTTTTGGCCTGCCACTTTCCCCGGAAAAGGGGTGGCCGGCGGAGGATCAACTCCGCGTGATGCGGCGGGACAAAAAAAACGTCGGCGGAAAACTCCGCTTCGTCCTGCCGACCGCCTTGGGGAACGTGCAGGCGTTCGATGACATCCCCGAAGACATGGTGAAGGAAATCCTCGCCGGGTGAGTCAGTGTTCGATCTGAAACCAATCCGGCGGGGCCGCCTCGTACTTGGTGAAAAGGTCGTCCCGGTCGGCCGGCTCGAAATCCAGGCCGGCGGCCGTCAACGCGGCTTCGACGGCTTCGACGGCTGATCGCTCCAAGAGATAATCACGCCCAACTCGGTCTCCGTGCGGGAGAACGGCCGCGGCTTCCGCGCAGACGCGCGCGTATTCGGCCGGCCGGGTGCGGAGCAAGAAGGACCAAAATTCGATCAGCCGCTTGTTGAATGCGCCCGTGCTTTCGCGGGGATGGGACAGGACAGGCAGGCGGCAATACTCTTCCAAGCCAACTCCAAAAAATGCCAGTACGGTCACGGATTGGGCGGTTCGTCTAACGATCAAGAAGCGTCGGTGAAAGTTTGATGAGAAATGAGTGCGAATGTCACAGAAACTATCATCACATCCTCACGATTCCGGAACTAATCTCTGAGATAGTGTTCAAAAGGGTGTCAGTCCTCGTCTCAATTCGGGAGTGCAACGCGGTGCATGCGGAAGCGTACTATTTGATGGCGACGCTCGTGCCCATCGGGGCCGGCTTTCTCCTTCTTGGAATAGCGAATCTGCTTCTGCGCGACTGTCATGTTTGGGCCAAGTTGACTGTCGCTTCGGCCGTTGTGGCGCTCGTCACCGCCCTCACGGTAATCTTGGAAGTTCCGGCCCATCACACGTGGACGGTCGCGGGTGTCCTGACAGGCGTGTCCTTGGCCGTCCCGGCCGCCGGGTCAACTCTGTTGGCCTCGGCACTCTCCCGCCTTGGCCTGTTGGCCCGCCAACCGCTTTGGCGTTGGGGAGTTCTCACCGCCTTCGGGGCGGGCATCGTGGCGTTCAGCCTGTTCAAATATGAGTCCGACGACGATTCGACGCTGAACGATGAAATGGCGTTCATGCAGCAAATGGCTTGGAAGCCTCCTCTGCACACAACGCCGGATGGGGTGGCCGTCACGGACGCCGGCAAGCCCGTGGAACTGCACGAGCCGGATGCCCGCCGAGACACGGAGGAAATGGCCCACCTCGAGCGGCAAATCCTCGACCAGATGAGTTTCAGTTTCGCCGTGATCCGGCAGAACGGCGTGGACGACGGGACGAACTGCCACGGTTGGGTGTTCACGGGCGGGAAGTATTGGCTGGCCCCGGACATGGTGGTCAAGCTGCTCGACGAGAACGGATATCAGCCCGTGGCCGTCCCGCACGTCGGCGACGTGGTCGTTTACCACGACCACGAGCAGATTACCCATACGGCCGTGGTGCGCTACCTCGGCGACGATGACCCCATCGTCGAGGGGAAGTGGGGGTGGATGGGCGTGTTTTTGCACCCCGCAGACCAATCGCCCTACGGCCACCATTATACCTATTTTCGCAGTGACCGGCCGAATCATCTCCTCGTCGGCCTGGGCGGGAAGCCCCACCGCGAGGCCGCCCCGCCCGCGCGCCAGGCGTCTGCTCACTGACCGCCGGGCACGGGGGTGGCCAGCCGCTCCCGAATGGCCCGCGTCAGGTCTCCCATCGTGACAATCGGCGTTGCAAACACCGTGCGACAATGGCCGACAACGTCTAACTCGTGGGCGTCGCTGTTCCCGAGGGTCGCGTACTCCGGGTGACGGGCGGCGAACTTCGCCGCCGCCGTGCGCAGGCCGGCGTCCATGTTATTCGACATTACTTCAACCCCGTCCAACGTCACGCCCGCTTCTTCCAGCATCGCGTCGAAGTCTTGGCCCCAGCGGTACGGGTGGGCCGCGACGGCGACGCCGCCTTGCTGGCGTACTTCCGCGACCAGTTCTCGCCACGGCACGCCCCGCCGCAAACTAGAAAGGTCCGTCACGCCGTAACACAGCATGTCGCCGCCCCGGCCGGAGATTTCAACCCCGCCCAAGATCATGAGGTCGGGTTGGAGCCGTCGAAGCTCCTCCAATTCGTGTTCCGGCCATAGCCGGTCGTGTTCGGTGATGACGATGCCGTCCAACCCGACCGCCTTGGCCCGCCGGACCAGTTCTTCCGGGTCGATCACGCTGTCCGGCGAATACCGCTTCGTGTGCATGTGCAAGTCGAACGTCATCACGGTCCCGCTCCTCGGCTGACGGCGGCTTCGAACAGGGCTTTCATTTTCCCGGCTTCGCGGGCGGCGTCGTGCGACGCGCGGACTTTGGCCGCCCCGGCCGCCCCGAGCCGGGTCAGTTCTTCCACGGGCGCCGTGAGAATGCGGATGATGGCTCGGGCCGTTAGTTCCACGCTCCCCGCAGGGACCATGAATCCGTTCTCGCCGTCAATCACCAACTCCGGCACCCCCGCGATGTACGTGCCCAGCGCCGGCCGGCCGGTCGCCATCGCCTCCATCATGGCCACGGGGAGATTTTCGGCGAAGCTCGGCATCACCAAGGCCCGCGAGGCCAGCAGATATTGCCGCACCTCGGCGTTGCTGCGCCACCCGGCGAAGTCAATGCGGTCGGCGATGACAAGGTCGGCCGCCCGCCGTTCCAAGACGGGGCGCAGGTGCCCGTCCCCCACGAAAACCATGCGAAAGGCGTGCCCGGCCTTGGCGACCGCCGCCAAGGCGTCGAGCAACAGCAAGTGCCCCTTTTGTTCCGTCAGGCCGGCCACGAGGACGAGCTGATTCGTGTCCGGGACGGGGGTCAACTCTTGGTTGAGGAATCCGGCGTCCACGCCGCACCGGACGACGTGGACGCGGGGCCAGCATTCCAGCGGCGTCCAGCGGTACACTTGGCACCGCCCGAAGTCGGTGACGGCCACCACGAACGCGGCGCCCTCGTACTTTTCACGCAAGGATAGCGCCGCCGGCTGGTCCCACTCCTCGGGGCCGTGGACGGTGACGCTGTACCGCGGGCCGCCGAGTTTCTCGCACAGGTTCGCCACGACCGCGGGGTTGGTGGCGAAATGCACGTGCAGGTGGTCGGCGCCGGCCGCCCGGAGCCATGTCGTCAGGACGCACGCTTCGGCGAAGTAGATCAGGTGCCGCAGCACGCCGCGCTCGGACCGCCGGCCGAACCGCACCGCGGCCCGCAGGGCTTGCCAGCTTCGCAAGGGGTGACGCAAGAGCGTTCGCATCGTGGCCGTGAGGAGGCTGAATTTCCCGGCGCCCAAGACCGCCCGCGTCTTGCCGAACTCGGCCCGGTCGGCCGGGTCGACGGCGTCGCGGCCGGACTCCCGCACGGAGAATCGCACGACCTCGACGCCGAGGGCTTCCAGCGCCACGATCTCCCGCCGGATGAACGTGTGCCGGACGTGCGGGTATTGGTTGGTGAGGTAGGCGATCTTCATGCGGGAGACCCGGCGGCCTTGTACTCGATCAGCCGCGAGCGGCGGCGAAACAGGCGATTCTTGGCGTACACGCCTTGCCCCCACGCCTGCGGGAACTTGGAAAGGACACAGAACCAAGCGTATTGAAGGGCTGATTTCATACCGTCCCCCCGCCGGCGTCGCGACCGGGCGATTTTGGCGAAGAGCAGCGGGTAGCCGAGCAACAAGGCCAGACTGACGCCGAACGTCCAATAGGCAGGGCCGACGGCAAAGACGGGCACGGCCACGCCCCAAAACCAATTGCTGCGGGCCTCCCGCGCCCAGATGCGGCACGGGCTGTAACGGTGAATCGCGGACACTTCCGCGAAGGCGTGTCCGGCCCGGACGTGGCGCTTTCGCCATTGGCCGAGCCGCGTCATCGCGGCGTCGTGCCGTGTCATCTCGGCGTCGAGGCGGACGATTTTTCCGCCGCGTTCCCGCAGGCGGACGCACAACTCCGGCTCTTCCCCCGCGATCAGGTCTTCGCGGTAGCCGCCCGCCGCCGCGAGGGCCGACGTGCGGAACATCGCATCCCCCCCGCACGCCTCGGCTTCGCCGACCGGCGTGTCCCACTCTTGGTCGCACAGCCGATTGTAAACGGAGGCATCCGGGCGGTGTTCCCGGCGGCGGCCGCAGACCGCCACCACCTCGGGGTGACCGTTCAGATAGCCGAAAGCCGTTTCGAGCCAACCGGGTTGCACGTCGCAGTCCCCGTCCACGAATTGAATGAACGCCGTATCCGGGTGATCCGCGAGGAGGGGCCGCCACCCGGCGTTGCGGGCGCGGGCCGCCGTGAACGGCAGGGAGAGGTCCAAATCGACCACCGACACGCCCATGTCGCGGGCGACGGCCGGGCTGCCGTCCGTCGAGCCGGAATCGACGTAGACGACCGGCTGGCGGCCCGGGGAGAGTGACCGCAGGCACGCCCGCAGGCGGTCCCCCTCGTTCCGGCCGATCACCACGATGCCGACGCTCACGCCACGCCCCCGCCGGTCGCCAAAAGAGTCCGACTTGCCCTGCCCGCGAAGATTGACTAGAGTTCTCTTGCTCGCGGACCCCCACGGACGCATGAAAGAAATCATACTGGCTGGCGCGTGTTTGGTCGGGATGCTGGTCATCTGGGACCGGGCGCGCCGGCACGGGTTGGCGTTCGCGTGGCAGGCGGCCATGATGGCGATCGCCCTCTCCATCCCCGTCGCCGTCAATTTTCAGATCCGGTCCATCTACTTGGACGCCCGGATGATCTTGGCCTTGTTCGTCGCCGCCTTGTACCTCACGCGGCCGCCGACGTTCATGGCCCGCCGGCGGCCGGTGGCGGCCGACTACGCCCTCCTGATCCTCGCCGTGTCGCTCATTAGTTCGGAATTCTCGAACCGCACGGTGACGCCCTTCGGCTTCGTTCACGTGACGCTGCTTTGGGTGCCGCCGTACCTGCTCGGCCGCCTCTTCGTCGCCGAGGCCCGCGACTTAAAGTACGTCATGGGGCCGGTGTGCGCGGCGGCCGTGCTGTGGTCATTCCTGTCCTTCGTCGAGGGCGTGACGCACGTCAACTTGTGGCAGACGTTCGGCGGCGTCCAGATGGAATCCGAAATTATCGAGGTCCGCTTCGGCATGAAGCGGGCGTTCGGCTCGCAAGCCCACCCCATTTCGTGGGGGGTGACGCTGGCGCTGGTGTTGCCCCTCATGATCGAGGCGGCCCGGCTGGCCAAGCGGGGGGAGGGGCCGACATGGTGGATTGCCGCCCCGTGGCTGATGATCCCCGGCTACGTCGCCTGCGGCTCCCGGGCCGTACAGTTAATGGCGGCCTTGATCGTCTTCGCCAACGTGTACTACTTGTTCCCGCGGCTGCGGCCGGGAATCCTGTGGGTGTTGTTCGGGCTGGCCGTCGCGTTCTTCGCCTTCCGGGAGGACGTGGTCGAACTCGTATCCGCGTCCGTCGAGGATGTCAAAACCCCCGAGTACATTGTGATCGACGGGGAGTACCACGTTTACACAGGCACGAAGCACCGGGACTTGCTCTTTCTGGTGTACAAGGACGCCATGGCCGAGGCGGGGCTGCTCGGGTACGGCAACCCGCTGCAGAACATCCCGCTCGACCCGTACGTGGACGCGCGGTTCATCTCCGTGGACAACCACTTCCTGCACATTTACCTGCACAACGGCGCGCTGGGACTGGTGTTCTTCTGCGTGTTCTTGACCTGCGTGATGGGGAACCTGTTGGCCGTGATCGTCCGCGGCGGGGATGAGGTCGGCTTGGCCCTCACGATTTTCGGGGCCATGGTCGGGATGGTCATCACGTTCCGCACCGTGTGGATGGACATGAACTTTGGCTGGTTTTTCATGCTCTTGTGCGGAATCTCCGGGACGCTGACCAACGCCACCCTGAACCGCGCGGCGGCCGGGCCATATCATCAGCCCCATGTCGAGTCCTGACCCGGAACCGCCCGTGCCGCCGCCCGCCAGCGCGCGGCGGACACTCGTCGGCGGCGGGGCCGTCCTGATCCTCGGGTTCGGCTTCGACCAACTGATGCGCTTCGGGTCGAACGTCCTGCTCGCCCGTCTGCTGGACCCCGAGTCCTTCGGCGTCCTCGCCCTGTGCATGACCTTCATGGTCGGCCTCAGCCTCTTTTCGGACCTCGGCCTGCGCACCGCCATCATCCAGAGCAAGCGGGGGGACGACCCCGCCTTTCTGAACACCGCGTGGGTCATTCAAATCGGCCGCGGCTTCGTCCTCTGGGCCGCGGCCTTCGTCCTCGCGTACCCGGCGGCGTACTGGCGGGAGACGCCGGAGCCGCGCCTGCTGTGGATTCTCCCGACCGTCGGGTTCGTCGCCGTGCTGGAGGGCTTCACCTCCATGCGGATCGTCTCGCTCCACCGGCGCATGGGCCAGGCGCGGGTCGTTAAATTCGACTTGACCTGCCAACTGGTCGCCGTCGGCGTGCAACTGACGTGGGCCAGCATCGACCGGTCCGTGAACGCCTTGGTGGCCGGAATATTGGTGTCCGCGACGGTCCGCTGCCTCGGCAGCCACGTCGTCTTGGCGGGGGAGCCCACGCGGGTCGCGTGGGACCGGCCGGCCGCGTGGGAACTCGCCCACTTCGCGGGGTGGATTTACGTCAGCACGGCGTGCTGGTTCCTCGCGGCCCAGACGGACAAGCTGGTGGTCGGCCTCCGGTCCTTGGCCGCGCTGGGCGTGTACCACTTCGCGTTGCAACTCGTGCAGATGCCGGTGACACTGTGCAGCGCCATGGCCGGCCGGCTGCTGTTCCCCTACTACGCCCAACTGGTCAACGGCGGGCGGGAATTGCGGGACCACTACTTGAACACCCACAAGATGGCCGGCTTCCTCGTGGGCTTCTTCGTCACCGGGGCGGCGGCGGCCGGCCCCTCGCTGGTCGCGCTGATTTACGACGCGCGGTACCACGAGGCCGCCCTGTTCATCCCCCTGTTGGCGGTCGGGGCCTTCTTCCAAATCCTCGACGCCAACGGCGGCGCGCTCCTGAACGCCAAGGGTCGCGTGAAGGCGTATGCGTGCAGCCACTTCACCAAAGTGGCCATCCTCGCGGTCGGCATTCCGGTGGGGTACGCTCAGGCGGGCATGAAAGGGATGATAATCGCTGGGGTCGTGGGTGACATGGCGCGGTATTTCGTCACGGTGCTGCTGCTGGACCGCGCCGGCTACCGCATCTTTCGCACAGACGTCTGGTGGATACTCATCGCCGGCGGTATAGGGGCCGGCCTTCTGGTCATCCGGGAAGGGATGCGCGAGGTGATCCCCCCCGGGCAAACGAAAACGCTCGCCGGCGTGACGTTGCTGGCGAGCGTGGCGGGCGTGTGTCTGCTCTGGTCGGCCGTGTACGCGGTCGGGTACCGCGTCGGGTGGCTGCCGCATTACCGGCGCCGCCAAGTGGCTTAACCTCAGTCGCCGTGCAGTTGCCGGAGGCGTCCGGACAGGCGCAGCAAGTATTGGACGCGCTCGAACTCGTTCAGCCACTCCTGCGTGATTTGGTCTAACAGCGGGTCTTTGCCGATCCCCGTGGCGCAGCCGTCGCCCAGGCTGGCGTGCATCATGCTGCGGTATTTGGCCAGTGTCCGCTCGCCGTAGCGGCTCACCTCGTACCCGTCTTCGCTGAAGAACACCGCCACCGGCACCCGCTTGCCGCCGTTGATGGCCAGCGCCGTTTGCACGTCGGCGTGGTCCGCGTTGTCGAGGTAGCGCACTTTGATGACCGGGGCGGCGGCCGCGAAGCGGTCGAAGATCGGGCACTGGCCGGAGCAGTCCCCGCACCACGCCCCCGCCAGCACGAGGACGTTCGTCTCGCGGGTAAACTTCCCGAGCAAATCCGCTTGAGCCGGGGTGAGATTCACGGCGTCATACGTCGATTTCCACCGCCCTTGGTGGGCCGGGCTGCCGTACGTCGCCAGAAAGTCGGCCACGGGCAGGCCGGCCGAAAACTTGTCGAACAGACTCATGAGACTTCTCCGTTAGGATACGAAATTTATTAACTGTCCCATTTGGCCTGTTTGGCACGCGACTTCGGCGGTATGGTGCGCGACCTGATCCCTTTTTCCCTCGGCAGGAA
>JAYTTY010000373.1:0-5615 GCA_043744795.1 Zavarzinella sp. | reverse complement strand
GAAAGCGTCCGTTTAGGTTTTCAGCCCCGGAGGGGCGACGGACTGTAGCCCGGGGGTGAGGCTTTGCGAACCCCGGGGTATCGGCGACCGAGGCCGTTGCATAGGGAATTGGTGCCCGATGATCGTCGTTCTTAAAACCGATGTCTCCGAGGCGCAGATCGCGCACGTGTTGGAGCGCGTCGCCGAGTTGGGGTTCGAGCCGCGCGTGATCCGCGGGGAGTTCCGCACCATCGTCGGGCTGGTCGGGGACGACAACAAGACCTCGCCCGGCGCGCTGGAGGCCATCCCCGGCGTCGAGCAGGTGCTGCGCATCCTCAAGCCGTTCAAGATGGCCAGCCGGGAGTTCCACAAGCCGGACACGGTCGTGCCGGTCGGCAAAGTAAGAATAGGCGGCGGGCACTTGGCGATGATCGCCGGGCCGTGCGCCGTCGAGAGCCGGGACGGCCTGCGCGCCATCGCGGCCCACGTCAAGAAGGCCGGGGCGAACATCCTGCGCGGCGGGGCGTTCAAACCCAGAACCAGCCCGTATGCGTTTCAGGGCATGGGTGAAGACGGCCTAAAAATCCTCCGTGAAGTCGGCGACGAGTTGGACATGCCGGTCGTCACGGAAGTGATGGACACCCGGCAGGTGGCGCTCGTGGAGAAGTGGGCCGACATGTTCCAGATCGGCGCCCGCAACATGCAGAACTTCGACCTCCTCAAGGAAGTCGGCATGACCCGCAAGCCCGTGCTGCTGAAGCGCGGCATGAGCGCCACCGTCAAAGACCTGCTCATGTCCGCCGAGTATGTTCTGGCCGAGGGGAACCCGAACGTGGTGCTGTGCGAGCGCGGCGTGCGCAGTTTCGAGGACTCGACGCGCAACATGCTCGACCTCAGCGCCGTCCCGAACGTCCAAGGCCAGAGCCACCTGCCCATCATCGTGGACCCGAGCCACGCGACCGGCCGCCCCGACCTGATCCCCAGCATGGCGATGGCCGCCGTCGCCGCCAAGGCCGACGGCGTCCACGTCGAAGTCCACGACTGCCCGGAGAAGGCGTTCTCCGACGGCCCGCAAGCGCTGTTGCCGCCGCAGTTCGCCAGTTTGATGGACGACCTGCGGAAACTCGCGGCCCTTTTGGGCCGGACGATTGACTGACCCCGGTCACTTCAGCACGAACCTCGCGACGGCCAGCAACACGATGCCCACGACGCACAAGACCAGGCCCCCGGTCATCTGGTAGCCCCACGGGACTTCTTGGCCGCTCACGAAGTTGAGCATCCCGAAGCCGAAGCACATGGCGGCGAACCCGCCGAGGTAGTGGCGGGCCGTCAGTTTCTTCGGCGGTACGGGCGGGGGCGTCATTGGTAGCCTCTCTGTAATGACGAGAGCAGACATTTTATTCTTGACGAGCCATGAGCGTGAGCGATTGGAGTGTGATAACTGTCGCTCACTCCAATCGCTCACGCTCATGGCTCGTTAAATCCAAAAATCAAATCTCATCCAGCGGGTACAGCGGCCGCGGCACATTTTTGTAAGTGAATCGCAGGGGGTTGACGGCCGTCACGCCCGGCGTGTCGACTTCGATGACCCGGGCGGCGATGGGCAGATACGCGGCCTTGTAGGCGATGGCGGCCTTCACCACGATCAGGTGAACAGCTTCCGGCTTCAACCCCACGCTGGTCAGTTGCCCGAGGCTAAACGGCGGGGTTTGCAGGGAGTTCACGACGAGGGTGCCGCCGCCGTCGAGGGCCAGCACGGCGGCCTGGCCCTGGTCGTTGTGGCGCCGGCCGCCGTGGCGGGCTTCGGTCTCCACCCACTTGCCGTCGTGCAGCGATTGCACCACGCCGGAGACAGGCACCGGGTCGCCGTGCATCTTGTCCACGGCCCCGCCGACGCTTCCCGTGAAGCGGCCGCCGACGCCGATGCGTTGGCACGCCGTCACGACGGCCGGGGCGAACAGGGCGACGATGAAACTCGGCGCTTGTTGCCGCAGCAATTCGGCCAGCAGCACGGTGGCGTCCCCGGCCGAGCCGCCGCCGATGTTGTCCCCGGTGTCCACGAGGATCACCGGCCCCTTGGGGGACGCCAACCCGTCCCGCACCGCGTCGGCCGGGCTGGCGCACGGGGCGGCCAGTTCCCGCCGCACGGCCCACATGGCGTCGGCCAACTTCTCGGCGACGGCGCAGGCTTGCTCGCGGTCCCCGTCCGCGACGGCGATCACGCTCGGCCCCATGCACGGCACGTCCGCGTATTGGAAGCCGCCCATCACGCTGACGGAGAGCATCCCCGCGTCTGCCTCCGCCCGCCGGGCCGCGGCCAGCAGGGCGGCGAACGGCTCGCGGGCCGTGTCTTGCCCGAGGATGTTGGCGATCATCGGCCGCCGGGCGACGTGGCTCACCGGCTTGATTTTCCCGGCCAGCGTGCGGGCCATTAGTTCGGCCGCCAACAGCCCGCGCGCCCGTTGGTCGACGTGCGGGTTCGTTTGGTAGCCGACGATGGCGTCCGCGACGGCGGCCATCTCCGGGGGTACGTTGCCGTGAAAATCCAACGTGACAATCAGCGGCTTCTCCGGCCCCAACGCCCCGCGCACCCGCCGAATCAACTCCAAATCCGCGGCCGGGAACGCGGGCGTGACCATCGCCCCGTGCGGGGCGAGCAGCACGCCGTCCGGCCGCCACGCCCGCAAGTCCGCGACGATTCGGGCCGTCACTTCTTCAAAGATGTCGTCCGTCACCGGCCCGCTCGGCGTGGACCACGCCATCACGGACGGCAACATGGTCAGCCCGTGTTTTTCGCACCCCTCGATGAAGCCGCCGAACTCGTGGTGCGCCTCCCGCCAGACGGGGAACACGGCGTCGCCGGCCGTGAGCGACCCTTCCGCGAAGCGCTTCCGGTCGCCCGGCGTCGTCGCGAAGGTGTTCGACTCGTTCATGAACCCGGCTAACAGGACACGCATGACTCGCCTCCGTCACTCTTCCGGAATCTCCGTCAACGGGAATGCAATCTCGCCGGTTGGACTCGTGATTTCAAACACAAAATACCGCCCGGCCCGGTACACCGGCCGTTGGTTCCACGGGTAAGTAACCTCGCCCCACGCGGGGAAGTAGTCCGGCAACCGGTTGACTGGGCCGTGCGGCGGATAATCCGGAAAGCCCCCGGGCATCCCGAAGGCGCACGGGACCAAGTCCGCGACGACGTACTTGGCCGGGCTGGCGAACGTCTCGACCCGGATGACCGGCCGCTTGCTGCGAAATTTCATGGCCGTCATCACGTGCGGAAAGCGAATCCCCGGCCGGACATCCAGCCACACGTACAGCGGGTGCGTGGTGTCGTGCCAACAGATCACGTCGCGGTCGCCGACTTTCTTCGAGCGCAGGAACTCCTCCACGCGTTTCAGATCGACCCAGTTTGGGACACAGTGAATTGGGTCGTGGTAGTAGGTGAGTTGGTCCTTCAACTCCATCGAGTCGTCTGCCCACGCCCGGCTCCACAGAGCGAGGCGGGCCGGGTCTAGGATCGAGTGCTCCGGCACGGCCATCCGATAAGTGATCGGCTTGGCCTCCTTGAACCGCCGCAACAGCGGCTGCTCCCCGGCGTAATGCGTGACGGCGCTGCCGAGCATGCACCAAGTGAGAAGCGCCGGCCCGACGGGCAGGCGGTGGCACGCCAGCACGGCGAGGCCGAGGATGGTCGGCGGCGAGTGGGCGTAATCGAACTCTTTTTGGATGACGGCCGCCTGGGCCAGCCAGCCGAGGTACAGGGCGCACAACACCGCGCGGGCCGCGAGGGCCGGCCGGCGGCGGAACAGGCCGATCACGGCGAGCGGCACGGCCACGTAATGCAGCGTGCTGAACGGGGCGAAGTACGTGACCACGCGCCGAATCTTCAACAGCACGCCGGCGGCCGTCCACTGGTAGTACTCGCCGTTCCAGTTCAGCAGCACGTCCCACATCGGCCCCCATGTGCCGGTGCTTATTAGCCACGCGGAGCCGGCGGCCCCCGCCAACAACCCGCCGACGATCAACCCGGCGGTGGCCCGCAGCATGACTCGACGCGGCACGAAGTTCCACGACACCAGCCAGACGAGCAGAGCGGGGACGAGGACGTGCGGCTTGACCCACACGGCCGCCCCCCAGCACATCCCTTCCAGCACGGCCGCGGCCGGACTCGGCGACTTCAATTGCCGGCAGCGCAGCCACGCGGCGAGCGTGGCGGGCAACAGCATCCAGCCGTCCCGCTGGACGTGGATGAATTCCGTTTCAAACAGGTAGAACAAGGCGACGGCGACGGCGAGCCAGAGCCGTTGCGAGACGGAGGCCCCGAGTTCGTGGGCGAAGCGAGTCAGCAAAAAAATGATCGCGGCGAAGACCGCCAAATCGGCGAGGCGAATCGCTTCTTGACTCCAGCCGATCAGCGGCCGCAGGACGGCGTGGACCCAGACCATCCCCGGCAGGTTGGTCTCGAACACGTCGCGGTAGTGCGTGCCGCCGTGCAGGACGTTCCACGCGGACACGTCGTGATAGGTCACGTCCACCCACACGGGTTGCCGGACGAACAGCGGCCCGGCCAGCAACAAAAGGGCGCACAAGACGGCGCCGGCCAGCCACGGGGAGCGAATGGTATTCAAGGGTCCTCGCCCGGTTGCCCGGCCGGGCCGCCGGCGATGGTGAGCAGGGCGCGGAAGATCGCCGCATCGACGGAGTCGCGCAGGAAGGTCACGCCGCCGTCCGCGAGGGACACGTACGTCCCGCCCGCGTGACAGCCGCCGAACGGCCGGCCCGGCCCCAAGTACGGCATGTCGGCTTCGTCCAGTCCCCGCAACGTGCTTCGCCCGCCGCGCAGCCACGGGCCGACATCCCGCGTCGTTTCGATGAACTGGGCCGTGTGGTGCAGCCCGTCCGCAAAAGCGGCCAACGGCGTCGGCGTGTCGTACCGGAACGCCCCGGCCTTCACGCCGGTCTGCTCGCGCGGCAGGGCCGGCGTGTCCGCGCCCAAGCCGCCGAGGGCGATGTAGTTGTTCGGCTGGAATGCGTCCGCTTGCAGCCCGGCCACGCGCGCGGGGCAGATGGCCGTCGTCAGCCGATACTTGGCCACGTCGGCGTTCTTGCCGGCGTCCCACGCGGCGGCCGTGTCGAGTGTCGGCAGTAATTCGGCCAAGCCGCGAGGGGCGCGCCGCTTCTTCGCCGCGGGGTCCGGGTTCGGCGGCCCGGCGTCCAGCACGTTTAGCGTGTAGGCGTACCAACTCAGGCGCTCGTCCGGCGGCAGCGAATTGGACGGGACCGTCCCGGGCGGCAGTTCCTCGGTCAGCTTGTCCGGCAACGGCTGCCCCGGCAGGGCGGCGTGCCGCATGCCCATCAGGCCGATGTCCTTGAGGTGGTTCTGGCAGGACACGCGGTCACTGGTCAAGCGGGCGCGCACGATGAACGGGACGGCAATCCCCGCGACGAGCAGGAGGCCGGCGATGACCAGCCCGACGCGAATGACTTGGCCGGGCCGGGACATGAAACGGAATCCTGAAAGGCAACCTCACCCCCCGGCCCCCTCTCCGCCGCGGAGAGGGGGCCGGGGGGCTTACAGGGGTAGGTCAGGCGAGAGCGAAGAATTCAGGCGGAAGTCGCAATAGTGCGACCATGCC
>JAYTTY010000372.1:0-21814 GCA_043744795.1 Zavarzinella sp. | reverse complement strand
GCAAGGGGCAGGGCTTCAAGTTCGTCGGCAAGAACGTCCCGGCCGAAGAAGCCGCCGACGTGTTCCGCTTCCAAGTGGACGTGGCCTCCAAGAAGGACACGAGCTATTCGGTGATCGAAGAGCGCGAGGCCGGCAGTCAGATTCAGTTGACGAACCAGGCCGACGACCAGATCCGCTACATCATCAACTTGAAGGAGGCTCCCGAAGCGCTCAAGGCCCAATTGCAAGAAGCGCTCAAGATGAAGGCCGGCTGGGACACCTTGCGGACGGACATCCAGAACGCCGACCGCCGCATCCAGACGATCACGGTGGACCAGAAGCGGCTGCGGGACAACCTGCGGGAGACGCCGAAGGAGTCCCCGCTGTTCACGCGCTACCTGACGACGCTGGAGAACCAGGAGAAGGAGATGGACGAGTTGCAGGTGAAGCTGAAGAAACTGCACGGCGACGAGGCGACGGTGCGGACCAAGTACGACACCTACCTGGCGAACCTGTCGGCTGAATAAAGGGAAGAGCAGACTAGGCCGTGTTGATTTAGAGCATTTTCAATTTCATTGAATCTCATACCCGGCGTGCGCGAAATAGTTGACGGCGTCGGTCCGCGTGATCCAGTCGAGAGACTCGCCGAAGGCGTCTTCCAAGGCATCAATGGTCCGCGGTTCCCGCCGCCGGAGTTCGTTCTTGACCTTTGAAAAGACTTGCTCGATGGGGTTAAAGTCCGGGCTGTACGGCGGCAGGTAGAGGACGCGGGCGTCTTGGGCCTCGACGGCCGCCACGACGCCGGCCACCTTGTGCGTCGCCAAATTGTCCATGACGAGGATGTCGCCGGGCCGCAGTCGCGGGGCGAGGTGCTGACGGACGTCTGCCAGAAACAGTTCGCCGTTCAGCGCCCCGTCGACGACGAGGGGGGCGAACAGGCCGCCGCGGCGGAAGGCGGCCAGGAACGTGGTGGTCTTCCAATGGCCGCGGGGAACGTTGTCGAGGACGCGCTCGTCGGTCGGCCCCCACCCGTACAAGCGGGTCATGGCCGTGTGGCCGAACGTTTCGTCGAGGAAGACGAGGCGCCGGGGGTCGATGCCGGCCGCGAAGACGTCCCACAGGGCCCGGTCGGCGGCGACATCCGGCCGGGCCCGCTCGGCGGCGTGGAGCGTTTTATTTTAAGGCTGAGCTTGAGCTGCTGCAGGGCGTACCACAGGTTGGAGACGGACGTGTCCAGGTTCAGGTCGCGCCTCAAATCTTCGAGGGTCGTGCCCGGGTGGGCTTGGACGCGGGGCCGGATGCGGTCGCCTTCCCGCTCGGCCAACGAGAGCCGCTTGTTGGCCCGGGACCGGAGGGCCAAGGACTGGCCGGCGGCGTGCCGCCGCTTGATGGACGTGACCCGCGCCCCCGTGACGCCGAGGGCCGCGGCGATCTCGGGGGCGGACAACCCGTCGTCGGTCAGGGCGAGGACGCGGTGCCGGTATTCGACGGGGTGCGCTTTCATCGGCGGGCTCTCCGGAGGGGGTGTCCGCCGACTCTACGCGACCGCCCGGGAGAGCGCAAGCATGAAATTGAAAATGCTCTAACGTGGGGAGTATGTTAAAGGGCCGTGGCGAACTGGGCAACGCCACCCTCGGACGGTCAGACATGGAACGCCACGAATTGCGGGAAGCTCACTGGTTGCGCCTCGAGCCGCTGGTGCCCGGCCGTCCCGGCGGCCACGGCCGGGACGCCGCCGACAACCGGAACTTCCTGAACGCCGTGCGGTTCATGGCCAAGAACGGCGGCCCGTGGCGGGACCTGCCGGAGCGGTTCGGCAAGTGGGACACGGTGTATCACCGGTTCAATCAGTGGTGCAAGAAAGGCGTCTGGCAACGCCTGTTCGAGGCCGTGAGCCGGGACGCGGACATGGAGTGGCTGATGCCCGGCAGCACGGTCGTCCGGGCCCACCCGCACGCCGCCGGGATGAACGACGAGGCCGACGACCAGGCGTTGGGCCGGTCCCGGGGCGGGTTCGGGACGAAGATCCATCTGGCCGTCGACGCCTTGGGCAACCCGGTGACGGTGACGCTCAGCCCCGGCCAGGACGCCGACATCTCGCACGCCCCCCGGGCCTGCTGGCGGACCACGAGCCGGAGGCCGTCTTGGCCGACAAGGGGTCCGACAGCGACGCCTTCGTGAAGGCGGTGGAAGACCGCGGGGCCGAAGCCGTCATCCCGCCGCGGAAGAACCGGACGGACCCGCGGGACTCCGACCGGGCCACCGACAAGGAGAGGAACAAAGTAGAGCGGTGCGTCGGCCTCTTGAAGCAGTGCCGGCGGGTGGCGACCCGGTCCGAGAAGACGGCCCGCAACTTCCTCGGCATGGTCCTCTTCGCCGCCATCAATATCTGGCTGAAATAGCCCGAGGCGGGCGTGAAGTCGCCCCACGTTAAATCAACACGGCCTAACAGTGAAGAGCCCATCGCCATGAGGACAGCCATGCCCGCCGCCCGCCAGTATCCCGTCGGCGCCGAAGTGATTGACGGCCGCGTTCACCTGCGCGTGTGGGCGCCGTGCCGGTCCACGGCGGAGGCCGTCTTCGAGGGGGGGCCGACGTGCCCGCTGACTGCGGAGCCGGGCGGGTATTTCGCCGGGTGGTGCGACGGGGAGCACGTCGAGGCCGGGGCCAAGTACCGCTTCCGGCTGGACGGCGGGGCGATCCTCTTCCCCGACCCGGCGTCGCGCTGCCAGCCGGACGGGCCGCACGGGCCGACGCAGGTGACGGGGCCGTCCGCGTTCCCTTGGGAAGACGCCGACTGGCCGGGCCTGCCGGAAACCGGGCAAGTGCTGTACGAGATGCACCTCGGCACCTTCTCCCCGGCCGGGACGTGGCGCGGGGCGGCCGAGCGGTTGGGCGAGTTGGTAGACCTCGGCGTCACGGCCGTGGAGGTCATGCCCGTCGCGTCCTTCCCCGGGGCGTTCGGGTGGGGGTACGACGGCGTCTGCATGTTCGCGCCGACACATCAATACGGCTCGCCGGACGACATGCGGTTCTTCGTCAACACCGCCCACAAGCTCGGCCTCGGCGTCGTCCTCGACGTGGTGTACAACCACTTCGGGCCGGACGGCAATTACATCCGCGAGTTCGCCCCTCAATTCCTCAGTACGAAGCACACCACCGACTGGGGCGAGCCGTTCAACTTCGACGGCGAGCAGTCCGGCCCGGTGCGCGAGTTCTTCACCGCCAACGCCGCGTACTGGATTCGGGAGTTCCACTTGGACGGCCTGCGGCTCGACGCCACGCAGGCCATTATCGACGACTCGCCGGAACACGTCCTCACCGCCGTCGGCCGGGCGGCGCGCGAGGCGGCGGGGAATCGCAGCGTCTACATCATGGCCGAGAACGAGCCGCAAGAAGCGGACTTGGTCCGGCCGCCCGAGAAAGGGGGCTGCGGGCTGACGGCCCTGTGGAACGACGACCTGCACCACTCGGCCCGCGTCGCCCTCACCGGCAAGAACGAGGGGTACTTCACGGACTATTACGGCACGCCGCAGGAACTGCTCAGCGCCGCCAAGTGGGGCTTCCTGTACCAAGGGCAGCAGTACCGCTGGCACGGCAAGCGCCGCGGCCGGCCGGCCTTCGACATCCCCCGGCACAAGTTCGTCACGTTCATCGAAAACCATGACCAAGTGGCGAACTCCGGCCGCGGCTCGCGGGTCCACCAACTCACCAGCCCGGCCAAGTACCGGGCGATGACCGCGTACTTCCTGCTCGGGCCGGGGACGCCGATGCTCTTCCAAGGGCAAGAATACGCCAGCACGAAGCCGTTCCTTTACTTCGCGGACCACCACCCGGACCTCGCGGCCTTGGTGAGCCGCGGCCGGCGCGAGTCGCTGCGGCGGTTCCGCAGCCAAGCCAGCCCGGACGGCCAGCGGCTGTTCGCCGACCCGGCCGCCCCGGAGACGTTCAACGCCTGCAAGCTCGACCCGACCGAGCGGGCCAACCGCGGCGAGTGGCTGGCCCTGCACAAAGACCTGCTGGCCCTGCGCAAGGCGGACCCGGCCTTCCGGGCCGGCCGCGTGATTGACGGGGCCGTGCTGTCGGCGTCCGCCTTGGTGATGCGCTTCTTCGTCCCCGACGGCGAGGACCGTCTGTTGGTCGTCAACCTCGGCCGCGACTTGAACCTCGACCCGGCCCCGGAGCCGCTGTTGGCTCCGCCGGCGAGCGGGACGCACTGGCGCCCGGTCTGGTCCAGCGAGGCGGCCAAGTACGGCGGGCACGGCACGGCGGCGCTCGACACCGACGAGAGTTGGCACATCCCCGGCGAGGCGGCCGTGCTGCTGGGGGCCAAATGAGCGTCTTCCCCTCCCCGCCGCCCGCGTCCGCGGTCCCGGACATCGCCGCGTACATCGAAGGGTTTTGGGAGCGGCTGATCCGCCACCAGCCGGCCGACAAGGGGACGCTGATCGGCGTGCCGCGGGCGTACTTGGTGCCCAGCGCGGACGCCCACCGGCCGCTGTTCCAGGAACTGTACTACTGGGACAGCTACTTCATGGCGCTCGGCCTCGTCGGCACGTCGCACGACTGGCTCATCCTCGACATCGCCGAGAACATGGCCCACCTGATCGAGCGCTTCGGCTTCATCCCCAACGGCACGCGCTACTACTTCACGTCCCGCAGCCAGCCGCCGTTCTTCACCAAGATGGTGGCCCTCGCGTTGAACGTGCTGAAGGCCCGCAACGACCCCGGCGTGCCGGACTTCCTGAAGCGCATGGCCGCCTTGGCCGTGCAAGAGCACGAGACGTGTTGGCTCGGGGATAAGCACCCGCACGAGCGCCGCAAGTACCGCGGCCTGTCGCGGTATCACGACATCAACTACAGCCACTTCCTGGCGTCGTGCGAAAGCGGCTGGGACCACTCGCCGCGCTGCGACGGCATGAACCCGTTGGCCGAGGCCGGCCGCTGGCTCGACTTCCTGCCGGTGTGCCTCAACAGCATCCTGTACGCCCGAGAAATGGACATGGCGGGGTGGTTCACCGAGTTGGGGGACCGAGCCGGCGCCGAGTATTGGGCCGCCCTCGCGGAAGAGCGCGTCCCCGTGATGCAGGAAGTCTTCTGGAGTCCCGAGGACGAGTTCTTCCTCGACTTCGAATGGACGGCCGAGAAGCGTGACCCCCTGCCCAGCGCCGCCGGCTTCTACCCGCTGTGGGCCGGGTGGGCGACGAAGGAACAAGCCGCCCGCGTCGTGGCGAAGTGGCTGCCGCGGTTTCTATTGCCCGGCGGGATCGTAACGACCTTGGAGCCGTGCGCCGGCCGGCAGTGGGGCTACCCGAACGGCTGGGCGCCGCTGCAATGGCTGACCGCCGCCGGCCTGGACCGTTACGGCTATCACAAGGAGGCCGACGAGGTCCGCCGCCGCTGGTGCGACACGTGCCGACGCGAGTACGGCCTGCGCGGGACGCTCTCCGAAAAGTACAACGTGGCCGGCGCGCTGGAACACGCCGAAGAGGGCCTGTACGGCATGGTCGAAGGCTTCGGCTGGACGAACGCGGTCTATGTTGATTTCGAGCGAAAACTGTCGGGCGGGGCGTCCGCCGCGTCGAACTGATACCACCCCTCCGGCCGGTCCACCGACAAGAAGGCGGCGGTCCGGCCGAGCAGGCGGTGAATCTCGTAGGGCATCAGCGAGTCGGCCCGTGTGCTGATGACGAGCGTGGGGGCCGCGAGGGCTTGGCGCGTGAGCGTTTGAAACACGGTCCCCAGTTCCGGGTCGCCGCACGCCTCGGTCATGGCGAGCAATTCCAGTTGCCGCTCGGTGATGGCCGGGCCGGGGGGGCCGTCGACGGCCGTCGGCTCCTTGCCGGCGACGATCAGCGTAAGCCGCGCCCCGGCCTGTCGGCGCCACTCGCGCACGATGCCGGCCGCCAGCGAGACGGCCAGTTCCAGCGCCTTCGTGTCGGCCGCGTGCGAGTTCCCCACGACGAGCGGGTCGAGGATCAGCAGCAGTCGCGGCGGGGCGGCGTCCTCGTATTCCTTCACCGTCAATCGACTGCGGCGGGCGGTGGCCTTCCAGTGGATGCGGCGCGGCGAGTCGCCGGGCCGGTAGTCGCGCAGGCCGTGAATTTCGGCCTCGCGGTCCACCACGCGGCGCAGGCGCCGTTGCTCCTCGTCCCGCCCGGCCCACGTCCGCAGCAGCCATGTGCGCAAGCGTTCGCCGTCCACGCGGGCCGGGCGCGGCAACACGATCAAATCGTCGCCGGGGAGCAATTCGCGCGAGTGCTTCACCAGCCCGAACGGGTAGGACGTGACGGCCCGCATCGGCCGCAAGGCGTGCCGGCCGCGTGTGTTCACCGTCAGCCGACAGCGGACCACTTCGACGCGCGGCTCCCGCGTCCGCACGAAGAACCACCGGCTCTCCCCCTCGGCCGTCGATTCTTCCAATTGGCAGTTCCCGGTCCCCGTGCCGCGGTCGGTGACTTCGATGTTCCACTCGGTCGGGATGCCCGCGTAAATGGGGGACCGGGCCAGCCGGCGGGCGGCGAGGCCGGTGAGCGACCGCCGGGCGAGCAGCCAGTTCAGCCCGAACAGGCCGAGCAGGGCGTACCCGAGGACGATGACGAGGTTAATGCCCTTCACGATGCCGACGAACAACATCATCCCGGCCGCGAGGATCCAAAGGACGCCCTCGCGGCCTTCGAGATTGCTCGTGGGGCCTTCGCGGGCCAAGAGCGGCACGGCGGTGGCGGGGGGGACGGATGGGGGCATCGTGTGTTCCGCGGCTCGATTATTCCGAAGCCCCGTTTAGCCGCGACGCGACGCTTTGGGAGTGGAGCGCGGACTCCCCGCGTAAACTCGCCTGCCGCGCGGCCGGGTAATTTTGGGTTCCGGCCCGCGCTCCACTCCGAAGCGTCGCGTCGCGGCTAAACGGTTCACCCCGGCACGGGCAGTTTCCGCACCACGTCGCGCACCGCTTCGCCGGCGGCGTCCCCGGTGCCGGCGAGGCCGGACGCGCGGGCGATGATCCGGTGCGCGAGGGAGGGGACGGCGAGCGCGCGCACGTCGTCCGGCGTCACGAAGTCGCGGCCGTCGAGCAGGGCGGCGGCCTGCGTCGCCCGATAAAACCCGATGGCCGCCCGCGTGCTGGCGCCGAGGGTCACGTCCGGCCGGGCGCGGGTCGCCTCGACGATGTCCAACACGTAGTCCGCGATCGCGTCGGCCACCGTGACGGCCCGCACGATTTCTTGCAGCCGGACCACGTCCGAGGCGTGCAGCACGGGCTTCAAGTGATCGACCGGCTCGCCTTCGCGGTGCTGTTTCAGCAAGTCCCGCTCGGCCACGCGGTTCGGGTAGCCGACGCTCGTGCGCAGGATGAAGCGGTCGAGCTGGCTCTCCGGCAGCGGGTACGTCCCCTCGAACTCGTAGGGGTTTTGCGTGGCGATGACGAAGAACGGCGGCCCGAGGGGGCGCGTCTCGCCGTCGAGGGACACTTGCCGCTCGCCCATCGCTTCCAGAAGCGCCGACTGCGTGCGCGGCGTGGCCCGGTTCACCTCGTCCGCGAGGACGACTTGGGCGAACAGCGGCCCGGCCTGGAAGCGGAATTCCCCGCTCGGCTGGTGGAACACGCTGGTGCCCAGCAAGTCGGCGGGGAGCAAGTCGGGGGTGAATTGAATGCGGCGAAACGAACAGTCGATGCTCTTGGCCATCGCCTTGGCGAGCAGCGTCTTGCCGACGCCGGGCACGTCTTCGAGCAGCAAGTGCCCGTCGGCCAGCAGGGCGACGACGGCCTGCCGGATCACCTCCGGCTTACCCAGCACGACGGACGCCACGTTCGCCTGAAGTTTCCGCAACTCGTCGGCGACGGAAGAGGCATTCCGCATGAAGTTCTCGGGTGGAATCGACGGGGCTTCACCCCATGATAAGGAACCGGCTCAGACTTGGTACTTGCCGTCGGCCGACGGGTCGTATTTTCGCGCCCATTGAAGGATTTCGATGCGGTTGCCGTCCGGGTCGCGGACAAAGAAGCGGTCGGCCGCCGCGATCGTCACCGTCTCGTCCAGCGCCAGCCCCTGGGCTGCCACGTGGGCGCGGGCGGCGGCGATGTCCGACACATGCAGGCAAAAGTGCCGCGGGCTGACGGTGTCCCGCGCCGGCTTCTGCAACAGGTGCAGATACGTGCCGCCGAGGTCGTACCAGACGGCGACGAAGTCGAACTCCTTCGGGGCCGGGATCTCGCGCAGCCCGAGTTGCTCCCCGTAAAAGTGGCGTGCGGCCGCAATGTCCGTGATGATGACGGAACAGTGGTCAATGTGCGTGACGGTGAGGGACATGAAAAAGCTCTCTGGGGATAATAAATGACCGAGCGCAGCGAGGGAGGCGAGCCAGAAGCGTTAGCGCTCTGGAGGACGCGCGTGAGTAAACGCGCCGCGAACCGAGTCTTCGAGGTTCGCATTCAGGGGTGACGACTCTCGCCCAAAGGGTCGGGCTTCGAAGACTCGCCCTTTTGCGGTCGCGTGCGTGCGGTTCCTCCAGAGCGCTAACTTCTGGCTCGCCTTCCTCGCTGCGCTCGGTCATTTTTTCCGCTCGTCGAAGAACCGTTGGATGCGCCCGCGGGCGGTTTCCGTGCTCATGAGGCGGACGAACGCTTCCGTCTCTAACTCCAAGGCCGCAGGGAGCGGTTTCAGCGCGCCGTCCATGACGACGCGGACGAGTTCCAGGACGGCGGGCCGCAAGTCTTCGGGGTACGACGCCATCGACTGTTTCAAGTCGTCGAGGTATTCGGTCGTCGGCAACAAGCCCGGCTCCACCGGCTCGCTCTTGATGCGCCGGGCCTCGCCCGGCTCGCCCACGTCCAGCAAGTGGGCGACGACCGAAGCCACTTCCTCCGGCGGGGCGACTTCGTCGGCGAGGTCTTCGCCCGGCAAGTCGTCTTCCGTGTACGGCTGGCCGCTCAACAGCCGGTCCAGCGCCTCCGTCACGCCGACGAGGCGGCTGAACCGCTGCGCGCCGCCCCAGCCGGGGATCAGGCCGAGCGAGATTTCGGGGAAGCCGACCTTCAGTTCCGGCGTCAGGGCCAGCACGCGGTAGTCGCAGGCGAGCGCCAGTTCCAGCCCGCCGCCGAGGGCCGCCCCGTGGATGACGGCAACGGTAGCACACGGCAACGACTCAAGTTGTGCCAGCACCCGCGCCCCGAGGGCCGCGTACTCGCGGACGGCCGCCGCGTTCCCGACCAGCGGGTGCAGTTCGTGCAGGTCGGCCCCGGCGACGAACACGTTCGGCTTGGCGCTGGCGAGGACGACGCCCCGCAGCGGCGGCTCGTGCGTAATGTCCGCGAGGTGCGCCGCCAGTTCGTGCCACACGGCGGCAGACAACACGTTGACGCTTCGCCCCTCCTGGTCAAACGTCAGTTGCACGATGCCGTCGGCATCCCGCCGGGTGATGGTCGCCATTCGCGGTGGACTCCGTTCGGGGAGAGGGGGTTATTATGGGAGGTCGCCGGCTTTCGTCTTGGCGAGCCATGAGCGTAAGCGATTGGAGTGCTTAATCGCCCAACACTCCAATCGCTTACGCTCATGGCTCGTTAAGACGAAGATCACCGGCTGTTTCCGTACCATGACCCCAACGCCAAAAGGGTTTATCGAATGCCGAACGCCGACGCCCAGGCCGTCAAGGAAATCTCGGCCGCTTACGAACGCATGTCCGAGCAGATCGGCAAAGTGATCGTCGGGCAGCACCGCGTCATCGAGGAGATGATGATCGCCCTCCTGAGCCGGGGGCACTGCCTGCTCGTCGGCGTGCCGGGGTTGGCCAAGACGCTGCTGGTCAGCACCGTGGCCCGCATCATGGCCCTGAGCTTCAAGCGCATCCAGTTCACCCCGGACCTGATGCCGGCCGACATCACCGGCACGGACATTTTGCAGGACGACCCGGAGACCGGCCGGCGCAAGTTCACCTTTCTGCACGGCCCGATCTTCGCCAACATGATCCTCGCGGACGAGATCAACCGCACCCCCCCCAAGACGCAGGCGGCCCTGCTGGAAGCCATGCAGGAACACCACGTCACCGCCGGCGGCCAGACGTATTACCTGCCCGAGCCGTTCTTCGTGCTGGCGACGCAGAACCCGATCGAGCAAGAAGGGACGTACCCGCTGCCCGAGGCCCAGCAAGACCGCTTCATGTTCAACATCCGCGTCGAGTATCCGTCGCGGGCCGACGAAATTTTGATCATGAAGGCGACCACGTCCAACAAGAAGCCGACGCTGGAGCCGATCCTGACGGCCGAGCAATTGATCCGCCTGCAAGAGATCGTCCGGCAAGTCGTGGTGGCCGACCACGTCTTCGCCTACGCGGCCGACCTGGTGCGGGCGACTCGGCCGAAAGAGCAAGGCGTGCCGAAGTGGGTGCCCGAGCTGGTCGCGTGGGGCGCCGGCCCGCGGGCGAGCCAGTACCTGATCCTGGGCGGCAAGGCGAAGGCCGTCCTGCACGGCCGCCTGCACGTCACCACCGAAGACATCCGCGAAGTGGCTTACCCCGTGCTGCGGCACCGGCTGATGACGACGTTCAACGCCGACTCCGAGGGGATCACGACGGACGACATCATCCGCAAGGTGATCCAAGCCGTCCCTCCGCCGCAGGAAGAGGGGGCGGCGAAGATTCGGCGGTGAGGGGCGGCGAACAACGAAACTCCTCTTCGCCACGAGAGGCAACCTAGTTTTCAGTTTTGGCGGGCGAGTTGCCGATATGGAATTCCCGCCCGCCCACCACAGGTCACATCATTTTCAGCCCGCCGCTGTCCATCGGGGCTGGGGTGGTACTCGTCGTCGCGGATGTCGTCATGGTGTATTGGAACACGTTAGACGGCGACGGCGCCCCTCCTTCCCCCGGGGTGTGGTGTTGGCAAAATGTCGTCACGAACTCGGGAGGAACATTCTCGCGGAGTTCATGGCATTGAAGGGTGATCAACGTACAACCGAGGGCCGGTATCCACTGATCGCGGGCCGGTGACCATTTCCAATTCATGGCGTAACCATCTCTGATGGTGTCTTCTACTGCTCGGCTCAAACGGTCTCGCTACTTAAACAATCATGGCGGATGGGGGGCGGGTTCACTACTCCAACCTCCTTCCTCCCCACTCACTCCCGCCAGTATTGAAACACGCAAGGGGCAAGCAATGAACGTAGACGAACGCATGAGGGAAGAACTTTTGGGAGACGGTTTTAGGATCGCCGTTGAACTGATGACGCGGATGGATGAGTCTTTCGACGTGAAAGGGTTGATGGACAGACTCGCCGCGTTGGCGAATGGTGAGATGACGCTTTACAACTCTACCGATGAAGAAATGGCGGACATGGTAAGAATCTCCGGAAAGCCGCTAACTCCTGAACAACGCGCCGGGATGGTGGCAGGGTTTGCAGACCGCAAAAAAATGGACGAAAGAGACCGGAGCAAAGCCAAGATGATCCAAACCTACATTTTTCGCGGCATGTAAAAATCAAGCATTTTGACTCAAAGGCGAGCGGGAGGTTAAGCCCTATCCCCCTGCGCATTTGACGCGGTGGCCGGCCGGGAAGGGTCTGAGGTCGGGGTTAGGGCCTATCTCGAATTAGCGGGGCCTGTAGGGCCGAGATTCTCCCCGTGAACGAAACCGGCCCCGCCACCCATTGCTGAGGGACGAGGCCGGGTCAATTTTTTGGAGACTGCCACCTAACCACGAGTATTGCCGGCAAGGTTATTTAGGGCTTATGCTCCGAAATCTCTTCAACAGGTCCCACAGGATGCCCGCGATGTTCCAAGCGTCATCGTGCCCCCGGTGGTGCGTCCCCTCCAACGGAATGCCCATTAAATGCAGCATTTGGGCCATGCCAAGTTCATGGGTCTGGCTATGTGAAATTGAAGCCAGCGTCTTCACGTTGATGTGTCTCGGCCCTAACGGATAGACCACTCCCGTCGCCCTGCACTGCTCTTGGAACATCGTCCGGTCGTAGTCGCCGAAGCTGGCCCAGACGCGGTCGCGGGAGTGGTACTCCTTTCGCAGAATCTCGCAGGCCATTGTGAACGGAGTTCCGGCGTCCACGTCGGCTTGGGTCAGGGTCGTCAGGTGCGTACAGAACGGGCTGACGGCGGACGCGGTCGGCCGGACGAGGATGGACCGCTTGTCGAGGCGGCGGCCGGTGTGCAGCTCCAGCGGGCAAATGCCGATCTCGATGATCTCGCTGCGCGTGCCGTCCGGGGGCTTGCCCTCCCAACAGGTGGCTTCGAGGTCGACAACGAGGATTTGGTCGAGTTTCTTGCTCATGGGGAATCGGACTCGCACGGGCGGCGGCAGGTTCGTAAATTCTAGGGAACCGCTCTCAGTCGCGGGCGCCCAGCGGAGCGGCCTTCATGCGGGTTCTCATCACGGCCGGGCAGATTCAGGCGCGGGTGGACGAAGTCGCCAAGGACATCGCCGCCGCCTACGCGGGGCAGTCCGTCACCATCGTCGGCGTGCTGACCGGGTGCCTCGTCTTCCTCGCGGACTTGATCCGCCGGCTCGACCTGCCGTTGCGGATCGCGCTGGTGCAGGCGTCCAGTTACCGCGGCAAGGCGACCACGGCCGGCGCGCTGCACGTGCAGGACGACTTGCTCCCGGAACTCAAGGGCCGGCACGTCCTGCTGCTGGACGACATCTTGGACACCGGGAAGACGCTGAAGCACATGGTGGAACACCTGAAGACGCTCGGCGTGGCGTCCGTCCGGACGGCGGTGCTGTTGCACAAGAAAGACCGCCAAGAAGTGGCCCTGACGCCGGACTTCGTCGGCTTCGCCATCCCGGACGAGTTCGTCGTCGGCTACGGCCTCGACTATGACGACGAGTACCGCAACCTCCCGTACATCGGCATTCTGGACGCCCCGCACCCCGCATGACGCCCCTTCTCTTTGTCGTTTCCGACCGGCGCTGGCAAGACCAAGTCGATCTGGTCGCCCCGCCCATCGGCCGCCCGGCGACCGTGTGGCCGATGGGCCGCTTTCGCCGCGGCGTGTGGGACTTCCGCGCCCTCTGGGAATTCCGGCAAGCCTTGGCCGCCCACCGCCCCGGTGACATCGTGGCCTTGGGAGAATCGGCGACGCGACTCGTGTCCCGCGTCGGCGTCGGCCTGAAACTACCGCGGGTGTTCGCCGTCGGCGCCGGACGCCCGCCCAAGGGGTTCCGGTCGATGGAATGGCCGTGGGCGGCCCCGCCGGCGCTCTCGCCGTGGAACCGCGCGGAGGTGTTGGCCCGGTACGACCTCCCGCCGACCGCGTTCGTCTTCGCGGCGGCGAGCCGGTTCGAGACCAAAGCCGAGGCGAAGACGCCCATTTGGTGCCACGAGATCTTCCGCTACGCCTTCTCGGACATGTGCCTGCTGATCCACGGGGACGGCCCCGCGCGCCGCGAGGCCGAAGTCTTCGCGGACCAAATGGCCCCGGAGGGGTCGCGCGTCCGCTTCGCCGGGACGACATTGCCGTTGACCGGCCTGTTCGGCGTGGCCGACGCGGTGATCGCCATGAACGAGGAAAGCCTGATGGCCGGCTTGGTCGCCGGGAAGCCGATCATTGCCATGACGCGGCTGCGGCCGTTGGCGGCCGGCGCCGAGGACGCCGTGATGTGGGTCGATCCGACGGCGCCCGCGAAGGTGTCCGGGGCGATGATGAAACTGATCACGGGCGCCGCCCTGCGGGAGCGGTTGGCGGCGGCGACCGGCCCGGTGCGCGACCGGCATGATCCCGCGGTCGTTGCGGATGCGGTGCGGGCGGAGCTTGGGCGGGCGTGACGGCCGGGGAGATCATGCCCCGGCGGCCTACTTCTCCGACGGCGGGCCGCCGAGCACCGCTTCGCGGATCGTCTTCGGCTCCGGGGCCGGCGGCGGCACGAACATCGTGTCGTCGTTCGGCGGCAGGTAGTCGAGGCGAATGCTGCCGCGGAAGGCGGGGACTTCGCGGGGGAGCGAGCCGGGCGGCGTCGTCCGCCACAGGTCTTTGCCCTTGGCCCGCGCGCGGCCTTCTTCAAACAGCCGCGTCATGGCCTCCGGGTTGAAGTCCGTGCTGTCGATCTTGCACGACACGTCCTCCGGCACGGCCGCCACCTTGAAGTTCATGCCGGTCAGGGCGCTGGCAAAGTAGAGCTTGAACAAGGCGTCCTGGGCCTGCGAGTACAGCAGCGTCGAGACGGACGACCCCAGCACGGAGAGCGACCGGGGCTTCACTTCTTCCTCGTCCGCGTACAGCTTGCCCGCGATCATCACGTACACGTTCGACCCGTACAGGCCGGACTTGGCCGGGTCGCGGCGGTCGGCGGGGGTGAGCCACGGCGGGCGGACGAAGATGGACGACGTCACGCCGCCGTCCACGTGCCGCTCGACGTACTTTTCGCCGTTGATCGTCACGGGGATGCGGACGGGCGGGAAGAAGCCGGGGATGGACGCGGACGCCAGCACCACCATGCGGAACAGTTCGCGGGCGGCGTCGGTGTCCTCGCAGGCGATGTGGCCCATGTCCCAAATCACGGGGCGGCGGGCGTCGAGGTCCGTGGTGCCGATGTACAGCCGGCGGCCCTTGCGGTGCTCGGCGGCCACCTTGGCGATCAACTCGGCCGAGGCCTGCTCGCGGATGCGGTCCCGCATCGGCGTGGACTCGGCCAGCGACTCCGACAACAGGCCGCGGACGAAGTACTTCATCCGGTAGATGTCTTTGTTCGTCGTGCTGGTGTAGTTCCGCTTGAGGAACGGGTCGTACTCCTTGCCGGCGAACGCGAACACGGCGATCAAGGCGCCGGTGCTGATGCCCGTCACCACGTCGAACTCCGGCCGCGTGCCGGCCTCGCTCCACCCGACCAGCAAGCCGGCCGGGTACGCCCCGAAGGCCCCGCCGCCGGACAGCACGAGGATGTTCTTCTGCGGCGGCAGCACGGCCGGCTTGTTGGACTCCTTCAGCTTTTCCGCGAGCGCGGTCAGGTCGTCCCAGTTCATCAGCGTGTTGGAGTCGAGCTGGGCGACGGGGTCGATGAGCCGCGACGGGCTGAACCCCGCCTTGACCGGCGTGCGGTCCATGACGGTGCTGCGGCACCCGGCCGGCAGCGCCAACAGGCCCGCCAGTAGCAAGGCGACCGCGCGACGGGGGGACCGACTGTTCATGACATTGACACCTGAAACAGACAACCGGCGACGCGGGAGACCCCGGCCGCCGGTGCATGATAGGACGTGATACCAAACGGGCGGGAAAGTCCGCAAGGTGACCTGACGCGGCCCGGCCGCCCAACTCGCCCCGCTTACCGAACCTTCCACTCGCGGCGGGATTTCCCGGTCTGATCGACGGCCACCAAGTCGGTTTCGCCGATGCGGAGGACGCGGTACGAGTACACTTGGCCCTTCAACTCCTTGGTGGTGGACGTGGACACCTTGGCGACGATCACGCCGTCTTGCAGCGTCCAGTCCCCGCTGGTGCGAATGTCGTCGTTGAACACGCGCTTGATCGACCGCTTCCACGCCGTGGACATGCTGAACGACCCGTCCGCGTTCAGGGTGATGTAGGCGACGTTGTCTTCCGTCTGGTGGCCCCACGTGCCGACGAGCATCTTCTTGAATTTGCCCTCGTCAACCGGGGCGACCGGCGGCGGCGTGGCCGGCAACGCGGGCGCCTTCGGCCCGTCCGGTTGCAACAGCGGGTCCAGCGGCGGCAGTTTATCTTCGACGGCCACCGGGGCCGGGCGGTGCGGCGCGGGGTCCGCCTTCTCGTCGCCGGTCAGGCGCTTGAACGTCATCAAAATGCGGCCCGAGTTCTTCGGCGTGGCGAACTCCTTCGGGGCCTCCTTCTCGCCCATGCCGGCGACGCACACCATCAGGCTGTCCCCGGCCAGCATGAAGATGCCCTTGCTCCCCACCTTGGACGCCCCGACGAGGGAAATCTGCTTCGGCTCCGTGGTCTTGTCCACGATGAACGCGACGGACTTCCTCTCGAACGCCCCCGGCGGCAGGAAGCTGATGACCGGCCCGTCGATGCTGATCTTCCCCTCGGCGAACAACTCGCCAGTGATCTCGCGCTCCGAGAGGGACTGCCCCTCCTCGAAAATGGCGACCACTTTCCAATTCCCGGCGAGGGCCTTCAACTCGTCCCCCCCGGCCCCCGGCGCCCCCGAGAGCGCGAGCAACAGCATGGCCACGGACATTCTTTGTCTCCCATCGCGTTAAGTTGGGCGAATGATGACCGAGACGGGCGATGGGGTCAAGGGGGAATGTGCGGATGACAAGGTGACAAGGTGAACGACAGTCGGTTCGGTTGGCCTCGACCGGCATCGTCCTTGCATCAGATGTCGGCAGTCGCCATAATTGGGCAAGGCGGTCTCGGGGGGAAACCCGTGACGCCCTTCTTCTGGAGGACCGGCGTGACCACGATGACGCTCCCACCCCTGCGGGCCGTGTCGGTGAAGCCGCGGCCGGTGCGCTGGACCTGCGCGATGTTCCACCACTTCGGCGACTTGGGCGGGTTCGAGGGGCGCAAGGCAATGCTGATCGACGGCGTCATCATGGAGGAAGGCACGATGAACCCGCCCCACGCGAACTCCCTCGGGTTGGTCGCGAACGCCGTTCAGGCCGCTTTTGGGGCGGGATGGTGGCTGCGGAACCAGTCGCCGCTTGTGCTCGGTCAACAAATCGACCCGATGCCCGACCTCGCCGTGGTGCCCGGCGGGCCGCGTGACTATCCGAATCACCCGACGACGGCCGACTTGGTCGTCGAAGTCGCTGACACCTCGCTCGACTTCGACACGGACGAGAAGCGGCGACTGTACGCCCGAGCGGGCATTCGCGAGTATTGGGTCGTGGACGTCAACGGCCGTCGGCTGCTCGTCTTCCGCGACCCGCAGGCCGGCGACTACGCCACGCTTCAGGCCGCCGGGCCGACGGATACGGTCGCCCCGTTGGCCGCGCCGACGGCGGCCGTTCGCGTGGCGGACTTGCTGATGTGACGGCCCGCCCCCAACCTTTCTCCCGGCGGCCGTTTGGGAAGTCGCGGGCTTGAACCTCGGCCCCGGGTGATTATCCCAAGCGGATGGTTCCGCACCTCGTTGACCTGATCGCCGTCGGCGTGTTCGCCATCAGCGGGTGCCTCGCGGCCGGGCGCAAGCACTTGGACCTCGTCGGCGTGTTCGTCATCGCGGTCGTCTCGGCCGTCGGCGGCGGCACGCTGCGGGACTTGCTGCTCAACCGCCACCCCATCGCGTGGATCGACGACCCGGCCTACCTGTTCATCATCCTCGGGGCGGTGGCCGGCACGTACCTGTTCCTGCGCGGCCGCCGGCCGCCGCAACAAGTGTTCCTGCTCGCCGACGCCGTCGGGCTTTCGCTCTACAGCATCGCCGGGACGTACACGGCCGAGCAGTGCGGCAAGGGCGGCATCGTGGCCGTGATGATGGGGACGATGACCGCGACGGCCGGCGGCGTCATCCGCGACACGCTGTGCAACGAGGTGCCGTTGTTGCTCAAGGGGAAATACCTGTACGCCTCGGCCGCGATGACGGGGGCCGGGTGTTATGTCATTTTGGAAGCCCTTGACGTGCCGCAGTGGTGGGCCGCCGCGCTGGGCATGGGCGTCGTCGCCACGCTGCGCACCGGGTCGATTCTCTACGAGTGGCATTTGCCGGTGTTGAAGATCGAAGACCAGTGGAAGGGCATATGAAATGACGAATCTTGGTGAGCCGAGGGCCGTAAGGTTCCGGGCGGTGCGCTCAAGCCTCCACCCGGGGCCTTACGGCCCTCGGCTCACCAAGATTCGTCATTGGTCATTGCCCTTGACCCCGGTCGCCGGATGCCGCACAATTTGGCCGCGATGCTGTTCCACACGCAAGCCTACTTCGTTTTCTTCCTGCTCGTGTGGGCGGTGTATTGGGCGCGCCCGTGGCACCGCGGACGGGTGTATTGGCTGCTGATCGCCAGCATCTACTTCTACGCGACGTGGAACAAGTGGCTGGCCCTGCTGGTCTTCGGGACCGCCACGATTGACTACCTGTTGGCGCTGGCCATCGAGCGGGCCAAGTCCCGGCGGGTGGGCCGCGCCTTCGTGGTGTTGAGTCTGACGGTGAACCTCGGGGTGCTGTGCTACTTCAAGTACCGCGGGTTCTTCCTCGACTCGCTGCGGGAAGGCTTGGCGAGCGTCGGCGTCACGTCGGCCATCCCGCACTTGGAACTGATCGTCCCGTTCGGCATCTCGTTCTACACGTTCGAGGCCATCAGCTACACCATCGACGTGTACGCCGGCCGGCTCAAGGCCGAGCGGAACCTGCCGAACTTCTTGCTGTTCATCCTGTTCTTCCCGCATCTGGTCGCCGGCCCCATCGTGCGCGGCAAGGACTTCCTGACCCAAGTGAAGCGGCCGAAGAAGTGGAGTTGGCCGCGCACGTTTTACGGCCTGCAACTGATGGTGCTGGGGCTGTTCAAGAAGTTGGCCATCGCGGACGCGATGGCCATTTACAGCGACCCAGTGTTCGACCCGACGATGAGCGTGGACGGCCTGTCCACCGGGGCCGTCTGGCTCGGCGTCCTCGCGTTCGCCATCCGCATTTACTGCGATTTCTCCGGCTACTCGGACATGGCCCTCGGGTCGGCCCACCTGCTCGGCTACCATCTCACCGTCAACTTCCGCATGCCGTACCTGTCGGCCAACGTCTCGGAGTTCTGGCGGCGCTGGCACATCTCGCTGTCCACTTGGCTGCGGGATTACCTGTTCATCCCGCTCGGCGGCAGTCGCGGCACGCGCTGGCACGTCGCCCGCAATTTGCTCATCACGATGACGCTCGGCGGCCTGTGGCACGGGGCGTTTTTCTCGTTCGTGATCTGGGGCGTGCTGCACGGCCTCTTCCTGATTGTGCACCGGGCCTTCCGCGAGTGGTGTGCCGACAAGCCGCGGTTGCGGGCCGCCCTCGATACGACGGCCGGGTACGCCGCCCGCGTGGCGGTCACGTTCTTCTGCGTGCTGATGTCGTGGGTGTTCTTCCAAGACTCGTTGGCGCGGTCCGGGCAAGTGTTGCGAAAAATGTTCGTGCCCGAAGGCGGGGCGGGCCTGCCCCTCGACCCGTTGCGCCTGTGGCTGACGGTCGCCGTGATGGCCGTCGCCCACGCGGTGACGGCGTGGGGCCTGTGGAAGTGGGCCGTCACTCGGCTGCCGCCCGCCGTGCTGGGCGCCGCCTGTGCGCTGACGTTTATCCTGGCCCAACTGCTGGCCGCGGAAACGTCGAAGCCGTTCGTGTATTTTCAGTTCTGAGCGCAGACGAAAGCCCACGGACGGCCGTCCGTGGGCTTTCAAAGTTCACTTATTCCTTCTTGCTGCCGCTGTCTTCGAGGTCAGTTTTCAGATCAATCTTCTGTTCGTTGAACGTGCCTGTCACTTCAGTTTTGACAATGACCATATTGAAGTCCTTACTCTGCCAGATCTTCATGTTCATGTCTGCCATCATGCCCATGAAGTCCGCTTTCGTCTTGAAAGACTCCCACTTGCACTTGTACTCCTTGCCGCCAACCTTGATCGTCTCCTCGCCGGCGTCTCCCTTTTCCGTCGTGACTTTGATGCCAGGCGGGAGGTTGCCGGCCTTGGCGGGGTCAAACGGCTTGGTCAAGTCAATCTTCTGTTCTTGGGCGGGGACATCCTGCCCGTTGACCTTGCTCGTCACCTTCAAAGTGGCTTCCTTGTCGTCCTTGGCGGACACGGTCTGGGTGATCGTTCCGTCGAGGGCCAGCGGGCCAATCTTCATGGACAACTTGTAGCTCGCGGAGTCCCCGACTTTGACGTTCTTGTACGGGTTGTCGACGCTGTCGGCCGCGCGGGCCGCGAAGGGGACGACGGCCAGGGCCAGCACGGCCGCCGCGAAACGCATGTTCATTGAGGTTTCCTTTGTTCGCCGGGCCGCCGGGCCGCCACTCGCGGGCCGCGGGCCGGTGATTCTTTCGGAAGATTATACGCTCGGTGGTTGTTTCCGCGGCGGAAATCCGTTACCGTGGCAATCCTGCCCGAAAATCCCGCCCGCGCCACCGAGGAGTGTACCCCGAATGTCCCTCTCCCGTTTCATGATTCTGTCGGCCGCGCTGGCCGCCGCCGGCCCGGCGCTCGCCGCCGACGTCAAGCCGCACGTCTTGTTCGCCGACCACATGGTCCTCCAGCGGGACAAGCCGCTCGTGATCTGGGGGACGGCCGACCCCGGCGAGGAGGTGTACGTCGCCCTCACGGTCAAGACGCCCGACGGCACGCGCGAAGAGGGCAAGGCCGCCAAGGCCGACCAAGTGGGCAAGTGGGTGGCGAAATTGGCCGCCTTCCCCGCCGGCACGGACGGCTCGCTGACGGTCACCGGCGAGCAGAAGGCCGACCCGCAGGGCAAGAAGATCGCGCCGGTCGTCGTGCGGGTCAAGGACGTGGCGGTGGGCGAAGTGTGGATCTGCTCCGGCCAATCCAACATGGAGTGGTCGCTGGCGGCCAGCCCGATGGGCGGCGGGCCGGAGGCCGCGAAGGCGTCGGCGAACCCGAACCTGCGCCTGTTCATGGTCCCCAAGAACGCCGTGCCCGAGCCGCAAGTCACCACGAAGGCCGGCCAGGGGCCGACCGACTCCAAGTGGGCCCTCTCCGGCCCGGAAAGCTCGATCTCGTTCTCGGCCGTCGCCTACTTCTTCGGCCAAGAACTGGAGAAGAAGCTGAAAGTCCCCGTCGGCCTGATCGGCACCTATTGGGGCGGCACCCCGGCCGAGGCGTGGACGAGCCGGGAAATGTTGAACGCCGACCCGGAGTTGAAGTATTACGTTGAATCGCTCGACAAGCGGACCAAGGAGTACGACCCGGCGAAAGAGATGGCGACCTTCGAAGCGGCGATGGCCAAGTGGAAGGAAGCCGCCGACAAGGCCAAGGCTGACAACAAGCCGGCCCCCGGCGGCCAACCGCGGCTGAAGGGCGAACCCGGCAAAGGCTCGAACGACCCGAGTACGCTGTACAACGGCATGATCGCCCCGCTGATCCCCTACGCCGTCCGCGGGGCCATCTGGTATCAGGGCGAATCGAACGCCGGCAAGCCGATCGAGTACCGCAATCTGTACGCCAAGATGATGACGGACTGGCGCCAGCGGTGGAACGACGACTTCGCGTTTTACTGCGTCCAGCTCGCCCCGTTCAACGCCGGCAACCCGGACGGCGAGAACTGGGCCTTCCTGCGCGAGGCCCAAGCCATCGCCTCGGCCAAGGTGAAGAACGCCGGCGTCGCCGTCATCACTGACGTCGGCAATCTCACCGACATCCACCCGCAGCAAAAGGCCCCGGTCGGGCAACGTCTCGCGTACTTGGCCGAAGCCCGCACCTACGGCCTCAAAGTGGAAGACAGCGGCCCCGAGTTCAAGGCGATGAAAGCGGACGGGGCGAAAGCCGTCTTGAGCTTCGACCACTTGGGCGGCGGCCTCGTCGCCCAGAACGGCGACCTGACCGGCTTCACCGTCGCCGGGGAAGACAAGGTGTTCCACCCCGCGAAGGCCGCCATCGACGGCGACACCGTTGTCGTGACCAGCGACAAGGTGAGCAAGCCGGTGGCCGTGCGCTACGGCTGGAAAAACTTCCCCGTGGTGAACTTGGCGAACAAGGCGGGGATTCCCGCGTCGCCTTTTAGGACTGATGACTGGGCGCCGGCGGGGGCGCCGGCGGCGAAGAAGTGAGTGAGGGGAAACACTTCCTCAAACACGACGACTGAACGAGTCGGCCGCCGTGAGGCCGGTGCCCTCAATTTAAGACGGGCCAAAGTAACGGACACGTGGCGCATCGTCGCTTTTCGCTCCGCGAAAAGGTCGGCTCGCCGCCGCGGGAGCCTGTCGCCGCCGGGCGG
>JAYTTY010000371.1:0-21819 GCA_043744795.1 Zavarzinella sp. | reverse complement strand
CCGTCCCGCGATCGGGCAAGAGTGCCCAACCTACGAAGGGAAAATGAACATGCCAGTTCACGATTGGCAGCGCGTTGATGCCGGAACATTTCATGATTTTCACCACGGGTGGATTTACGAAATCAAGTCCGCCTTGAACGGCGGCGTCTTGCCCGGTGGCTTCTACGCAATGGCCGAGCAACATGCCGGCCAAGTCATCGCCGATGTGTTGGCTCTGCACTCGGGCGACGAGGACGAGGATTCAGGCCGCGACGATGGCGGCATAGCCGTGCTGCGTGCTCCGCCGCGCGTCGGCCGGAAGGTCGTCGCCAGCGCGAGTGCAACATATCGGCAGCTTCGAAAGACCATCGCGATCCGGCATGTCAGCGGGCATCGCATCGTCGCGATGATCGAGATCGTGTCGCCGGGCAACAAGGACAGCCGCCACGCCATCCGGTCGTTCGTCGAGAAGGCGGCCGACATCCTGAGCCAAGGCGTCCACCTCGTCGTCGTGGACCTGTTCCCGCCGACGCCCCGCGACCCGCAGGGCATCCACAAGGCCGTCTGGGACGAGTTCGGGGACGAGCCGTTCGACTTCCTGCCGGACAAGCCGCTGACCGTCGCGTCCTACATCGGCGGCGACCTGCCGACGGCCTACGTCGAGTCCGTCGCCGTCGGCGACCGCCTCCCCGCCATCCCGCTGTTCCTGACCGAAGACGACTACGTCCCCTGCCCACTGGACCCGACCTACGACCAAGCGTGGGCGGTGTTCCCGGCGATGCTGAAGGAAGTGATTGTACCGCCGGCGGCGTTATCCGAGAGTTAATGTGGAGAGATGCCCCTTGGCCGGCGGGAGTATGGGCTGCTGACGGTCTGGTGGGATTGAACGAACAAATTGGCGAGTCATCGCTGGGTTATGGCGCCGGTCACTCTGTCGTTGATCCCAACCCACGGCGCGGATCCCCTTTGGGGAGAATCGCAATGTGGACATCGCGACCGTGCTTCTGGAACATATGCACCAAGTTTTCACCGTCGATTAGCGCGATCGGCTTGTCCTTGGCGAACTCCCGGCTGTCGCGGCCGAAATGACTGGTGGTCACGAGAATGCCCTTCGTCGCGCCTTCCGCGATCATTGTGCCGTACAGGTCGCGGACGGCGGAGACCGGCACCACCATATTGTACCTCTTGGCTTGAATGACGAATTTGCCGCCGCGGATCGCGTCTGGATCGAAGGCAATCGCGTCAACGCCCCGGTCCCGGCTCGCCTGAGTCACACGGACTTCACCCCCGGTCTTGGCGAATTCCAACTCGAAGAGTTCACGGACGAGATGCTCAAAGTCTTCCCAGGCCATCGCGGCCAAGTTGTCTTCGGCACGAACCTGATCAAGCACTTCTTTGGATTCCACGAAGCGATCATCATCCCTATTGAGGTCCATAATCGGCTTTACCGGGGCCAGCATGATTAGCGGTCCCGCCGTGATTCCTTTGAGTCCCCGGAGGCATTCCTTCGGTGAAACGTGAGCCAAGTCCAAATCCATAAATCGCTGTCGCGAAGCCTCGCAACTCAGGACGCACGACGTGAACGGTTTTCCTGTCTTGCGGTCCATCCCGCCGACCCACCCGTTAAAAACGACCGCTTCCGCGCGGATCGCGTAATCGGCGACAAATGCCTCTCGCATCGTCCGAAGCGAGACTTGGTGAATGACGTCGTCGTATAGCGCCTCAAACTCCTTCTGCTTCATCTCCACGGGCTTAATCGCCTTGCGCGATGCAACGTATTTGTGCTCGACGATGTTGGGAATGTCGGCCGGTTTCGGCAACCAAAAACTGACAATGAGAGTCTTGCTGGCTTCATCGAAACACACTTCAGGTTCGCCGGCAATCGGTTCTGGGTATGAAGACCGCTCAAGAACCATTTGCATGTAACGCTCAACCGCTTCGGGCGAGCCGGCCTCGTAGCGGGAACGGAAGGACATGACGGCGCTGTTGTGGGCCTCTTGGAGTGCAAGCAACTCATCACGTTCTCGAACATGCTTCTCTTTCGCGAGCTTTAATTTTTCGTTGTAAGCGTGGACGGCCGAGTTGTACGCTTCCAAAACCTCTTTCTCACGGGACTCGTATCCTTTTAATTTCCTCAGAAAATCCACCTTGGCTCGCTTCGCCTCTTTTTGGGCGGCCTCATTTGCTTCAGCTTCTCGCTCAAGTCGCTGCCTGCGCAAGAATGGCAGAATGATTTCCAAAAAGTGTGGCTTCTCGGCCAGAGGCAACGCAACTGCCAACTCGGTGGGTTTTGGACCGAGTAAATGAAGTCGAAGTTGGTCCCGATCTGGCTTCGTCTGGTTGAAATGAAAAGGCGGGACGCTTTTCACCACCAAGAGTTGGTCCCAATCAAGCGCCAAGTTTTCGCTCAGACTCCCGATGAGAATTCGTCGCAGCGCTTCGAGACCCTCTTGGGCCGCCTTGGTGTCGTCTTCCGCTTGCAATTTCAGGTTTTCGGCATGTTGTCGGGTGGCTTGACGATCTGACGCTTTCTGTTGCTGCTGTCGCTTGCGGTTGTTTTGTTCATGCCACTTCGCGAGTTGCGATTCCACAAGCCAATCGAGTTCTTGAGAGGTCATCGCGCGTATGACCTTGCTGACGCCCAAGTAATCGTCGTGAAGCGTCCGGCGGTAAGGATATTGGGAGGGCATGGGGCAACTTTACCACCGCTTTTTCTTTTCCGGACAACAGCCACATGCAGTTGCCGACAAAATGGCTTGAGTGAGACCACGAGAGTTGCGACACTCTCCGTCTGGCGGCTATGGTACGGGCGGCGGCGTCCCTTTGCGAGGAATGCACTACAACTCTATTTCGCCCCGCCGGTGTATTTGCCACATTCGCAATAATGTTCGGGCGTGGTGGACAGCCACTACCCTCACGCGATCCGCAACAGCCGGCAAGTTTCTTGATAGCTCGGCTCCAGCGGCAGCAAGACCCGCAGGTCGTCCGCCAGCCAGATCGGCAGCGTGGGCAGCGGTTGGCCGACAGTCAGCGGGTAGAACCATGCGTCGAGTTGGCCCCGCCGCTTCGGGGCGTGGCGGCCGCGGAGGGTGACGGCGTACATTGGCACGGCGGTGGCCGCGAGTTGCGGGTCCGCACCGCCGAACCAAGCCAACACTTCGGCGTACAAATTGGCCTGTCGGACGCTCACCAGATCGATGACCGACACGCAAACGTCTTTGTGCAGGAGGGCGGCGACTTTCGCCACGAAGGCTTCGCGGCTTTCGGGCCGGTCCTTGTTGGCGGGGCTGACAATCTCAATCGCGGCGACGAGTCGCCGGAAGTCGTCGTACACCCGCACTTCAAATTCGTCCTGGTCGGAGAGGTCCGCTTCCACCGTGAGGGTCGGGTGCGGGGCTTCTGCCGTCGCCGTACCATCACCGCCGGAATCTGCCCCGTCGGCTCCAACGCGGGCGGCGGCTTCAAACGTCGACACGTCGATTTCAAATGCCGTCCCCAATTGTACGGTCGGGGAAGCGGTGTATCCCGCAGGCAAGATGTCGAACAACGTGCGGACGATTTCCCCCGGCCACTGGCCGTGAACTTCGCCCCACGTGTGCCGGTCATTCACCGGCGGCCGGAAGTGGTCGAGGAGCGGCATCAGATTCTCCTATCACTGCCATGTGTCGGGTCGCTCACGGCGCCCACGACGATTTGATTGTGGTGCCGGGCGATGAAATCTTTGATCGCTTGCCGTTCGAGGCGCTTTTCCTCTTCGTCAAGTCGGTCGAGTTCTACCTTGCGGCCGGACGCGGCCCGCTCCATTTCGCCAATCCGAATGCACTCCATGATCGCCCGGATTTGGGCCGCCGGCGACAAGGCCCGGAAGCGGGCCGCCTCCTCGGCGATCACGTCGGCGGGGTCGCGGAAGTTGATGGGCAGGTTCATCGCGGTCTCCATTCTGGCCGGTGTGGTGATTTTAGCCGTACCGGCCCGGCGTGCGCAGGTCAATCATCCAGCGTCTGCCGCAATCGGTGAAGCCGCTTCAAGTCCACGTCGGCCGGCGGGTGTTTGATCAAATAGTCCACGTCGGCGATGGCTTCGCGCTTCATCCCTTTCGAGAGCAGCATGCCGGCGCGCATCATTCTTGTCTGCCCGGCGTCTGGGTCGAGCATCAAAATCCCGTTGACGTAGCGCAGGCCGCCGTCCACGTCTTGTTCGCCCTGGGCCACACGGAGGAGGTTGTGCAGCATCCGCGTGATGATTTGCTTCTTGGTGACGGGCTTCAACACTTCCTCGGGAAGCTCGATTCCGCCGGCCCGTTTCTTGGCCTCATCGGTGGTGAAGGGTTCGCCGCGCTCGTAGACGTCGATAAACTTGCCGTCGCCTTTGGCGGGAGTGTGCCGGCAGACGAAGTGGCCGGGGAGGCCGATGCCGGCGACGGGGACGCCGACGCGGCGGGCGAGTTCCATGTAGATGACGCAGAGGGTGATCGGCAGGCCCTCGCGGTCGTCCATCACCTCGTTGAGGTAGCTGTTGGAGCGCGTGTAGTAGTCCCCGCGGCTGCCGTGGTAGCCGCGGACCTCGAAGAGGTATTTGTTCAGGGCGGCCAGCTTGGCTGTGTCGTCGGCGGCCTTGGGCAGCGTGGCCGTCACCTTGGCGGCCATGCGGTCGATCTCGGCCCGGTAGGCGGCCACGTCCACGTCTTCGTTGTCCAGCTTGGCCAAGAGCAGGGCGGCGTGCATCAGGTCCGTCTTGTCGTCGGGCTGCTTCAGGATGGCCTGCAACTCGTCGTAGATGCGGCGTTCCTGGACGCGGTGGGCGAGGGCCTTCAACTCGGCGGCCTGCTTCTCCAACTCTTTCGCCCGCTCGCGCAGCACGTCGCCGCTCGACTTCTTCGCGGCCAGTTTGCCGATCACGGCCGTCGGGTCAGACGCCTTCGCCTTCTCGAAATCGGCGAGGAGTTTCAGCACGTCTTTGGAGTCCTCCGGCGTGCCGGCCAGTGAGGCGCCGACGCGGAAGTTCTTGAACTCGGCCTGCGTGTCCCGGAACTTGGCGAGGCCGACGCGGGCGCCGTCGATGGCCACGTCGTCCGTCTCGGCGGCGAGTTGGTCGTTGACATAGCACAGGGTCTTGCCCTTCTCCACGCGCACGCGCAGGGTGTTCCACTCCCCCGGCTTGTAGGCCGGGCTGGCGGCGTCGGTCAAAATCTTCCAGTTGAACACGTCCGGGCCGTCGAAGCGCGTCAGCCGCAGTTTGCCGCCGGACGGGTAGAAGCCGTAATGCTTGTCGCCGTCGTGCCGGACGATCAGGCCGGCGGCCCCCTTCTCGTCGTCGAGCTTCACGGTCACGCTGACCTCGAACGGGACTTTCGGCGCCTCGCGCTGGGAGACGCAATAGCTGCGGCCGCCGAAGCCGGTGCCCGTGCCGTCCACCCGGATGCGGCCGGCCCGCTGCGTCCAGCGGGCGCCGAGTTCGGCCTTCCAGTCGTCTGGGTCCAGGGCGCCGATGGTCGCCCACGCGGCCATCGGCACCGGGTTCGGCTTCTTCAACAGCGGCTTCAACTCGTTGACCGACCCGGCGAAGGCAAGGTTGTCCGTGACGATGGATTTCAGCGTGACGATGCCGTGGACGCGGCCGAACAAATCGACCAGCGGCCCGCCGCTGTTGCCCGGCTCGACCGGGATGGCGATCTGGATCATCTTGCGGCCGTCGATCTCGCGCGTGCCGGACACGACGCCGCTGACGACGCTGTGCTTCAGCCCCTTCGGGTTGCCGAGGGCGATCACCGCTTGGCCGTCCTTCAAGGCGTCCGAGTCGCCCAGCGGGATCGGCTTCAAGTCCTTGGCGTCGATCTTGATGACGGCCATGTCCCGCTTGGCGTCGTGGGCGTGGATGGCGACCGCGTCGAACTTGCGGCCGTCCGCGAACTCGACCGCGACGGCCCGCCCCTCGCCGATGACGTGGGCGTTGGTGGCGATCAGCCCGTCCGCGGAAACGACGAACCCGGTCCCGAGGTTCTCCCGCTTCGCCTCCCGCCCGCGCGCCGTGATGACGCACACCGACGGCTTGAGCTGCGCGGCGATGTCTTCCACGGTTTTCGCCTTGGGGTCTTGGGCGCCGGCGAACGCGGGGAGGAGCAGGAGGGCGAGGAGCGGGCGCATAAAAATCTCCGGGCAGGCGGTGATTTCAGTTTAGCCGCGACGCGACGCTTCGGAGTGGAGCGCGGACTGCCAACAATCAATCGCTTCCCAACGGCGCTGGCGATTTGACGCATGAAGTCCGCGCTCCACTCCGAAGCGTCGCGTCGCGGCTAAACGAAATCAGCCAATGCCCACGATGAAATCAAACAACTCCCCGTGCCGCACCCCGTCGCGCGTGATGTCGAACGCGGCGATGTGCGTCCCGGCCGGAACGTCCTTGGCTGCCGTTACTTTCACGGTATGCGTAAAGGTGCTCGCGTCGTTGATTTTGCCTTCCAGCACGGCGGGCTCGCACTTCAAACCGGGCGGGGTATGGATCTCAATCTTGTGCGTCTGCGGCTTGTCGCGGAAGTTGCGGACGGTCACTTTCAAGTCGGCGGTCGCCCCCGGCTTCAACTCGACGCGGTACGGCAGCGGCTGCACCCAGTACGGGTCGAACATGTAGCGGTAGTCGTCTTCGACGCTCAGGCCGCGGAACTCTTCGCGCAGGGCCTCCATGCGGACGCGAAGGCGCTCGATCAGTTTCTTCGGCTCGGCCATCGCCCAGCAGTGGCCGCCGAGGAGCAGGTCCGGGGCGATGTTGTGCAGGTAACTGGCGGCGTACAGGTAGCCCTCTTCGAGGATGCAGGCGTTGCGGGCGACGACGGCCTCGTTGCCCCCCTGTTTCGGGTCGGTCGGGCTGGCGAAGATGTTGTCGCCGGTGAAGGCGACGCGCTGGCCGTCGATGACGCCGTGCAGGCAGGAGGCGAACTTGGTCTGGCCCGGCATCCAGTCACACGTCAGGGCGTACCCCTCCCAGTGGATCGTCTCGCCGTCGCGGATGGTGCGGTCGAACTTCAACGGCTCCAGCACGTCCGGCTTGCCGCGGTCGTTGTAGCTCGGCATCAGGGCGCACAGGTCGTAGTCCCACGCCCGCTCGAACTTGTCCACGACGCCGGCCATCGCCCACAGCTTCGCCCCGTGGACCTTGCGGACGTGTCCCGCGTCGAGGGCGTGGTCCCCGTGCATGTGCGTGACGAACACGGCGTCCACCTGCTTGAGGCCCAAGCGGTCCTTCATCTTGGCGATGGTCGCGTCGAGGAAGGCCCGGTCGAACAGGCCGCAGTCGATGAACAGGGCGTGGCCGTTGTCCGCGAGCAGCATGTGAAAGTTCGGCCAATACTCCGGCCCGCGGAACTTGTACAAGTGCTTCGAGACTTGCCACAGGTGCGGCACCGGGCTGGGCTTGCTGACGGTGTCCTGGTCGCAGGCGGCGAAGCGGTTCACGTCCCAGCCGCGGACGTACAGGTCGCAGAACTTTTGCAGCTTGGCGACGTAGCCGAGCAGTTGCGCCTTGGCGTTCTTGACCGGCTCCCCGTGACTCGGGAAGAGCACGGCCGGGTCGTACCCCGCCAGTTGCCCGGCGCTGTTGGCCAACTCGAAAATGCCCTTGGCGAAGCCGTAGTCCCACTCGGTGTCGTACCACGTGTGCATCTTGCCGCCGTCGAGCATCAGGTCGCCGCTGAAGGCGACGAACTGCCCGCCGAGCTTCAAAATGTACGTCATGTGCCCGGGGCTGTTGCCGCCGGTCTGCACGCACCAGAACTCGCGCCCCTTCCACGCGAACTCGTCCATCTTCATAAAGGTCTTGTCCACGGGGACCGGCTGGATCGGCGGCCGGACGTAACTGGCCCCGTGGACCGCGTGGGCGTCCGCGAGTGACGGCCGCATCTTGCGGAACGCCGTCGGCGTCTCGAAAAACGCCTTCTCGTTCGCCGGCACGGCCACCTTCGCCCCGGTCCCCTTCAACTTGCCGGCCCCCTGACACTGCTCCCGGTGGTGGTGCGTGAACAGCACCCACTCGACCGACTTCACGCCGATCTCCCCGAGGGCGTCCAGCACGCTGCCGTCCCCGAGGTCGATGAGCAGGGCGGTGTTCCCCGAACGGAGGACGTACACGTTGCACGTGTCCGCCCAGCGGTACAGGTCGTCGGCGAGCTTGGTGAATTTGGCCATGAAAAGGACTCCAAGCAGAAGAGAAGAAAAGCGATCGTAGCGTGGAGAGAACAACTGTTTGGGAAGGTGATAGACCCCCCCCGCCCCCCCTTGCCAAGGGGGGGAGAAAACCAAAACCGGCCGCTGGTCGAGGCACGGGCGCATTGATGCGAGCCGGTTTTCCTCCCCCCCTTGGCAAGGGGGGGCCGGGGGGGGTCTTAACCCGTTGTTGGCTTGCCTCGCAGCAAAATAATCTCGCGCCCGATCATCTCCAACGCGCCGTCCAGATTGTCGAACACGTCCGTGTTCAAAAACCGCACCAGCCGCACGTCAAACTGTTCGATGAACTCTTGCCGGCGGCGGTCGTACTCCGGCGCCCCTTCCCGAAAGTGGCTCTCGCCGTCCAGTTCGATTCCCAGTTTAATCTCCGGGGAATAGAAGTCGAGGACGAACGGGCCGACGCCGAACTGGCGGCGAAATTTGCAGCCGTAGACCTGTCGCCCACGGAGACGCGACCACAGCCGCACTTCGGCCGCGGGCATTTGACCGCGGAGCGTGCGGCGTTGTTCGGTTTGTTCCTGATTGTAAACCTCTCCCATTGCCTCACGCCCTCCCGTCCAAATCGGTCACTTCTTCGGCATAATGACCCCGCCGTCGTGTTCGATCTTGCACGTCGGCAGCTTGGCGGCGAGTTGTTTGACGCCCGCCGGGGTGAGGTTCGTCTTGTTCGCGTACAGGATGGTCAACGCGGGGAAGCCTTGAATGACCGGGATGCTCGCGTCGCCGACGGCGGTGTCGCTCACGGCCAGAACGGTCAGGCCCTTGCAGGCCTTGAAGTTCGCCAAGCCCGCGTCGCCGATTTTGCAGGCGCCGACGGTCAGGAACGTGACCTTCGTGAAGTCTTTGAAGTGGGCCAGCCCGGCGTCCGTCACCGGCGTGCCGGGCAGTTCGAGCGACGTTAAATCCTTGCAGTCTTTGAAGTGGGCCAGCCCGGCATCCGTGACGGCCGACCGGTCGAGGTGCAGGTACCGGATGTGTTTGCACCCACTAAAGTTGGCCATGCCCTCCGGGGTGATTTTCTGGTTGCCGACCAGGCCGCAGACGGTCAACTTGTACGGCGGCTTCGGTAACTCCGCGAGGGCCTTCTTGTGCCCCCCGACATCGTTGACGACCACACTGCCGCCGACGGACAGCACATACTCGGTGGCCTTCCGGTCCGGGTCGGCAACCGCCGTCGGTTCGATGACGCCGCCGTCGTGATTGATCTCGCAGCCGGGCATTTTGGCCGCCAGTTTTTGGACTCCCTCGGGACTCATTTTCGCTTTGATGATGTTGAGCCCTTTCAAGAATGTAAATTCTTGAATCACCTTCGCGCTCTCGTCCGTCACGGCCGTTTCATCAAGATTGAGCCCCCGGAGATTCTTGCAGTTCTTGAAGTGGGCCAGCCCCGCGTCCGTCACTTGGGTCGCGGCAATAAAGACGTATGCCAAATTCCTGCAGTCCTTGAAGTGGGCCAGCCCCGCGTCCGTCGCCTTGGTGTTGTTGAGGTTGAGATAGTTCAGATTTTTGCAGTCCTTGAAGCTGGCCAGACCCGTGTCCGTCAGTTGTTGACCGCCGATTAACACGCAGGAAGTCAGCCGAAACGCCGCCGCCGGCAGATCGGCCGCCGCCGTGATCTGGCGTTCCGCGTCGTTGACCCGAACGGTCCCGCCGACCGACAACACGTACTCCGCGGCCCGGCGGTCGGGGTCAACCGGCGGCCCGATCACGCCGCCGTCGTGGGTGATCTGGCACTTCGGCAGGGCCGTGTGGAGAGCCTCCAGCCCTTTCGCGGTCACCGCCGTCTGCAGCAAGCTGAGGCTATTCAGGCCCTTGAGATCCTTCAGATGCGCCAGCCCCGCGTCCGACACCTTTGTGCCGGCCAGGAGGAGTTCCGTCAGGCCCCCGAGATTCTTGACGTGGGCCAACCCCGCGTCCGTCACATTGGTGCCGCCGAGGTCGAGCGACGACAGATTTTTGCAGTCGTTGAAGGCCGCCAACCCCGCGTCCGTCACGCGTTGACTGCTCGTCAACATGACCTCTCGCACCCGGAAGGGCGTTTTCGGCAACTCCGCCGCGGCCGTGTAAGTCTTCCCGTCTTCAACGAGCACGACCGACCCGCCGACGGAGATGATGTACTCGGCGGCCCGGCGGTCGGGATCCATGACCGGCTTCACCTGGTCTTTCCTGGGGGGGCCGTCACCACTTGGCGGTCGGGTTGATCGTCCGGCTCCGGCTTAACGGCCTCCGCTTTCGGCTTGACCGCCAGTTTGTACACGCCGAACCCGCCGCCCAGCAGCACCACCAAGCCGACAGCCAACGCCAAGGGCCACGGGAACCCGCCCCGCGCCCGCAGCGCCGTGGCCGGCTTCGCCGCCTTCACGGTCGCGGCGGCGGGGACCGCGTCTTCTTCATCGAGCTTTTGCCACGGGTCGCCCGCCGTCGGTCGGGGGGCGCTTTGAGCCGGCCGCGGCGCGGCCGGCAGGGCTTCGATCATCGGCAACGTGGCGAGGATCTGAATCTGTTGCAGTTCGTCCGCCACGTCCTGCCCGGTCGCCGGCCGCCCCTCCGCCTTCTTTGACAACAGGCGGAGGATCAACTTCGACAACTCCGCCGGCACGCCGGGGTTGACCTCGCTCGGCGCGGCCGGGTCGTCCATCGCCAGGCTGCTCAAAATGGCCATCGTATCCGATCCCGTGAAGGGTCGGCGACCCGTGGTCATTTCGTACAAGATGACGCCGAGGCTCCACAGGTCGGCGCGGGCGTCCACTTTCAGCCCGCGCGCCTGCTCCGGCGCCATGTACGCCGGCGTCCCGAGGATCGTCCCCGACGCGGTGAGGTCGCCTTCCTCGGCGTGGCCGCGGGCCAAGCCGAAGTCGAGGATGCGGACCCGCGGCGCCCGGCCGCGAACCGTTTCGAGCCACACGTTGGCCGGCTTGATGTCGCGGTGGATCAGCCCCGCCTCGTGGGCGACCGCCAGCCCCAGCGCGATCTCCCGGCCGATGCGCAAAGTCTCGGGGACCGGCAGCGGCTTCTCCCGCTTCAGCCGCGCGTCGAGCGGTTCCCCTTTGAGGAACGGCATCGCAATGAAGGGGACGCCCTTGTCGTTCCCCACTTGGTAGATGGGGCAAATGTGTTCGTTCTCGACGCGGGCGGCCGTGCGCGCCTCCCGCAGGAAGCGGTCGACGGCCCCGGGCTTCTCGGCCAGTTCCCGCTTCAGCGTCTTGATGGCGACCTGCCGGCCGAGTTGCGGGTCGTCCGCGAGGTACACGGTGCCCATGCCGCCTTGGCCGAGGATTTTCTGAATCTTGAAGGCGTCGAGCTGCAGCAGCGCGGGCGCCGCTTGGCCGTCGGCCGCCGGGGGCGGGAAGGCTTGCGTGTTGTCCAGCGTCCCGTCGATTGAGCCGCCGTCGCCCAACTTGCGGAGCAGCGTGTCGATCAAGCGGTCCGCGGCCGGGTCTTGCCCTTTCGGCCGGCGGCGCAGCGTGTCGGCCAGCGTGCCGGGCCGACGGCTCAACGCGGCGGCCACGTCCCCCAAGTGGCGGTCGTCGGCGAGGCGGCCGGCTAATTCGCCGACCGCCTCGGCGGGGAGTTGCCCCTTCGCCAGGAGTTCGAGGCTTTCGAGTTCAGACGAGAGGGAATTGGCCATGGGGACGCGGACTCCGTGGCGGAGGGGCGGGGCGGGGAACGAATTCACCACAAAGGCACGAAGGTCACACAAAGACGCACAGAGAAGACACGACTCGATTTTATTCTTCTTCGTGAAACTTCGTGCTTCCTTTGTGCCTTTGTGGTGAATGTTTTTCAGTCTTCACCCTCATCCCTTGGCCAGCTCCGTCCACAGCGCCTTGTAGTACCGTAGCACATCTTCGCCGCTGGCGGCGTCGGGCGGGGTGCGGCCGACTTCGCACATCGTGTAGCGGTCGTAGCCGATGCCGCGGAGCAGGGCGAACAGTTCGCGGTACGGGTAGACCTTGGCGCCGTCCTTGTAAAGCTCGTTGATGTGGCACGACTTGATCCACGGCTTCAGCATCTCGAACGCCTCCTTGACGGAGCCGCCCTTCACGTCGGTCGGGTTGGAGTTCCACGTCACGCCCACGCTCTTGTGGGCCGTGTGCTCCATGATGGTCTTCATGTTCGCCGGCTCCTGCGTGCCGGCCCCGTGGACCTCGACGCAGATTTCGATGCCCGCGGCCTCGGCGGCGGCCCCGCACTCCTTGAGGGCCGCGCCGATCTGGGCCAGCGTCTTCTCGACGGGCACGCCCTTCAGCAGCCCGTTGGGCCGGACCTTCACGCCCTTGCCGCCGATGTCGGCGACAAGTTGGACGAACTCCTTGCACGTCTCGATCTGCTTCTTCACCACGGCCGCGTCGGTCGCGTGGAACTCGCAGGTGCTGCCGCTGCCCCAGAAGACGACGCCGGCGTCCGCGAACTGCTTCTTCACGTCGGCCCGCTGCTCCTTGGTGAGCGACGGCTCCACGCCGTGCTTGTGCGTCGTCCGGCACTCGACGGCCGCGATGCCGACGCTCTTGCAAATCTTCAAGGTGGTGGCCAGGTCCCAGTTGGCCGCCACGTTGTAGGTGACGATGCCCAGCTTAAAGCGGAGGTCGTCGGGCGGCGCCGGCGCCGCCTTCACGGGGTCGGCCCCCGTCACGCCGCCGGCGGTCACGACACCGGCGGCCCCGGCCGCCACGAATTCCCGACGGTTCGGACGCATGAACGGACACTCCGTAGGAGAGGTAGGTTGGAGGGTGCATCATCCCATTGACGGCGGGGCGGGGCAAGGGAAAAGGCCCGCCGGCCGGCGCGGCCCTCACACCCGCCGGAAGACCGCGCAGGAATTGCTGCCGCCGAAGCCGAACGAGTTGGAAATGGCCACGTCCACCGTCGCGTCGCGGGCCGTGTGCGGGATGTGGCCCAAGTCGCACTCGGGGTCAACGGCGTGCAGGTTAATCGTCGGCGGGACGGCTTGGCGGGCGAACGTAATCAAACACGCCAGCGCCTCGAACGCGGACGCGGCGGTGATGAGGTGGCCGGACATGCTCTTGGTCGAACTCACCGGGACGGCGCGGTAATTCGCCCCGAGAATCTCGCGCAGGCCCTTGGCCTCGGCGATGTCCCCGACGGGGGTGCTGGTGCCGTGGGCGTTCACGTAGTCGATGGCGGAGGCGTCGAGGCGGGCCTCGGCGAGCGCCTTGCGGATGGCGGCCGTCGCCTGCACCGGGTCGGGGGACGGAATCACCGGATGGTATGCATCACTGGACAGGCCGACGCTCATCAGTTCGCCGAGCGGGGCGGCCGAGCGGGCTTTCGCTTTCGACGCCGGCTCCAGCACGAAGGCCGTGCCGCCTTCGCCCATCACGAAGCCGTCGCGGTCCTTGTCGAACGGGCGGGACGCGCCGGCCGGGTCGTCGTTGCGGCGGGACAGCGCCCGCAGGTTGCCGAAACTGGCCAACACCACGGGCGTCAACGCGATGTCGGCGGCGCCGGCCACGACCGCGTCGCACCAGCCGAGTTCCAGCCAGCGCTTGCCTTGAGATAAAGCGAAATTGCCGCTGGCGCACGCCGTCGAGAGCGTGGCCGCCGGGCCGGTCAGGCCGAGCGACTTTTTCAGGAAGGCGGTCAACGGCCGCTGCGGGAAGCGCGGGTCGGCCGGCGGCACGCCGGGGTTTTGCAGGGCGACGCGCTCCCAGTGCAGGCCCCATTCGCCGGCGGTGCTGAACGCGAGGCCGATGCGCCGCTCGTGCCGCGACTCCCACAGGCCGGCCTGCTTTAGCGCGTTCACGACGCACCACACGGCCACTTTCTCGACCGGGATCAGGGACGCGAAGTCCCCGCCCCAGCCGGCCGGTTCCGGGAAGCCGGCCAGTTGCGCCCCGAACTGGCACGGGTGGTTGGTCACGTCGAAACTCGCGACGCGCCGGACCGCGGACCGGCCGGCCAGCAGGCCGTCGGCCACGTCGGCCACGGTCGTGCCGTGCGGGGCGTTCACGCCGGCCCCGGTGATCCAGATCGGCTCCCTGGTCATGGCGTTCCCCTCGGCGCCAGGCGGTCAATCGCCCGCCAGCCTAATTCGCCGTCGGCCGGCTCGCCGGTGTACTCGACCGCCGCGACGAGCGCTTCGCCCACGGCGTCCGGGCCTACGGGGTTGTCATATTGCCACCCGGCCCACACCAGCCACCCGCCGGTCGCGTCTTCGCCGGCCAGCCACGCCGCCATGCCGAGGCACACGTCTTCCTCCGTATCCGGCACGCCGCCGACGCCCATGTTCGGGCCGTTCAGCGCCAGCGCTTGGCTTAATATCCCGGACAGGGAATGCAGCAGGCAGTGCGGGATGACGTGCGGGGAAACGGACCACGCCCCGTTCGTGAGGAACTTGGTGATGGTCTCCGTCATGCGCGCCTGGCCCGCCCGGCGCGGGTTGGCGACGACGCCCCACCCGGCCTGCCGTTCCGGCGTGAGGCCGAAGGGGGTGATGGCGTCGCGCAGGGCGGTCAGCGAGAGGAGGACGAGTTCGTCACACTGCTTGAGGATGCCGACGGAGACGGTGTTCGCGAAGAACTGTTGTAGCGGCCCGCGCAGCGCGGCAATGTCCGCCCCGGCGCGGGTCACGCGGGCGACGGCCACCACGCGGGCCGACACGCCGGGCGCCAAGCGCACCACGGCCGGCAGGGGAACGGGGGTCTGCATCCGGTCAGGATAGGGGAAGACCGATGTGGTGACGAAGCGAACCTGTCCGCCCGCGGCGGTATCGTCATCTCAACGCCGAGCATCCACCGGCCGATTTTTGCCCCGGTGGGGCTGAAAACCAAAACCTACCCCCCCAACACGTCCACGACCCGCTTCAGCGCCGCCACGGCGCTCGTCGCGTAGTCGAGGTGGCGGGCCGTCGCTTGCTCCGGGGTGGCGCCGGGGCCGATGACGCCGAGGCCCATGGGCTTCTTGTAGTGCAGTTGCAGGCGCACCAGTTCGGCCATGACGACGTTGCCCATCACTTCGCCGTGCCGCGTTTCGCCGCGCTCGATGTAGCCCAGCACGATTAAGCCGCCCACGGCCGGCTTGGCCAATTCCGCGTCGGCGACCATCGGCAACTCGTAGCAGCCGGGGACGCGCACCACGCGCGCCAGCGCCATGCCGCGGGCTTGTAACTCCCGCTCGGCGACGGCGACCATGGCGTCGATCAGTGGCTTGTTGAATTCGGCGGCGATGATGGAATAGGCGGTCACGGGCAGTCTCTCAGCGGCGAGTCGGTCGTGGCTTTCGTTGGAGTCCCGGCTTCAGCCGGTCTTCGAGGAATTTTACCCGGTGACGGCTTTCCCCAATCGCGCGCGATCACCGCCGAAGACCGGCTGAAGCCGGGACTCCAACGAAAGGCCCGGACGGACCGCGGCGTATCGGGCGCCGCCCGCGGGCCGTTACGACACGCACACGATCGCCACGGTCACGTTGTCTTGCGCCCCGTTCAGGATGGCCATGTTGATGAGCCGGCGGGCCGCCTTCTCGGCCGTGGCCGATTCCCGCAACACGGCTTCCATCAGCGGCAGGTTCAATTGGTTGGAGAGGCCGTCGGAGCAGACCAGCAGCCAGTCGCCGGCGGTGAGGGTCATCGCGATCATTTCGGGGACGACTTCGGCCCGGCCGCCGATGGCTTGCTGCAACTCGGACCGGCGCGGGTGCGTCTCGGCTTCTTCTTCAGTGATGTGGCCGAGTTCCACGAGGCGGCCGACCAGTGTGTGGTCGTGCGTCAGGAGTTTCAGGCGGCCGCGGCGCATGTGGTAGACGCGGCTGTCGCCGACGTGGCCGATCACGCAGCGCGGGCCGTCGATCAGGACGACTTCCAGCGTGCAGCCCATGCCGCGGCCGCCGAAGCCGTACCGGGAGGCGTCGTACACCTGCTTGTTGGCGAGGCGGACGGCCTCGGCGACGCGGTCCTGGTGGATGGCCGTCGTGCGGGCCGGGGACTCGCGGTCTTCCGGCCGGACCATCAGGCTGTCCGCGGAGAATTGCTTCGGCGGGATGATGAGCGTCTTGAGCGTGGCGAAGTCGCGGTCGGCCTTCTCCGGGTTGTCGAAGATACTGCCGCCGCCGCCGCGGAGGCCGGGCAGGCCGTGGACCGGGCCGGCGGCCATCGCGTCGCGGACCACTTCCGCGGCCGGGGCCGTCATCGCGGCGAACGGCGGTTGGCCCATCAGCTTCTGCCGGACGGATTGCACGGCCATCGCCGCCGCCACCTCGCCGCTCTCCATGCCGCCCATGCCGTCGGCCAGGATGACGCACGCGAAGTCGTCCCGGTCGTCCAACCGGGCCTCGCTGCCGTGAAAAATGGCGACGGCGTCCTCGTTGCCGGACCGGATCATCCCGGTGTTGGACCACGCGGCCACGTCGAGGTGGACGTAGTCCAAGTTGCGGGCGCAGGCCTTCAAGGTGGCAATCAGTTCGCGGAAGCCGGTCGGGTCTTCGAGTTGGCCGTCCCCGGTGGGGAAGCGGTCGTCGGTGTCGCGGACGAACGTCTTGCTGAGGACGCGGGCCAGGTACGGGTTCATGTCCGGGCAGCGGTCCACGTACGGCCGCGGGTGGCCCGAGAGGGTGAAGTCCAGTTCCGTGAGTTCCCGGCCCATGAGCAGGGCGTACAGCAGCGCGCCGAAGACGTACAGGTCGGCCCGCTCGTCGGCGTCCTCGGGGTGCAGCAACAGTTCCGGGGCGGTGGAGAACAGCCCCTTCAACAGCACCGTCTTCGGCAGCGGGAACGGCAATAACTCCCCCAAGTCGCGCATGACCGCCTGTCCGCCGGCGGTGACGACGAACATCTCCGGCCGAAGTCCCTCGACAACGGCCCCGGCCCGGTGCAATTGGGACAGGGCTTCGGCGAGTTGCACCAGCCAGCCGGCGCGCTCGGCCCACGTCGCGCCGTCCCCGTCCCACGCTTCCCAGAGTGGCGCGCCGGCCGCCGACTCCTCAATCAGGTAACTGGTGCCGTTCTCGGTGAAGGCGTCGATGAGCCGGGGCAGGGACATGTGGGCCGCCCGGACGAGGACGGCCTGCTCCCAGCCGACGCTCGGCCACTTGGCCGCACCGGGGGAGTGGTCGCTCAGTTCTTCGGTGGCCTGCCCGGTGTCGTCGTCCGGCAAATCGAACTCGTGGGCCGACGTGTCCGATTTGGGTTTGGGGTCCGAGGTGACGGCCTCGGCCAGCGTGGGCTGCGCGAGGATGATGACCGGAACCGGGTGTTCCGGCGTGCCGGTGTCCACGCCCTCGTAGCGCGAGACGCCGCCGCGCTCGCCCAGCAGCGCGACGAGTTGATACCGCCCGCCGACCAGTTCCGACGGCACGTAGACCGTCTTGGCCTCCTCGGAGGAGAAGACGTAGCCGCACTCGTCGCAATACTCGGCGGCCGGCGCCCGCGGCGTCTCGCACTGCGGGCAGGCCAACGGCGCGGCGGGGGCGTCGTCCGCCGTCGCCGCCGACGGCTCGTCGGGAGTGGGCGGCGGGTCGGGGATGAGGTCGGGGTCGGTCACGCGCAAGAACTTTCAGTGGGGCTTCGGTACATGCTAACCCGTCTCAACTGATTGGAAATGGGGAAGTTCCGAAAAGACGCCGCCGGCCCGACCACTACGACAAGCGCGACCCGCAGCCCACGCAAAATCGGCACCCGGCCGGGCTGACGCGCTCGCACCCGGCGCACGGCGGCCCGGCGGCGGCCAGCGGCTCCGCGCAGCGCTGGCAGTACGGCTCACGGGCGGCCGTGAAGTGCTTGCACGCGGGGCACTGCACCTCGCGCAGCACGGCCTGCTTCGCCAGGTCCCGCCGGAACGCGCCGGCGTCCGCGTAGCGGTCGTTGCGGTCTTCGCTGAGGTTGACGGCCATGAGTTCGTAGAACCAGCGGTCGGCGGCCGGGTACTCGGCGAGGCGGCCGAGGATTTCCTTGCCGGTGAAGAACCCCTCCGGGGCCTGGCCGGTGGCCAAGTGGTACAGCGTGCCGGCCAAGGCGAATACGTCGCTGCGCGGCTCCGGCCGGCCGATCACTTGCTCGGGCGGGGCGTAGCCTTCCGTGTACACCTTCGTCTTGGCGACGCCGCGCTCCCGGGCCGTCGCCCCGAGTTCGCGGGCCGTGCCGAAGTCGATCAGCCGGATCGTCTGGCCGTCCGGCATCAGCATCAGGTTCTCGGGCTTCATGTCCCGGTGGATCACCGGCGGCGCCATGCGGTGCATGCGCTCCAGCACATCGCACACGGTAATGCCCCACGCCGCGACCTGCGGCACCGGGAACGGCTTGGCCCCCGGCCGCTCCAACAGGTTCAGCAGGTTGTCCCCGGGGATGAACTCCATCACCAGGTACGCGGCCGTCGGCTGGTCGACGAACTGGCGCAGGCGCGGGACGGCGGCGCAGTTTTGCAGGGCGGTCAGAATCTCGGCCTCGCGCCGGAAGAACGTCTTGCGGAGTTGGAATTCCTTCGGGTCGGCCGCGATCATCTCCTTGATGGCGACGGCCTCGTTGGTCCGCATGTCCGTCCCGCGGTAGACGATGCCGAACCCGCCCGTCGCCAGCGAGATGTCGATGCGGAACCGCCCGGCGACGAGTTGCCCCACCGCCCCCGGCAACGGCGTATTGCACCGCCGACACAACCGCTCCCCCGGCGGGTTCAACGTCCCACACGCCAAGTTCGGGCAGACGTTCGGCTTGTCCTCCACTTCCGTCGGCTTCGGCGCCGGCCCCTGCAAGTGATACCCACAATCCGGGCACGACGCCGCGTCCGCCGGGGCGGCCGCCGAACAGACGGGACACGCGACCCCCGCCGCCGGGGCCGTGAACGTGCGCGCGCACTTCGGGCACTTCACCGGCTTGCCCGACAGGGCCTCGGGAAGGTTGAGCGGACACCCGCACGCCGGGCACGCGACGACCTGGGGCATGGGGGACTCGGGGGGAAGGAACCCAATACGGTAAATCATTATCATAAACGGTCAGCAGTCAACGGGCGTCATTCAGGCCTCAATCAGTCAATCTGCTCCAATCCATATTGGCACATTTCCAAGAAAAATTTTAGAAGGAAAGGTTCGTTCGATCTCCTCGCGGATCGCGGCCCGAGCTTGCCGACAGCCTTCTTGATCGTCTGGTTTCAGCGTCACTGGCAGGTATTGGGCGCCCACATCGGTGGTGGCGATCACGATTCTGGGTTTGAAATCGAGCGGCCGGCCGCATGCGTCGTTGATAATGCCATCGCCGCAAATTCGCGTAAACAGGTCCCACACATCTCGGTGGGCAATTCGCAATTCGTCAAACAGGATCACCGAGCACGGTGAACGTCGGATGACGGCGCTCAATTCGCCTTCGGCGATCAGCGGCCCTCCGAGGAGGCGTTCAACCGCGTCAGCCGATTGAAACCTGGCCAAGTCAAAGTGGGCAAGCATTGACTCGTCACCGTATAAATGCCCTGCTAACGCGCGAGCCAACGCAATCTTCTTGTCGCGATTGGGGCCGAGAAAAACGAACGTGGCAAACGGCCGCTCCGGGGCTCTGAGCCCAGCCGCGGATTTCCTGACTACTTTCGAGACTTGGCTTAACGCATCGTCTGAAATGGCGACTCGCCGGCCCAGGAGTTGTTCCATCTCCAACGGTCGTCGTGAAGCGTCATACGACATTCTGGCAGGGAATTGCCACACGACGGGTTCCGTTGCGTTGTTCATCCGCGTCCTCGCACGAGCCCACCACGCATTTCGCCCGCCCGGGTCCGAGAGACCCCGTTTAGCCGCGACGCGACGCTTCGGAGTGGAGCGCGGACCGGAACCCGAATGAAACCGCACGCAACTTGGGGTGAGGTGTCTTTCGCGTTTCAACGAACGCGCTCCACTCCGAAGCGTCGCGTCGCGGCTAAACGGGGTTCTGTCCGTGGCCCGCCTCCACGCGCGCCTCCAGCCCCGCCCGCACCGCCGGCCACTCGGCGGCGACGATGCTGAACACGACGCTGTCGCGGATGCGTCCCCCTTGCGTGACCATGTGCGACCGCAGGACGCCTTCCCGCGTGGCCCCGAGTTTGGCGATGGCGGCTTGGGAGCGGGTGTTCCGGGCGTCCGTCACCAGCGACACGCGGTTGACGCCGGCCGCCTCGAAGGCGTGGGCGAGCAGCAGGAGCTTGCACTCGGGATTGACGGCCGTGGCCCACACGTCCGGCCGATACCACGTCGAGCCGATCTCGACGCGCCGGTGCCGGGGGGTGATGTCGAGGTAACTGGTGCTGCCGACCCATTGGCCGTCGCCGAGACGCTGGACCGCGAACGGCCACCGCCGCCCGGCGTCGCGTTCCGTGAGCGCCTCGTCGAACCACGGGTCGAACGCCGGCCCGTCGCCGCGCGTGAGCATGAAGTCCCAGATGCGGGCGTCATCGGCCGCCTTGCGCAACGGCTCCCGGTGCGACTCGTGCAGGGCGACGAGTTGGACGACACGGCCGGTTAAGAGTGGCACGGTCAGCGACATCGGATTTCCTGTCCGGGCCTCGGACACAGCCTAAACGCGACCTTGCCAAGCCGCCCAACTTCGGCGACCATCTTGGATGGCGATAATCAGCGTTCGGTCGGTCTCGGCCCGGTAGAAGATGATGTGCGGGAATCGTTTCAGCGGGGCGGCCCGGACGTCTCGATCAACGACCCCGTAAAGCATGGGCGAGTCGGCGACGCGGGAGAGGCCGTCCCGCACGGCGGCCAAGAAGCGGTCCCCCAACCCGGCGAGTTTCGCTTCGTAATCGGCATACACGGCGTCGAGGTCGTCCCGCGCTTCGTGGAGGTAGACAACCGGAAGGCTCACCGCGGTCGCCTCACGTATTCTTCCACTTGCTCCCACGTCAGGACGCGGGTCGGGTCCGCGTCGTGCCGGGCGAGTCGCCGCCGGAGTTCCCCGCGCATTTCCTCCGTCAGTTCCGGCGGCGGACCGCCGTCGATGAACTGGTCCCACGCGCGGAACAAGAAGTCGAGTTGCTCGCCCGGCGGCCACGCTTGGACGGCTTGCAAAGTGGTCGTCGTGTCCACGAATCGCCTTTCCAAAAAGGTACTTCCGTCGCCGATTCACGTTAGCACAAATGGTCGGGTCGTAGAAGTGGGGCGACGGTCGCAAGGTCGCTTACGGCGTCTCCGGGGCGGCTTCCCACTTGAGGGTGGTGCCTTCCATGTGCGTCGAAACTTTGATCTTCTGGCCGGACGTGAGCTCGGCGGTCCCGGCGTACGTGCCCGCCCCAGACTTCGTCAGTTGCAGGGTTTTCACGTCGCCGCCCATTTGTTGCTTGATCCCGTCGCGCAACACCTTTTCGATCATCACTTGGCCCTGGATGGCCTTCCACTCGATCTTGTTGCCCGACGGCGGGAGCGTGGTCACGTCGTACGCGTCGCCGTTCTGGGCGGTGGCCGTCCCGGCGTAGCTGCCGTCGGCCTGCTTCGTCAGCGCGACGGCCGTGATGGTGACGCCCAACTGGGTCTGCATCTCCGTGCGGACGGACTTCTCGATGTCGGCTTGGGAGGGGGCGCACCCGGCGAGGGCCAGGGCGAGCAGGCCGACCGAGGCGAATTGAACGAAGCGCATCATGGAAAACTCCTTCGCAAAATGCAGGTGTCACAAAACATGATCGGGCGTCGGAAGCCCCGTTTCGCCGCGACGCGGAGG
>JAYTTY010000370.1:0-21836 GCA_043744795.1 Zavarzinella sp. | reverse complement strand
CTTCGGCCCGCGCTCCACTCCCAAAGCGTCGCGTCGCGGCTAAACGGGGTTCTCCGTTGCCCGCCGCCCCGTTCCGCGTAACCTACCCGAATCCGGTTTTGCGGGCGAAAGGTCTCCCATGCGGTCGTCTGTCGTGAGCCTCGTCGGCCTTCTGCTCCTCACGGCCGTGGCGCGCGCCGACGATAAAGGCGGGTGGATCGACCTGTTCAACGGCAAGGACTTCGACGGCTGGGTGATCGACGGCCCGAAAGAGTACAAGGACAAGGCCGACGGCAACAAGGTGAAGCCGTTGTGGACCGTCCAAGACGGGTTGATCCGCACGGCCGGCAACGGCTTCGGGTTCCTGCGGTACGACAAGAAGTTCGACAACTTCGTCTTCCACGTCGAGTACCGGATGGTGAAAGAAAAGGACGTGAACAGCGGGCTGGGCATCCGCACGACGGTGTTCGACCCGAAGAAGTCCACGGAGACCCGGCCGAGTTTTTACAGCTACGAGGTCCAGTTGTTGGACGACGCGACCGCCAAGCCGACCGACCACACGACGGCCTCGCTGTACCGCTACGTCGCCCCGGCCAAGGCGGCCCACAAGCCGGCTCCGGAGTGGAACACCATCGAAGTCGCGTGTGACGGCCCGAAAATCAAAATCACGATGAACGGGACCGAGGTGCTGGCGTTCGACCAGTCCGCGGACCCGAAATTGAAGGACAAGCCCCTCTCGGGGTACGTGTGCTTGCAGTCGCACAGCAAGCAGGTCGAGTTCAAGACCGTGCGACTCAACGTGTTGAAGTAAGGCGCCGTGCCGAAGCCCGCAGTGAAGTTCCCATCAGTCGAAAGTGAACCATGAGCGACGAGAAGACTCCCGAAACCACCGCCCCCGTGCCGACCGTCGAACCGACGGCGAAGCCGGAAGACGCCGCCGCGGCCCCGGCCTCCGTGGCCGAAGTCGTGGCCCCGGAACCGGCCCCCGGCGCCCCGCCGGCCCAGGCCGAGCGGCCGAAGATCGTCAAGAAGTTCTTCAAGGGGCCGAAGCGGGAAGAGAAGCCCGTCCTCGACCTGACGGCCATCTCCACGGGCCTGAAGTTGCGGGACCTGGACGCGGACATCGAGGCCGAGCTGGCCGCCGCCATGGCCGGGTTCTCCGACAAGATGGACGTGGACACCAAGTCGGCCGAGGAGAAGGCGACCCAGCCGAAGACGCCGAACAGCGGCCGGTTCAAGGGCACCGTGTTGAGCATCCACGGCAAGGACGTGTTCATCGAAGTCCCCGGCCGCCGGCACCAAGGCTACCTGGCGTACAGCGACTTCGACAAGCCGCCGGTCATCGGCGACACGATCGAAGTCGGCATCGACGGCTTCGACTCCGCGAACGGCGTGCTGCGCCTGACGCGGGACGGGTCGGCGGTCTCCGTCGATTGGTCCTCGGTCCGCAAGGGCCAGACCGTCGAGGCCCGCGTCACCGGCACCAACAAGGGCGGGTTGCAAGTCGAGGTCAACGGCATCCGGGCCTTCCTGCCCATCAGCCAAATTGACATGTACCGCGTCGAGAACATCGAGCAGTTCGTCAACCAGAAGTTGATCTGCCAAGTCATGGAAGTGGACGCGCAGGAGAAAAACCTCGTCGTCAGCCGGCGGGCGCTCTTGGAAGCCGAGCGCAAGCGGCACGAGGAGCAGTTCTGGGCCGAGATCGAGGTCGGCCAAGTCCGCACGGGGACGATCCGCTCGATCATGAAGTTCGGGGCGTTCGTGAACATCGGCCCGGCCGACGGCCTGCTGCCCATCTCGGAACTGACGTGGGGCCGTGTCGGCAAAGTCGAAGACGTGGTGAAGGACGGCCAACAGGTCGAAGTGAAGGTCACGAAGGTGGACCGCGAGGCCCGCAAGCTGACCCTGAGCCTGAAGTCGATGCTGGAAAGCCCGTGGGACAGCATTGCCGAGCGCCTGCCGGTCGGGACGAACATCAAGGCCAAGATCACGCGCCTGGCCGAGTTCGGGGCGTTCGCCGAAGTGGAGCCGGGCATCGAGGGCCTGATCCACATTTCGCAGATGGGGCTGCCGCGCGGCCGCCGCATCCGCGACCGCTTCCAGGAGGGCAAGGAGTACGACGTCCAGGTGGTGAGCATCGACAAGGAAGCCCAGCGCTTGGGCCTGTCGTCGCAGGCCATCGAGAACCAGAAGCAGCAGGCCGAGACCGACGCCGCCAAGGCCGAGATGGCCGCCCGCGAAGCCGCCGAGGAGGCCGCCGAGGACGAGCCGAAGCCGAAGAAAGTCTTCCCGTTTAAGTTGCGGGGGGGGAAGTAAAAGTGGTCGGTGGTTTTCCGGCCTGAAGGGCCGTTTACCATAGCCCAGCCCGCAAGGGCTGGGTAATGATCGCAAAATGGTTTTCGGTCTGAAGGACCGTCTGGGGTATTTCCCGGCGGCTCGGGCGTTCGCCGTGGGCGACGTTAAGCGGTCCTTCAGACCGCAAAACTTTTCCCACGTTCTAACCCAGCCCTTGCGGGCTGGGCTATGTTAATCGGTCCGTTGGACCGAAAAACCAAGACACCAAGACACCAAGACAATCACCCGGCCGGGACCGGGTCCAGCAACGTGTTCCACTTTCGGAAGGTCCGGCCTTTCCACTCGCCCATGTGGTAGGCGTAGCCCAGGAGCAGGGGCATCGCCAGCGTCGCCTCGGCGAAGACCATTTGCTCGTAGGCCAAGTCCACCTTGCCCCAGCTCGACGCCTCTTTCAGCGTGCTGCCGGAGAGGGCGCCGTCGCGGCTGTCGGCGACCGTCACTTGCACCGCGTACTTGTGCATCGGGGCGTCGTTGCCGAGGATCTCGGCGGCCACCACGATGTCCTGGGCGAAGTTCTTCGGCACGCCGCCGCCGATCATGAACAGGCCGGTCGTCGGGTTGGCGATCTTGAGTTGCGTCAGCTCGTAGAAGTCCTTGGCGCTGTCGATGGACACCTTCGGGCCGTCGCCGCGGGCGTGCTGGTGGGCGACGAACCCGAACCCGGCCGAGCAGTCGCTCAGGGCCGGGACGAAGATCGGCACCTCGTGCTTGAACGCCTCGTACACGATGCTGTCGGCCGTCTTGCACCCGGTCTTGTCGAGGTACTCGCCCATCGCCCGCACGAACTCGCGGGACGAGTGCGGCTTGGGTTCGAGGTCGTCCGTGATCTGCCGCATCACGTCGTCGCACACGCGCAGCTCGTCCTCGTCGATCAGCGTGTCGTAAATGCGGTCGATGGCCAGCTCCCGCAGTTCGCCGTCGTGCATGCCGGACTTCAACCGCTCCTCGGCGACGTAGTGCCGATACCCGAGGGCCTCGAAGAAGTCCTGATCGACGATGTTCGCCCCCGTGGAGACGATGGCGTCCACCATCTTGCACCGGATGGCGTCCACGATCACCTTCTTCAGCCCGGCGCTGATGAGTGACCCGGCGAGGCACAGAATGATGCCGCAGTCCTTGTCGCGCACCATGCGGGCGGTGATCTCGGCCGCCCGCCCGAGGTCGCGGGCCGTGAAGGCCATGTTCTTCATGGCGTCCACCAGCGGCACGACGTTGTGCTTCGTCATGTCGATGTGTTCGATCGGCGTGTTCAGCAGGTCTTTCTTCGTCATGGCGTCGGCCTTCCTCGGGCAAAAACGGGGGTCGAAAAACGAAACAAGCCACCACGGCCTGCTACGGTGTGGGTCGCCCGCGCGACGCACCCGCCATTGCAGCCCGGGGTGGCTTGAGCAAGTAATATACGCGACCGCCGAACGCCGGGACAAGTGTCTGGGGGCGTTCGCGCGAAATTTCATGGTTGACCGAAGCGCCAGCGAGGGGGGCGAGCCAGAAGCGTTAGCGACTGGAGGAGCCGCACGCACGCGAACGCCGGAGGGCGAGTCTTCGAAGCCCGACCCCTTGGGCGAGAGTCGTCACCCGGTTCGTGAGAGGAAGTCGCTACCCGTGGGGCGAATCTCGAAGACTCGATTCGCGGCGCACGGACGCCGGAAGTTCCTCCAGTCGCTAACGCTTCTGGCTCGCCTCCCTCGCGGGCGCTTCGGTAATTTCCCGTCACCACACAATCACGTACATCGCGTCCGGCGGCAGCGCCACTTCCAGCGGCCCCTCGGCGAACCGCTTCGACTTCACGGCGCCGACCGGGTTGAAGTTCGCGTCCAGCAGTGTCGCTTGGGTGAGGCCGGGGCTGGAGAAGCTTATGGTCGCCTTGGTGGCATCGACCATCCACGGGCCGGCGGCGCCGATGGACTGGACTTCCTTGCCGTCGAACGGCTTCTCTCCCTTCGGCGCCACGCGCTTGGCGGCCTCTTTCCAGTCCTTCGGGCGGCACTTGGTGCCGATTTGGAGCAGCACCTTGCCCGACGTGGCGAGGGGCTTGCCGTCGAGACTCACGGCGAGGATGGCGGCGTACTCGTTGTCGCTGACGATCTCCATGTCCCCCGTGCGGAAGGTGCCGCCGGCGTTCTTGAGGAAGCCACACACGCCTTGGGCGTTCGGGGCGCGGATGATCGCCACTTGCTTGCCCCAGTCGAGCGTGAGTTCCCCGGTGTTGCTCTTCACGGTCTTGGCTTTCTGGTCGATGAACTTGGCCGAGTCGTCCACGGTGTCGGCGGCCTTGCCGTCGTACACCACTTCGACCGGGCCGACGTAGAACGCCAGCGGACTGATCGCCGTCGCGTCGGACTTTTTGGCGGCGACGCCGGTGTCGCGGTTCGGGTCGTAGCCGGGGTCTTCGGCGATGCGCGGCGGCTTGCGCGCCCACAGGTCGGCCGGCGGGCGAAACTCGGTCACGGCCGGCTTCCCCTTGGCCACAAGGCCCTTGCGGAACAGGTACGCGGCGGCCGGGAACTGGCCGATCTGCGTCGGCGTGGCGACGACCCACTTGCCCAGCGTCTCCTTGTTGAAGCCGTTGGCCGAGGTCGGCGGCATCCACTCCGTGGCCGTCGTGGCGAACCAGTAGAAGCAGTCCACGCCGCTGAGGGACTGGTACGCCGCCGCGAGGAACGCCCCCTCGGCCTGGAACTCGTTGGGCGTCACCCACGCGCTCTCCGGGAGGATCATCGCCTTGCCGCGGACCTGCTTGAGGTTCACCGGCAACTCGCGCGGCTCCTGCAACGCGGACACGCTGGAGAATGTATCGCCCTTCGTGATCGCCCACCCGTTGTTGGCGCCCAAGTGCGGCGGGCTGAAGTACCTATTGACGCCGACGACTTCGCCGGGGGAGTACGAGTACCGCTCAGCGTCGTCGAGCAGGAACGTGTCCGCGCTGCGCCAGTTGCCACAGTTGACGACCTGCTTGCAGCCGAGGTCGGTGCGCAGGAAGTCGATCACCGACTGGTTGAACGCCCGCATGGTCTCCGTCAAGAACTCCAACTGGTCCGCGAGGCGGGCGGCCTTGCCCGCCTCCCACTTCGGGGCGCCGCGGGTCATCTCCCACGGGCCGTAGAAGCCGAGCCGCTTGGCGGCCGCGTCGTCCCCTGGGGCCTTGGCGTTGGCCCACGCGGCGAGCGCCTTCTCCCACGAGCCATGCTTCTTGACGGCCCACGCGGCGTACTGCCCGCCGAGCAGTTCCTTCTGCGGGCCGCTGATGCCTTGGAACGTCCAAAACAACAGGCTGTCCTCGTTCTGAATTTGGATGACCGCCACGGCCGGGTCGTCTTTCAAGGCGAGGCCGGTGTGCGGGTTCTTGGTGGTAAACAGCGTCTTCAGCCAGCCCTTGTAAATCTCTTGCAACTTCGGGTTGAAGAATAGCAGCCCGTGGGCGTCTTGCCTGTCCGGCCCGTCGATGCCCCACGCCTTGGGAATCCGCATTGAGGCGGCCCAGTACGGGCTGACGGTGGTGTAAATCCCCTCCTTCTTCATGGCCGCGACGAGTTGGAACAGGCGGTCCATGTACGGCTCGTTGACGCGGGCCGGGTCGTTCGCGATCTCGCCTTTCGCCCCGCCCTTCGGGAAGTCGGCCCCGTGCCAGCGGACCATGTTCACGCCGCGCTTCGCCAAAAATCGCGCGTGGCGCTCCAAGTCCTTCTTCGGGTGCGAACTGTACGGCGGCAGCGGGTCTTGCACGTTGGTGTTGATGCCCCAGAAGCGGATCGGCTTGCCGGCCCCGTCGAGGAAGTCGCCGTCCTTGGAGACCGTGACGAAGCCGCTCTCCCCGGCAATTTTCTCATTAAGCGAGCGCAGGTCGAAGGCGGCGTCCTTGGAGAAGTCGTCCGGCTTCGGGTCGAACGGCCACGCGTCTTGGGCGGGGAGCGCGGCGGGGAAGAGGAGCGTGAGGAGGAGGCAGAGGCGCGGCATGGCGGTGGCTCCGGGGGGAGTGGGGAGGGATGTTTTAGCGGGGGAAAGGGGGAACGACTGTTTAGCCGCGACGCGACGCTTCGGAGTGGAGCGCGGAACGGCACCCAAATAAAATGTCGTACACAAATCGAAAGACCGGAGAGCATTGAGGTGTCAGCCCGACGTGGAAGTGCAAACTCGTCGGGCTATCGCCTCGACGCTCGCCATTGACAATGGTGAATCGCTTGCTCAGGCAGCCCGCGCTCCACTCCGAAGCGTCGCGGCTAAACGGGTTCGGCGATTACTCCGCCAACAACGCCTTCACCAGCGTCTTCAACCCATTCAGATTCGCCGCGAACTCCCCGGCCGGGTCGTGGCCTTGGTCGGCGCGAAAGCCGTCGAAGTAGCCGCGGATGTGGCCGGCCTTGTCCACGACGGCCAAGCGGGAACTGTGGTCGAACTCGTCGCCGGGGGCCGGGGCGGGGCTGCGCTGGGCGGTGACTTTGAAGCCGTCGTTGAGCAACTGGTGAATCGTCGCTTCCGGGCCGGTGAGGAAGAGCCACTGCTTGTCGTCGGCCCGAAACTTCTTGGCGTAGTCCAGCAACTCCGTCGGCGTGTCGCGCTCCGGGTCCACGGTGAACGTCACCAGCCGCAAGTTCGGCTCGGCGGTCAGGCTCAACTCTTCCTGGAGGCGGGTCATCGTCGCCGTCACTTGCGGGCACGGGCCGGTGCAGCGCGTGAACACGAACGAGGCGACCCAGACTTTACCGTCCAAGTCGGCGTTGGTCACGCTCTGGCCGTGGCGTTCCGTGAGCGCGAACGCGGGGACGGGGATGCCCGTCTCGGCCCGCACCTGCCCGGTCGGCGGCTTCGGCGGTTCCGGACACCCGAGCAGCGGGAGGATCAACAGGGCGGCGAGGAGACGGGGGGTCATCGGTCGAATTCCAACGGTGACGGCGTCCCCCGCGGAGCGACGGCCTTTCGGCCTGACGGACGAATGGCGCTGAGTTAAGGCCTTCGTTTTTTCTTCTTCCGGCATCGCTCGCGGGCGGCTGGTCGGGGGTCGTTCAGGTGATCCTACGGTTTCGGACGCCGTTTTCTCTTGCGCGGCTCGGCGGCCCGTGGTCGGCGGGCCGAATCGAAGCGGCGGGCACGCCCGACCGTCAGCGGATCACGAACCCAACGCCGATGCCCGGCGGCGGTGGCGGCGGGCCGTAGAAGTAGTACGGCGGGGGCGGGCCGTAGATGTAGCGCGGCCCGCGAGAGTAACCGGGGGCGTAGTGCGGGTGGGCGTCCGGGCGGCGGTTTTGCATTTCGAGGACCACGCGGTCGGAGACCTTGTTCTCCTTCAGGAAGCGCAGGTCTTCGGAGGAGAGTTGAAACGTCGAGTGCGTGGTGCGGATCTGGTTGATGATGACTTCGTCCCCCACGTCCTTCTGGGCCAGTTGGATGATGTCCGTCAGGCCGAGCGGCGTGCCCTGCTTGGCCTCGGCCTCGTTCTTCGCCTGGATCAGATCGGCCCGCTCCCGCTTGTCTTCCTCGTTGCCGACGGCCCCGCCGAGAATCGTGCCGGCCCCGGCCCCGAGGAGGGCGCCGACGAGCGGGTGGCCGCCGGCCGCCTGGCCGAGGACCGCGCCGCCCCCCGCGCCGAGCAGGGCGCCGGTCCGGGCGTCCCGTTCCGTGTTGTTCATCCCGGCGCACCCCCCGAGGAAGGGCAACACGCCGACGATTACCGCGCCCCACGTCCGACTTCTCACGCTGAATCCTCCGGTGGGCGACCCGCGTCCAACTTCCATCCCCGCTTATGCCCGCGCCGGCCCGCTTTGTCAAGCGGAAGGCTGGGGGGTGTAAGAAGGGCCGGCGGCCGGGGTAATTCCCGGCGACGGCCGCGACCGATTGGCCTTGACTCGTCCCGTCTACAATGCGGCCGACCCCACGGAGGTTCCCATGTCCCGCTTCTGGCAGCACTTCATCACTGACGGCCAAGCCGACTTCGACCGGCCCGACCCGGCCCCGGACTCCGCGGAAGAGGCCGAGGCCCTCGACGCCTTTTCCACCGTCGTCGTCACCGTGGCCGAGAAACTGCGGCCGGCGGTCGTGAACCTTCGCGTGGGCCGCGGCCTGCGGGCCGGCTCGGGGTCCGGGGTGCTGTTTTCGCCCGAAGGGTACTTGCTGACCAACCACCACGTCGTCGGCGACGAGGACACGGTGCGCGTCCGGCTGCACGACGGGCAAGAAGTGACCGGGCACGTCATCGGCAATGACCCGTGGACCGACCTTGCCCTCATCCGGGCCGACGGGGACCACTTCCCGTTCGCCAAGCTCGGGGACTCGGCCGCCCTCCGCGTCGGGCAACTGGCGATGGCGATCGGCAGCCCGCTCGGGTTCGAGTCCACGGTGACGGCCGGCGTGGTCAGCGCCGTCGGCCGGACGCTGCGCAGCGTGTCCGGGCACTTGGTGGACAACGTGATCCAGACGGACGCGGCCCTGAACCCCGGCAACAGCGGCGGCGCGCTGGCGGACAGCCGCGGCCGGGTGATCGGCATCAACACGGCCGTCATCCAGCCGGCCCAAGGCATTTGCTTCGCCATCCCGATCAACATGGCCAAGCACATCCTGCCTTCCTTAATGAAGCACGGCCGCGTGATCCGCGGCTACCTCGGCCTGCACGGCCGTCAGGTGCCGATTCCGCCGGCCCTCGGCCGCAAGGTCGGCGTCGAGATGGGCAGTGGCGTGGAAATCCTGGCCATCGAAGACGGCGGCCCGGCCGACGCCGCCGGCCTGGAAGTCGAAGACGTGATCCTGAACTTCGCCGACGAGCCGGTCGCCGACGTGGACGACCTGCACAAACTGCTGACCGCCCATGCGGTCGGGGAAGCCGCGACCGTCAGCATTTTGCGCGATGGTCGACGGTGGGAAAAACGCATCGTCCCGGCCGAATACCCGACGATGACCCGGCGGTAAACGAATCGAGAAAGACATTTTTAGCCACGGATCGAACACGGACAAAACACGGATAAAGGCAAAAGCAAAAACCGTTCTAAAACCAGACGGATGAAACCCGAGATGCGACACGGAAAAGCCATCCCTGCTTGTCTGCTTGGTGTCTTATCCGTGCCTTTCATCCGTCTTCGTTTTAGAAAAGTCTTCTGCCTTTCTGGCTTTTGCCTTTATCCGTGTTTCTTCCGTGTTCGATCCGCGGCTAAAAATGTCTTTCTCTTACCCGCAAATCCTCCCCATCTTCCCCTCAATTCTGACCACCCCCCACGATTTCCACATTTTTTCGCATTGAGCGGAATCCGGGCATTCGGTACAGCCGGACTCTTCTGCGTCGCCCGTAAATTTCACCGAGCCGATACATCCTCTCGGGCGAGGGGCGAAGACTCGTTACGCGGCGCGATTTCGCCGGGCCGGACGGCTTGACTGTGCCGGTTATACTGGCGGTAACTGTCGTGCGGGTTGTGCGCGTCGCGGAGTATTTCGCGGCCGCGCACCCTGTACGGGGTTGCACTCGCCGGGAAGCCGTCCTACGGTTTGACCAATCGTTAGTGTCTCTCTCGCCGGATCAATCGGTACATCCTGACAGGATTCGACATGCCGGGACTGCGTTCCTTCCTGTTCGCCTTCTGCTTGGGCCAAGTGTTTCTCCTTTGGTGGATGAGCGGGCAGTACGACCCGCCGAGCACACAAGCCGGCGAGCCGACGACCGTCGCCAAACTCGCGGACGGCCGCGGCCCGCTGCTGGTGTGGTCCGCGGCCGACCCGGTCGGCCGAACGTGGGGCAAAGACGGCGTGATCGGCCTCGGCGGCGACGGGCACGACGGCGGCACGGCCATCACCCTGACCTTCGAAGGCGACGGCTGGAAGGGCTGCGGGCTGAACTGGAAGGGCTGGTTCCCGGACGACGCCGGGGACGACGTGAGCAAGTACCGCAGCCTGACTTTCTACGTCCGCCAAGTGACCGACCGGCCGGACGCCGACCTGACCGTCCACCTGATGGATAGCAACAAGCGGCCGGAAAAACTCCCCGTGAGCAACCCGATGGCCGTCGTGGGCAACGGCGCCCTGACCCGCATTGATGGGTCGTGGCGAAAAGTCGTCCTCCCCTTGGACAAGTTCGCCGCCAACAAAGACTTGAACCTGCGGAAACTCTGGGGCATCGACTTCTCCAGCAACGCCGCCCAACGGCTGGTGTTCCAGATCGACCAAATTGCCTTTACCCTCGACACGCCGCGGCCGCCGGCGGCGAAGTTCCCGGCCGGCGAGAGTTTCACCGCCCTCGCCCGCGTGAAGTTCGACGAGCCGACCTACCCAATTCACGATGAAATCTTCGGCGTGTGCGACTTGCCGGCCGACAAGTTGGCCCGCTACGCCATCCCGGTCACTCGCTGGGGCGGCAACCGCTCCACCCGGCACAACTGGAAGTTGAACGCGGACAACGCCGGCAAGGACTGGTTCTTCAAGAACGGCGGCGCCAAGATCAGCGACCCGGCGCAGACCGGCTACGTCAAGTTCGCCAAGAACAACCAGCAGGCCGGGGCGACCGGGTACCTCACCGTCCCGATGATCGGGTACGTCTCGAAGGACCACGACTCCTCGGCCTATTCCGTCAGCAAGTACGGCAAGCAGCAGGCGGCCGAGGCCGGGCACGCGGACGTGGGCAACGGCGTCCACGCCGAGCGCGGCACGATCACCTGGAACGACCCGGAAGACACGTCGGTCGCCGTCGGCCCCGAGTTCATCGCCGAGGCCGTGCGGTTCGTCTCGCAACAGGCCGGCAAGGCAGACGGCCGCGGCGTGCGGTACTGGGTGCTGGACAACGAGCCGATGCTGTGGCACCTGACGCACCGCGACGTTCGCAAGAAGGCCCTCGGCTACGACGAGTTGTGGGACCTGACGGTGAAGTACGCCGAGGCCATCAAGAAGGAAGACCCGGCGGCCAAGGTGGCCGGCTTCTGCAGTTGGGGCTGGATGGACCTGTTTTACTCGGCCGCCGACGAGGGGGGGGACCAGTACCAGACGCACCGCGACTACACCGCCCACGGCCGCGTGCCGCTTGGCGAGTGGTTCGTCATGAAGTGCGCCGAGTACCGCAAGGCGCACGGCAAGCCGCTGATCGACGTGTTCGACCTGCACTGGTACCCGCAGGCCCGCCACGAGGGCCGCGACCCCTACGAGGGCCACGGCGGCGACCTCAAGTTCAACCAACTCCGCATGCGGACGACCCGCGACCTGTGGGACCCGGCGTACACCCCGGAATCGTGGACGAAGGAAGCGGCCGTCGGCGGCCCCGCAATGGTGGTGCGCCGGGCGAAGGCGTGGATCGCCAAGCACGACCCGGCGATGGAACTGTCCGTCGGCGAGTACAACTTCGGCGGCTCGGACAACATTACCGGCGGCCTGGCCCAAGCCGACGTGCTGGGCGTCCTGGCCCGCGAGAAGGTCGATCTCGCCTTCATCTGGAACACGCCGGAAGGCACGCAAGAACTGGCGTGGAAACTCTTCCGCGACTACGACGACCGCGGCGGCCGCTTCGGCGACCGCTTCGTCCCGGCCGACAGCGACACGCCCGACGTGACCGTGTACGCCGCCAAGCGGTCCCGCGACGGGGCGACGACCATCGTCGTCGTGAACAAGAGCCTGACCGGCGCAGCCAAGACCGCCATTGACCTTCCGGGCCTCAAGGGCCGTATGCGGGTCTGGCGGTTCGATCAGGAGACCGACGGCAAAGTGCAGGAGTGCCTGAAGGATGCCAAGGCCGTCACCGGGTCGGTGGCGCTGACCCTGCCGGCGGCCAGCGCGACGATGATCGTGATTGAGTAGACATTTCTGCGGCAGGGCGGGCCGGGGGCGGGCGGTTACGTCGTGTAGTCCGCGTTCAGCGTCACGTACTCGGTGGTCAGGTCGCAGGTGAAGAAGCGGCACTTGCCCGCGCCGAGCGTGAATTTCAACTTCAAATGCACTTCGCGGTTGTGCTTCAGGTACGCGCTGGCGGCGGCGGCGTCGAAGGGCAACGGCGTGCCGGCCCGGTAGAGTTCCGTCTCGCCCATCCACAGCGTCAATTCCCGCTCCTCAAACACGACGCCGGAGTAGCCGGCGGCCGAGACGAAGCGGCCCCAATTCGGGTCGGCGCCGAAGATGGCCGTTTTCACCAAGGCGCTCTCGGCGATGGTCTTGGCGACCTGCTTCGCCTCGGCGTTGGTGCGGGTGCCTTCCACGTCGATGATGACTAAGTGATTCGCCCCCTCGGCGTCCGCGGCGATGGCCCGCGACAGGTCCGAGCAGACGGCCCGCACCGTCTCGGCGAAGTCGGCCAGCGCGGCGCCGGCCAGCGGCTCCCCGGCGCCGTTGGCGAGGAGCAGCACGGTGTCGTTCGTGCTCATGTGCCCCTCGACGCTGATGCAGTTGAACGTCTCGGCGACGGCGTCCTTCAAGATCGCGTGCAGGTCGGCCGGGCGCACGGCGGCATCGGTGATTACGAATCCGAGCATGGTGGCCATGTTGGGGCCGATCATCGCCGCCCCCTTGGCGAACCCGGCGACGGCGTGCGGCCCGGCCCGGCGGGAACTCGTCTTGATCCGCGTGTCCGTGGTGAGGATGGCCTTGGCGGCCTCCTCGAACGAGGAAATCGACGGCGAGAGAACCTTGGCCGCCGCCGGGATGCCCGCCTCCATCGCGGCCATCGGCATGAGCCGGCCGATCACGCCCGTGGAGCAGACGAGCATTTGCTCGGCCGTCCCGCCGACGTATTGGGCGGCCAACTCGGCCATGCGGCGGGCGTCGGCCATCCCCTGCTCGCCGGTGCAGGCGTTGGCGTTGCCGGAACAGACGACGAACCCGCGGGCGTCGCCGCGGGGCAATCGTTCTTGGCAGAGGCGGACCGGGGCCGCCGCCACGCGGTTGAGGGTGAAGACGCCGGCCGCCGCCGCCGGCCGCTCGCTGACGACGAGGGCCAAGTCGAGCCGGCCCGGCTCGGTCGCCCGCAACCCGCTGTGGACGCCGGCGAAGAGATAACCTGTCGGGAGATTCATGGAATTCGGAGTTCGGAGTTCGGAATCAAGTCAAAAGACATTCACCACAAAGGCACGAAGGCCGCACAAAGACTCACGAAGAAGACAGAAGGAAATCCCCTTGATTTATCTTTGTGAGTCTTCGTGCGGCCTTGGTGCCTTTGTGGTGAGTCTTGTTTTCAACTCTTTGATTAATGTTCCTTCACCAAGTTCTTATTCCACTTGGGGATGACGACCAACAAGTCCTGGGAGCCGTTGGGGACGCACTGGCAACTGAGGCGGGAGTCTACCTCCACGTCGCGGGCGCTGTCGATCTGGTCTTCCTCGTCGTCGGTCGGCCGGCTGCAACTGTCCAGCCCCTCGCGGACCTTCACATGGCAGGTGGCGCAGGCGCACACGCCGCCGCAGGCGTGGTCGATTTCCAGCCCGGCCCCGCCGGCAATGTCCAGGATGCTCCCCTCCAGCCCGGTGCGGCCGTAGGGGATCTCGGCCGGGTCGGCCTCGAAGACTTTCCGCTCGCCCGTCTCCTCGATGAGGAACGTGAGACGGAACTTCTTCTTGGCCCGCTCGGTGGCCGGTTTTTCGGTATAAGGGTTCACTCCGCCCATCGTGCAGACCGCTTCCCGCTTCGTGTTGGCCGATAATGGCATTCTAGGCCGGGCGGCGATTCGCGGCCCGGGGGAAGTTATTCTTGCCCCGGGCGGGAAAGTGTCCCAGAATACAGCGTGGGAAACCGTTCCCCCGTGACTGACACCCGCCCCCGGCCGAGCCTCCCATGCCAACGCTGGCCAACCTGCTTTCGAACCTGACCATCGGCGACCCGATGATGTGGATCGCCCTGGCGTCCGGCCTCGCGGTGATCCTGCTGTTCCTGTTCCTGGCCCGCCGCCAGCCGCGGACCGGCGGCCCCGTCGTCCCGCCGGCCCCGGACCTGATGTCCCAGTTGCAGCCGCCGACGGCGCAAGCCCGGCACGACGAGCGCCGCCGGGCCATCCGCCGGGCCGGCATGCCGACGCCGGTGCTGGTCCTGGACCCGCGGGCCAGGAAGGCCAAGCCGGTCGAGGCGTATGTGCTGGACCGCTCGACCGGCGGTTTGCGGCTCGCCGTCGCCGCCCCGCAGCCCGTGGGGACGCAGTTGAAGGCCAAGCCGTCCAACGCCCCGGACACGTTTGACTGGGTGACGATGGTGGTGCGCAACTGCAAAGAGACCGGCGACTACTTCGAGATCGGCTGCCAGTTCGACACGGAGTTGGAGTTGAGCCGGCTGCTGATGTTCGGGTGAAAGCGGTTGTCAAAAGGCTCAGTCGTCCCCCGACAAGTCGTTGCTCAACTTCGCCAAGGCTTCGCTCTCAATTTGGCGGACGCGCTCGCGGGTCAGGCCCAGGGCCTCGCCGATTTCCTTCAGCGTCTTCGGCTCCTCGTCGTTCAGGCCGAAGCGCATGCGCAGGACCGTCGCCTCGCGGGGGTCCATCTGGTTGAGCAGCACCAGCACTTGGCGCAGGTCGTCGTTGTCCACCATCTCCGAGTCCGGCGTCTTGGTCCGGCCGTCCATCAGCATCTCGTCGATGGACCACCCGGCCTCCGTCTGGTCGGACTGCGGGGCCGCGTTGTACACGCGGATCGCCTTCTTGATGATGCTCAACTTCTTCTTCGGCAGGCCGAGCAGCTTGGCGACCTCCTCGTTCGTCGGCGGCCGGCCCAGCTCGTCCGTGAGCTGGTTGGTGGCCCGGCGCCACTTGGCGAGGAGTTCGACCATGTACGCCGGGATGCGGATCGTCTTGGCGGTGTTCACCAAGGCCCGCTTGATGGACTGCTTGATCCAGTAGCTGGCGTAAGTGCTGAACCGGGTGTTCATGTCGGGGTCGAAGCCCTCGACGGCCCGCAGGAGGCCGAGGTTGCCCTCCTCGATGAGGTCTTGGAGGACGAGGCCCTTGCCGGTGTACCCGCGGGCGATGTTCACCACGAGGCGCAGGTTGGCCCGCACCATCCGGTCCCGGGCTTCCGTGCTGCCGGTCTCGATCTCGCGGGCGAGGCTCTTTTCCTGGTCGGCGGTCAGCAGGGCCGTCTCGTTGATTTCCCGGAGGTAGGTCTCCAGGGGCGTCTGGACGAGGTCGTCCCGCAAGCGACGCGGTCGATTCATGTTGTCGTGTCCACGGGAGGGCATGGGGGGCGCCAAGTGGCCGGCCTGTCGGGCATCCGGGAATCCCTTCCCGCCCGCCGGGGCCGTCACCAACCGATCCGGCTACCGAATCGCTCCATCGTATCGACCCGCCTTCTCCCGCCGCTAGATCATATCGGCCGTGAAAAGGCCCGATGCCGCCCGGCCGGGCCGGCGGCGGGGTCAGAACGCGCACGGCCGGCACAATCGGAACCGCACGGCCCCGGATCGCCCGGTTCCGACCGGCGGCCGATTTGCAATTGAAGTTTCCGTCGGGGCCGGGAGAAGGGCGAAAATCCACCCCCCGGCCCCCTCTCCGCGGCGGAGAGGGGGAGCAAGAGGGTTCCGCTGCATCAACCACGTCACGTCGTCGTCAACCTGTCCGGTCCCCCTCTCCGCGGCGGAGAGGGGGTGAGGTCGCTTTACTGCTTGTCCGCGCCCGGCAGGCTGAACAGCGGGCCGGCCTCGCCGGTGCCGCCGCGCAGGTCCTTGTTCTGCTTCTCGCGCTGCTCCTTGGCCGCCGCCCGGCTTTCCGGGGTCGGGGCTGGGGCGTTCATGTCCGGGATCTCGGCGTCTTCCGGGACGGTCGGGTCGTTCAGGTTCTTGCGGGACAGGCCGATCTTGCGGTCCTTCCCGTCCACGCGCAGCACCTTCACTTCCAGCTCGTCGCCGACCTTCACCAAATCTTCCGGCGATTCCACTTTGTCTTCCGTGAGTTCGGAGATGTGCAGCAGGCCTTCGAGGCCCGGCTGCAATTCCACGAACACGCCGAAGTTGGTCAGCTTCGTGACCTTGCCCTTCACGACTTGGCCCGGCTTGTACTGGCTCGGGATGTCCGTGTCCCACGGGTCCGTCGCCATTTGCTTGAGGCCCAAGGCCACGCGCTTCTTCTCCTGGTCCACGTTCAGGACCACGCACGTGACCTTCTGGCCCTTCTGCACGACTTCGTTCGGGTGCGTGACCTTGCGGGTCCAGCTCATGTCCGAGACGTGCAGGAGGCCGTCGATGCCGTCTTCGATCTCGATGAAGGCCCCGTAGTTGGTGAGGTTCCGCACGACGCCGGACACGACGGTGTTCGGCGTGTACTTCTCGGCCACCTTGTCCCACGGGTTCGCCTGGCACTGCTTCATGCCGAGGGAGATTTCCTGCTTGTCCTTGTTGATGTTCAGGACCATGACCTCGATCACGTCCCCGACCTTGACCAGCTCCTTCGGGTCGTTGATGCGGCGCACCCACGACATTTCGGAGATGTGGACGAGGCCCTCGATGCCCGGCTCCAGCTTCACGAAGGCGCCGTAGGTCATGATGTTGACCACTTCGCCGGTGTGCTTGCTGCCGGTCGGGTACCGGGCTTCGATGTTGTCCCACGGGCTGGGGGTCTTGTGCTTCAGGGAGAGGGCGATCTTCTCCTTCTCCTTGTCCACTTGGAGAATGAAGACTTCCAGCTCCTGGTCAATCTTCACCATGTCGCGCGGGTCTTGCACGCGGTACCACGCCATGTCCGTGATGTGCAGGAGGCCGTCGATGCCGCCGAGGTCCACGAACGCGCCGAACTCGGCGATGTTCTTGACCACGCCCTTGCGGACCTGGCCCGGCTCGATGGTGGACAGCAGGTCCCGCTTGAGGCGGGCGCGGTCTTCTTCGAGCAGCTTCCGGCGAGAAACGACGATGTTCCGGCGGACCTCGTCGATCTTGAGGATCATGCACTCGATGTCTTTGTTGATGTAGTCGCCAATATCCGGGGGACGGCGAATATCAACTTGGCTCGCCGGCAGGAACACGTTCACGCCGATGTTGACCAGGAGGCCGCCCTTGATCTTGCGGGTGACGAGGCCCTTGACGCGGTCGCCTTCCTTGTGCTTGGCGAGGATGGCTTCCCATTCCTTCTGCCGCTTCGCCTTGCGGTAGCTGAGGGAGACGACGCCGTTCTCGTCTTCGACGCTTTCGAGCAGCACTTGGACGGTGTCGCCGACCTTGGGGGCGTTCGCGGAGAGTTCGCCGTTCTCTTCCTTCCACTCGTCGATGCGGATGAGGCCTTCGGACTTGTACCCGACGTCGATGACGACGTCTTCGCCGCGGATCTCGCGGACCCGGCCTTCGATGATCTTGTTGGGTTCGTAAACGGTGTTGGCCTGTTGGATCCAGGCCTCCATCGCGGCGGAGAAGTCTTCCTCGAGCAGGGCGTCGTTCTCGGAGACGTCGAGGTCGTGAATCAGTTTGCGGTTAGCCATAAGAGAAGGGGGATTCCATGCCGGCCACCCACAGAGCGGGGGGAAGCGGCCAAAAAAGGGACGTAGAGGTTAAACCCGCCTCGCCGCGCGTGCGGCGAACCAAACGAGTCAAAGGAGGATTATAGGAGGGGCCGCCAAAATTCGCCACGCGCGACGGGATTTGCGGCGGGGCCGAAGGTGGCAGCCCGCTTCCGCCCTCGTTGTCGGCGTGGTAAAGTACATTCAGCCACCGGAGGATGAACCCGTGCCAACCTTGGACGAACTGAAATCGACGTTAAGCGAACTCCCACTGGGCGACCGCTTAATACTCGCGGACTGGGTATACGCGTCCGCGGATACGGACGATGAATGGCTCGCCGAGTGGGGAGAGGTCTGCGAAGCCCGACTCGCCGAATTCGAATCGGGCCGGGTGAAAGGAATTCCAATCGAGGAAACATTCCGGCGACTGGCCGAGAACAGGGCCCGCCGTGAAACCACTTGAAATCCACTGGGAGGCTGACCAAGAAGTCATTGCCGCCGAGGCGTACTACGACGCGCGGCAACCCGGACTCGGGGCCGAGTTTGAGCGTGAATTCCGGGCGGCGGCGCATCGACTTCAGGGGCAACCGTTAACCTATGCCGTCGTCGTCGGCCGTTTCCGGCAGTGCGTCCTCACGCGCTTTCCTTACGGCATTTTTTACGCTGACTTGCGCGACCGCATTTGGATCGCGGCCGTCGCCCACCACCGGCGAGGGCCGAATTACTGGCGTCACCGCCGGCCGACGCCGTGAACACCGCCATGTAAACGCCGGGTCGTAAGCGGGGGCGGTCTCTTTTACGCGGCCCGCCCGTGTGGCAACTAACGCGGAACTTGGAGAATACACTCATGCCGACCTTGGACGAAATAAAGGGAACACTCAAAGACCTTCCCGTCGGCGACCGCCTGAAACTCGCCGATTGGCTGTACGAGTCCGCGGACGACGCCGACGCCCTGCACCCGGACTGGTACGATGTCGCGGAAGCGCGCATCAAAGACTTTGAAGAGGGGCGCGTGGAAGGAATTCCGGCCGAGGAGGTATTTCGGCAGATGGCAGAGAACAGGCGACAGAAATGAAGCCGGTCGAATTCCACCCGGAGGCGCGGCAGGATGCCCTCGACGGCCAATCACATTACGACGCCCAGCGAATCGGCTTGGGCGCCGACTTCGAGCGGGAGTTGAAAGAGGCAGTCGAACGCATCCGCCTTCACCCACGGCTATACGGGATCGAGCGCGGTCGCGTCCGACGGTGCATCCTGTCGCGGTTCTCGTACAGCGTCCTGTTCGCCGACTTGCCCGGTCGAATTTGGATCGCGGCCGTCGCCCACCACCGGCGGCGGCCGAACTACTGGCGTCACCGCCGGCCGACGCCGTGACCCGCGGACTCAGTTAATACGTCCACTTCCCCAGCACGAAGAACTGAATGTTGTTCGCCTGAATCGCCAGCCCGGCCAGTGCGGCGGCGGCCAGCGGGACGGCGAACGTCCACCGCCACCGCCATTCCTTCAGGGCGTCGGCGCACACCAGAAGGAACGGGACGGCGGCGACCAGCGAGAAGCGGGTGAAGCTCCCGTATTGGCGGTGGTAGTGCCCGGCGAGGGGGACGTAAACCAGTGCGGCGGCGGCCGCGTACCACGCCAGCCGGCGGCGCAGGCCGCGGTCCCCGAACCGGCGGCGGACGGCCTCCGCCGCGGCCGCGCCCATCAGCGTGAGCAGGGCGTAGGCCGCCAGGGCGGCGTCGAGGAGCGCCGGGTTTTCGCGCGCCCGCCGGAACACCGTGAAGGACGGCTTGTAGACCCGGTGGTCCAGCGGGAAGAAGTAGTTCGGCCGGACGCCCCAGCCGGCCTGTTCGGTCGCCATGTACATGTCCCACCGGCCGAACCGAACATGGCACCACGCGAAGAACGACAGGCACCCGAGCGCCGCCGTCGCCGCGACCGCCGCCGGCCGGGCCAAGTCCCGCCACCGACTGCCGGGGGCGAAAAAGACCGCGACGAGGGGGACGACGACCAGCGGGACGCCGACGATGCGCGTCGCCGTCATCACCGCCCCGTGCGCGCCGGCCAGCGCGAGCGCCGGCCAGCCGGGGCGGGCGGCCCAGAAGCACATCCCCAAGAAGCCGGCGAGGAAGAGGGATTCGGAGTAGGCCGACACCAAGAAGTACGCCGCCGGGTGGCAGAGGAGCAAGCCGACAACGACCGCGGTGCCGCGGGCCGAGACGCCTACGTCTCGCAGTAATAGCAACAGGTAGGCCCACATGGCCCAGCACGCGAGTTGGCTGACCGCGAGGAGGGCGACTTCCACGCGCCACCCGGTGACGGCGTGCAGGCCGCGGCCGGCGAGCGGGTAGCCCGGGAAGAACACGACAGTCCCCACATCATCGGGCACCCGCGGGTCCGGGGCGCGGTAGCCGTTCTGCGCGATGTTCGCGTACCACCCGCTGTCCCACTGGCGCAGGGCGGGGTACACGCCGAACAGGGAATCGTCGGCGGCCTTGGGGGGCCGGCCCGGCGCCTGCCACCCCGACACCAAGACGAACAGAAGCTGACCGGCCGTGATGCCGAGGGCGACGGCGGCCAATCGCCACGCGGACGGGACGGCGCTCATGCGTGGCTCGGCCCGGGCGGCCGACTCCTGGGCGGGGATTTACTTCTTCGGCGGCGTCGGCGTGCCCAGCAGCCGCCGCGATTGCTCTTCCACTTCTTTGCTGTCGATGTCGGCCGGGTTGAGCAGGAACAGCGGCTTGGCCTCCTCGTTCAGCCGGGCGAACGCCTTCGGCACCTCCATCTCCAGCAACTGCTCCGTCAGCTCCTTGATCATTTGCGTCCGCACCGCCTCGAAGGTCACGTCCGTCCGGGCCGGGATGCGCTTCACGCACTTGATGACCATGACCCCGGCCGACGTCTCGATCAGTTCGCTGATTTCGCCCGGCTTCAACTGGAAGGCGATCTCCTCGATCTTGGCCGTTGACGGCCCGGAGTGCCGGCCGATCGGGTCGGCCAAACCGCCCCGGTTCGCCAAGTCGCTGTGGAGTTGGCTGCGGGCCTGCCGCTCGAACTCTTCGTCGTTCGCGCGGATCGCGCCCCACGCCTTTTGCGCGGCGTGTTTGCTGTCGTTCGGCCACAGGATGATCTTCACTTGGGACTTCTCGCCGTAGTTGTTCTCGAAGACCTTCTTGAGGTCTTCTTCCTCGATCTTGATGTCCTTCCGGCACATGCTCCAGAGGATCAGCCGGGGCTTGATGACGTCTTCCTTCCACTCCAGCAGCGTCTTGTTGTACTTCTTCTTCAGCACGTCGTTCACGAAGGCCTCGCGGGACACCCCGACCTTGGCGCAGTCCTGGGCGATGATCGCCTCCACTTCCTGCGGGGTGACGACCACGCCCTGCTTGGCGGCGGCCATTTCGATGACGCGGCGGTTCACGAACAGGCGGACGCGCTCGGCCCCGAACTGCTTGATGAGGTAGTCGCCGAACTCCTCGCGCGTCACCGGCGTGTTGCCGTAGATGTACGCGATCACCCGCTGGTCGTTCGTGACCGGCTTCGCCGGGGCGTCGGCCGTCCCGCTGGCCTGTACGACCGGCCCGCGCTGCTGGGCCGCCAACGGCTCAACCCGCAGGCCCCCGAGTACATATCCGGCCGCGACCAAGGCCGTCGCCCCGACCACCGGCAACACCCGACGAGAAAGCCAACGCATGGGATTCACCCTCAACAAGACACGAATGCCGACGCGACGCGGGTGATAGCCGAAGCTGGGGGGAGAGGGCAAGGCCAATTGGCGGAATGACCAATGACCAATCAAGACAAACGAGCCGTGGGCCGTGAGGCCCCGGGTGGTCTTGGCCGAACGGCTGAACGCCCAGGCCGAGTGGTTGCTTCGTTGGAGTCCCGGCTTCAGCCGGTCTGCGCGGGACACTGCGTTGGTCGGGGATGTCGCGGCGGGGGGGACAGCCTCCGCGGAAGACCGGCTGAAGCCGGGACTCCAACGCCATCCCCAACCGATCCCCCGGCGCGGTTTTGGCCTGCGTTGGAGTCCCGGCTTTAGCCGGTCTGCGCGGCTCTCACCATCAAATGGCTGTCACCCGCATGAGGCGACCGCTCGCCGAAGACCGGCTAAAGCCGGGACTCCAACGAAGACAAAATCGGCCGCTT
>JAYTTY010000369.1:0-5652 GCA_043744795.1 Zavarzinella sp. | reverse complement strand
GACGCCGGTCCCACCGCAACACCGAAACTGAAAATGCTCTAGTCGTTGAATGGGTCCGATTCCAGGCCCTTCCGGGCCTGGCGACATCCGGACGCCCCGTTGGGGCTAAAATCCAAAACCATTTGAACTCACGGCAACCCGGCCCACTTGCGGACCAGCCACTCGGCCGTCAGCAGTCCAATGAACACGGCCAGTGTCCACCACGATTGCCAGATCTTTTGCTCGACGGCGACCTCCCGCGTCGCCGAGCGGCTTTGCAGTAACTCGACCAATTCCTTGGCCCGGTCGGCGGGAAACACCTTCCCGCCGGACCGCGTCGCCAAGTCTTCCATCAGGGTCCAATTCGTGCTGAGGTCGATCAACTCGCCGGTGTCAGCGGGGAGAACTTGGACGTGGGCGCGGAGTTTTTTGCCGTCGGGGCCGTTGAGCTTGTCCTCGATGTCGGGGATCACCAGTTCGATGTCGTAGTCGCCGGGGGGCAGGTTCCCTTGGGCGCCGACGTACTCGCGCGGGATCACGGGGTGCGGTCGCAGCGGCATCAGGCCGACGGCGGTCTCCGGGCCGCCCTTGGGCTTGTGCAGCAGGCGGGCGCCGGCCATCGCGTCCTTCTTGAGGGTCTTCACCTTGTCCGAGAGGCGCACGACCAGTTCCACTTCCTGGTCGGCCCGGTAGACCGGCTCGCGGGCGCCGAAGCGCACGAACTCGTTGCCGGCGATCAAGGCCCGGTCGCTGGCGGCCCAGCGGATCACTTGGCTCCAGAAGCGGTGGTTATACGTGTCCCCCTTCTTGAACCGCCACCGCCAGGTGCTGTCGATGCCGACGTACACGACCTTGCCGAAGCCGTAGTTGTGCCGGACGACGAGACCGTTGTTCCGCTCCCAGTCGCGGGCGGCGGCCGGGTCGGCAATCATTTGGCCGGGGGCGACGCTCGCCAGCGTGACGGCCCCGTCCTTCGCCTGCCCGGTGACGGCCCAGTAGTGCGGCGGCAAGTTCGCCCACGTCTCGGCGCTCACGCCGGGGTTCGGGTCGAGCCGCAGGAAGCCCGTTTGTGAGCCTTCGCCGGTGAGGGCGATCTTGAACCCCTGCGGGGCGCTGAACACCTTCGGGCTGCGGATCGGCAACAGCTTCACGAACGGGTCGCCGTCCTTGAGGAACTCCAACGGCATCGACCGCTTGCCGGCCAGCAACACCAGCGTGCCGCCGCGCTCGGAGACGTATTGTTCCAGCCGTTCCCGCTCGGCCTTGGGGAGTTGGTCCGGGGAGATGTCCCCGAGGATCACGCAGTCGTAGTTCAGCAGGGCCTCGGGGTCTTTGGGCAACGCCAAGTCCGGCAGACCCATCTTGCGGCTCCCTTCCGCATCGACGGCGTTGAGCCGGGGCTGGTCGAAGACCACGCTGGTCGTGTCCATCGTCTCGTCGCGGATCAGGGCCGTGCGCAGGTAGTGGAACTCCCAGCGCACTTCGCCGTCCACGAGCAGCACCTTGGCCTTGTCCGGCGACACCGTGACGACGACGGGCCGCGTGTTGTTCTCCGGCCGGGTGTCCTTGCGCGGGTCGCCCTCGGCGGCCGGCTTGTGTTCGGCGGTGACGGTCAGCGTCTCCGTGCCTGGCTGGTCCATGCGGGCAGTGAACGTCACGAGGCGCGGGCCATTGGTGCCGTCGTGGGCGACTTCCTCGACGAGCGGCTCCCGTTTCTTCACGCCGGGGATGTCCGGGTAAGTGAGTGTCACCTTCACCTTGCCCGGCGGCAAGTTGTTAATGAGGACGCGCGCTTCGACCGTCGTGTAGGCGTTCTTGAACACGGTTGGCGGGGCCGCCTTCACGGAGAGGAGCGCCACGTCCGGCGGCGGGTCTTTGGCCCCGATGCCGACGAAGTAGACCGGCACGCCGCGCTGGCCGAGCTCCTTGGTCTTGGTCGTCGGGCCGACGCCCCAATTGTGTTGGCCGTCCGTCAACACGACGACGCCGAGGAGTTTGCTCTCGCCCGTGCCGCCGCGCTCCAAGGCCCGGATCATCGGCTGTTTGATGTCCGTGAAGTTGCTGCCCGGCGAAGTCGAATCGACCGCCAGCGACCGCTTCACCGCATCCCACGTCTTCGGAATCTCGGCCGTCAGTTGGGTGAAGTTGGCCACGTCGAGTTGATGCTTGTCCGCGATGGCTTGAAGCAAATTGGCCCCCTCGGGCGCCAACACTTGCGATGAGATTTGCCGGCGGGTCAGCCCGTCGATGCGCGCCACGACTTGATTGAAGCGGTCCGTACTCGCGGGCGTGCGGCCGTCGCGCGCCTCCCGAATCCAGCCGTCGAGCGTGGCGTCGTCCGCCAAGTCTTTGACGAGGCCGAGACCCTTGGCGAGTTCCAACTTCTCCAACACGCTGCGCTGGGCGTCCTTCACGTCCATGCTGTCCGAGCGGTCGAGGGCGATCAGCACCTTGGACGGCACCGTCTCCGTGACCGTGTGGGCGAACGTCGGCTTCAAACTGCTGACGAGGAACAGCGCCGCCACCAGCGCGAGCCGCAAGGCCAGCAGCATCCCCGCGAACCGCCGCGGCACCAGCTTCAACTCCGTGCGGTACAGCCTAATGACGAGGAACACGACCAGCGCCAACACACCCGCCAAAATCGCCAACTGTCCGTACCGCGAGAAGTACCCGAGCCGCGGCGTCAGGAGGAAGTAGGCGTCCGTGAACGGGAGGTCAATGCGGAACATTTTTGGGGACGGTTTTGGGGACGGGGAAAGGGGATTGTAGGGGATGACAGGGTGACAGAATCTGGGTCGCCGCGGCATTATCGCCCGGCCGCCAGTCGCTTCAGCGCCCCGGCGGCGTCGCGCGTCAGTTGAGCGTCGGGGTGGCCGGCGGCGTAGGCGGCAAGCAGGTCACGGGCGGTCGTGTCGGCGATCAGTTCTAACACCTCCGCGGCCCGCGCGCGGGCCGGGGCGGCGGCCTCGGCCCATTCCAACAGCCGGCGCGCCCGGTCGCGGACTTCCACGTCCGCGCCGCCGACGGAGGCGGCCCGCAGGGCGGGAACGGCCAGTTCCCCCAGGCGGGCGAGGTCGCGGGCGGCGGTCTCCCGCATTTTGAAGTCGGTGGCGCCCAGGGCCGCCGCCAACACGGCCGGGCGGGGCGCGGCGGCCGGGGCCGGGGCGATGCGGTCGCGGATCAGGGCCACGGCCGCCGGCCCGGCGTCGCGCAGGGCCGTCATCGCCTCGTACGCCGTCGCCGTCTCTGGGGCGGCCAGCGCGTCCCACCACGCGCCGAGTTGGGCGGCGTCGGCCGCCCGCCATTCCGCGGGGCAGCCGCGGATGTCCCACACCAGCGCGTCCCCGGCCGGCCCGGCGGTAATCAACAGCGAGCCGTCCGGCGAAAAGGCCAAGGGACGCGCCGCGCCGTCGTACTCCCTCAGGGCGCGCCGCAGGCCGCCGGCGCGCACGTCCCACAGGCTGACGCCCGCCGCGCCGGGCCGCAGCCGGCCGGCGGCCAATGTGCGGCCGTCCGGCGAAAAAAGGAGCGCGTCGATGGCGTTGTCGTTGTTTTCCCACGTGTGGACCACGCCGCCGGTCGCCGCGTCGGTCAACGTCACCTCGTTTTGCCCTTCCAAGCGCCGCGCCCACAGCTTCCCGTCCGGGGACAGCGCCTGGACCGCGACGCGGGCGTCCTTGTCCGCGGCCGGTCGGCGCGGTTCGCCCTCGACCGTCGTGGTTTTGCCGGTGGCGAGGTCGCCCGTCAACCGTTCGCCGCGGTCGTTGTCGGCGACCAGTCGAGCGCCGTCCGGGCTGAAGGCCACGGTTCGCACCCAGCCCCAATAAAAGGCGCGTACTTGGCGGCCGGTGCGCGGCTCCCACACGCGCACCGTCGCGTCCGCCCCTTGGGTGGCCGCCAACCGGCCGTCCGGCCGGAAGACGGCGGCGTACACCATCCCGTCGTGGCCGCGGTCGGGCATCACCGGCTTGAACCGGGCCACGTCGGTCAGGACGACTCGCGCGTCTCGGCAATACGCCGCGGTCGTGACGACCGTTTTGCCGTCCGGCGACAGGGTCATTCGGTCGACCTCTTTTATGTTAAGCCACTCCTCGCGCAGCCCCTCGCCGGTGGCGCCGCGCCACGCGCACAGCCGGCCGCGCCAATCGACCGTGAGGATCTCCCCGCCCGGCGTGAAGCAGGCCGCCGAACAGCCCTCGAAGAACACGACTTCCCACCGCCGCTTGGCCGTCGCCACGTCCCACACGGCGATGCGGCCCCCCGAATGCCAGGTTAAGACGGCGGCCCCCGCCCGGTCCGTCAGAATTTTTTCGCAGTCCTTCCAGTCGCCGTCCAATTTGGCGAGTTGGCGGGCCGTCCCCGCGTCCCAGACGCGCAGCTCCGACTCCCCGACCGTGACCAGCCGCTTCCGGTCCCCGGACAGGGCGAAGGCGTGGACCCACTCGTCCGGGTGGTCGAACGTGCCGAGTTCGCCGCCGGGCAGGCGCCGCAGCGTCAACTCGCCAGTCTCGGCGGCCGAGTGAATGTACCGGCCCGCCACCGCCGGGAATAGTGCCGCCCGGCCGGCGGGCATGGACACGGGCGCCCCGGTTGTCGCCGCCACGACGGCGCAGGCGTGGGCGTCGTGGCGGTCGATCCCTTCGTCGAACGTCAGATACGCGCCATCCGGGGAGAATTGCCCGCGGCGCGGGGTGAATTTCAGCCCGGTGAAGGCGCGGACCATCGCCCCCGTCCGGGCGTCCCACACCGCCGGCGGGCCGAGATGACTCGCGGAGACCAACAGGCGGCCGTCCGGGGAATACGCGAGACTGGTAACGCCGGCGTCCGCGTCCGGGTCCGCGTTCGCGTCCGGATCGGTCTTGACGACGGCGCTGAACCGCACCCGCTCCCGGCCGGACTTGGCGTCCCAGATGTGGATGAAGCCGTACCCGCGGGTGGCCAGTTCGGCGCCGTCCGGCGAGAAGGCGACGGCCCGCGGGTTGTCGTCCCCGTGCCGCAGGCGCATCGTCCCCAGCCGGGCGACGGCGCCGGCCGGTAGCGGGTCGCCGTACCGATCCGCCCCCCGCGCCCCCGCTTCCGAAGGGTCGGCCGCCGCGACGGCCGGCAGCGCCAACAGGAGAACGGCGGCCCGGAACATGAAACGGACTCCGACGGAAGAAGTGTGGCGGACCTCATCATCCCCGATTCGCCGCCGCGGGGCCAGCGAAAAGCGTTCGCCGGGCAACACGCCCGCGGCTCGCCAACTGCCCGTACCGCGAGAAGTACCCGAGCCGCGGCGTCAGGAGGAAGTAGGCGTCCGTGAACGGGAGGTCAATGCGGAACATTTTTGGGATTGTACCGACCGAACGTCAGAGAAGACATTTTTAGCCACGGATCGAACACGGATGAAACACGGATAAAGACAAAAAAAGGGAAGAGAAGAACTTAACCACAGAGGACACAGAGAGCACAGAGGAAAACCAGAGCCGAGAGAAGGCATTTATAAGAATGTCTTCTCGGTCTTTTGCCTTTCCTCTGTGTTCTCTGTGTCCTCTGTGGTTAAGTTCTTCTCTTCCCTTTTTTTGTCTTTATCCGTTAGGAGTTACGCAGTTGGGCAGACGCGCCACGCAATGTCCAACATTGCTAAACATAATCGCGTGGTCTTTGGCGGCATTGACGGCCAGTTGGACAACG
>JAYTTY010000368.1:0-5683 GCA_043744795.1 Zavarzinella sp. | reverse complement strand
ACCTGCTCCGCCGGCAATACCCGATGACGTGGCCGTCCGTCACTGATCGTCAAAATACCCAGAAAAACAAGGCATAATGCAGTGGAACTACTGTTCAGGCGGTGATTAACAGTGTTTATACGCTCCATAGGAGTGCGCATGTCCGATGTCATCCGCAGCGTCATCGCCCCTGCAGCACTGCTCCTCCTTCTCACGGCCGCCGCCCCGGCCGCCGAGCCGAGGATCGAGACCATTGCCGACCTGTGGGCCGGGTTTGACCCGCGGGCGTTGCCGTTGGACGTGGAAGTCGTGAAGGCGTGGGACGAGGGGGAAACGCACTTGGAGATGGTCTACTTCACCGGCGAAGAATTTGACGGCGTGAAGACCCGCGTGTTCGGCTACCTCGGCCGGCCGAAGAAGGTCGAGGGCAAAATCCCCGGCGTGCTGCACATTCACGGCGGCGGGCAGACGGCCGTGCCGGACTGGCCGCGGTTCTGGGCCAGTCGCGGGTATGCCTGCCTGAGCTTCGACTTTTGCGGCAACACCAACCTGCCGGAACTCGGGCCGGGCTGCAAGCGCGAACACTACACGCGCGGACGACAACCTGAAACTCTGGCGAAAGCTGATCGCCACGGAAGCCCACGCCCCGGGCGTGACGTGCCCGCTGCTGTACCTGAGCGCCACCAACGACGGCCACGGCCGCATGGACCTCGCGTTCCGCACTCTCGACACACTCGGCTCGGCGGTCAAGAGCCACGTGTTCACGCCCAACGTTGACCGCCCGCCTAAACAGCCGCACGCCCGGCCAGAACCAAGTCGAGTATACCGCCGAGGCGTCGCTGCCCGAAAAGGGCGAGGGGACTTGGCGAACCCTCCGGATGGAGGCGGGCCAATTCAAACACGCGGGCGGCGTGGCCTTGAGCAACTGGGACCACGTCGTATTCTTCGTCTTGAATGGCGTCAACCCGGCGAACAAGCCGCCGGTCTACAAACGACTGCGGTGGGAAGAGTGACGTACGATTCGGGCTACAATCCCCAAACGGTTACGGCATCACCGGAGGCACTTCATGTCCGACCAACTTTCTCGCCGCGAGGCGTTCCGCTTGAGCGTCGCCGGCCTTCTGGCGGTTGAAAGTGTTCAGGGGGCTGACGCCCCCCGCTCGCCTTTGTCGGATGGCCCGCCGGCCCGGCCGTTTTTGACACAGAGCAAAGACTTCAACGACGTGAGCCGGGGCAGCCCAGTCCCGCACTCGTTGACGGGGGATGCCTTGACCGCGGCCCGGCTCACGCCGGAGACGTGGCGGTTGGAAATCGTTGCGGAGGACAAGGCGACCATCGACAAGCCGCTCACGCTCGACGCCAAGACGGCTCTCGATTTGCCCGCCCTGCTAGAGCTTGGCAAGACGCGCGGCGTCCGGTTCCTGAAGGCGATGCAGTGCAACAACATCCCCCGGCCGCTCGGCCAAGGATTGTGGGAAGGAGTCTTGCTCCGCGACGTGCTGGCCCTGTGCGGCAAGCTCACCAACCCGCGCCGGCTGTACTACTGGGGCTTCCACAACGACAAGCCGGAGCAACTGTTCCGGTCGTCGCTGGCGATGAACCAAGTCCTCGACGCCCCGCCGGGCGAGCTGCCGCCGTTCCTGGCGTACAAGCTCAACGGGGCGCCGATCCCGCTGACGCGCGGCGGCCCGGTGCGGATGGTGGTGCCGTGGGCGCACGGGTTCAAGTCGGTCAAGTGGCTGCAAAAGATCGTCCTGACCAACAAGCACGACGCCAACGACACTTACGCCGACGCGAACAACGACCCCGAATCCTACCTGAAGACGGCCGCCTACTTCGACGACGAGAAGGCCCAGCCGTTCCCGGCCGGGAAGCCCGTCATCGTGCGCGGCACCGCGATGGTCGGCTGGCCGGGCTTGGAGCGCGTCGAATACTGGCTTCGCCCCGACGCCGGAATGAAGTTGGCCGACGACGACCCCGCGTGGAAGACAGCCGAGTGGAAGCCCGGCGCCATCGACCCGCCCCCGGCCGACTGGGGCGGCGGCCTGCCGGACGGCGTGCTGCCGAAAGACGTGTGGGGCTTCACCAAAGACGGCAAGCCCAAAGAGTGGCCCCTGCGCTTCAGCGTCGCCCACTGGACCGCGACGCTCAAAGACGTGAAGCCCGGCAAGTACGAACTCCGCGTCCGCACCGTGGACAAGAACGGCTTCGCCCAGCCGGAGCCGCGGCCGAACCAGCGGTCTGGGAAGAACCTGGTCCCGAGCAAGGTGATTGAGGTGAAGTGACCGACGCGGAGCCGAATTCAAAACCCTTTTTTGCCACGGATCGAACACAGACGAAACACGGATAAAGACCAAAAGCAAAAGCCACGTCGAAAACCAAGACAGATGAAAGGCACGGATGCGACACCGAGTAGCAGTATTTGGCTGTGTTAATCCGTTCTTCATCCGTCTTCGGTTTTCGACATGCCTTTTGGCTTTGGTCTTTATCGGTGTTTCATCTGTGTTCGATCCGTGGCTAAAATATGTCTTTGGTTTGAAATTCGCGATGCGCAATGCCTCCGCGTCGCGGCGAAACGGGGTCACTTCCCCGGCGCGTCGCGCCCCGGCCCCAACAAATACGCGAACACGTCGGCCAGTTGTTGCGGGGTCAACTGCTTCTCGAACTCGTCGGGCATGAGGGATTTCGTCGTGGCCCGGATCTCCTCGATCTGCGACCGCAGGACGGTGTCCTCGGCGTTTTCGCCGCGTTTGAGGGTCACGCTGGTCGGGGTCTCGACGGCGAGGAGGCCGGTGATGGTCTTGCCGGCCGTGGTGTTGACGCGGTACTCGACGTAGCGCGGGTCCACTTCGCGGCTCGGGTCGAGGATGTCGAGGATGAGCGCCTCCGGTGTCTTGTTGCGCAGGGCGGCGGTCAAGTTGGCGCCGACTTCGTGGCCGGTGTTCTCCAACCGATGACAGGCGGTGCAGTTCTTGCGGAAGAGGTCGCGGCCGCGGCCAACGTCGCCCTTCAACGTCAGGGCGGTTTGGTACTGGTCGATCACCTTTTTGCGGTCGGCGTTGACGGCCCCGGCCAGTAGTTTGCGGGCGCGCTCGCGGATGGCTTGGTCCGGGTGTTCGCGCAGCATCGTGATGCGGGCCGCGCCGAGTTGGTTGGGCGAGATCGTGTGCTTCTCGATGGCCGTCAGCAACGCGGGCAAGCGGTCTTTGCGGGCGGTCAGCGTTTCCAACACCTCCCGGCGGACGGCCGGGCCGTGACTGGCCCAGTCCGCGAGGAGGATCGTCGTCACCTCCGGGTCGGCAAAGCCGCCGAGACTCTGCACAGCGGCCGACTGCAATTCCGACGGCGTTTGCGGCGTCAGCAATTCGCCGAGCGGTTTCTTGGCGAGGTCGAACGGGCCGGCGCCCAACAAGCGCACGGCGGCCAGTCGCAACGGGAGGGGACGTGTGCCGTCGCCCGTGTCGGCGGCCCGTTGCTCGAACACTTCCCGCAGTTTGGCGAGCGGCTCCTTCAATTCGGCCGGCGGGTTGGCCCAGAGGGAACTTAACGGCCGGGCGGTGTTGCGCATCGCTTGGCCGAGGCTGTCGAGCAACAGCAGTTGCTCGGCCGGGCCGACGGTCCCGATCAGCTGGAAGACGCCGGCCAGTTGCTTCGCGTCCCCGCCGGCCCCGATCATGGCGACGAGTTTGGCGATCATCGGCATGGCCGTCTCGCGCTTGTCGGACTTCAGCAGGTCGGCCAACAATTCGCTCTCGCACCCGGCCGCCGAACTGAGGATGGCCGTTTGCAGCCACACGTCCGGCTTGCCCTGCGTGGCGAGTTCCGCCAACACCCTCGCGCGGCCGCCGTCCATCTCGCCCGCCGTGAACGCCAATTGCAGGCGCAGGAACGGGTCGTCCACCCCGATCACGCCCATCAGGAGAATTTTGAAATTCACTTTGGAACTTGATCGCACGAACGGCTCGGCCACTCGTAAGGTGTGCTCGATGACGGCCGGATCATGGCTGAGGGGTAGATTAATGAAGTCTTCCGTCAACGCGCCGGCGTGGGCCGTCGCCCAGAGCAACGCGACCGCCGCCGCCGGCGTGGCCGCCTTCGCCAAACTCGCGGCGAGTTGGGGGCCGACGCCGGCGGGCTTCGTCTCATACAGCAGCCGGCTCGCCGTCGTCCGCACCCACGCCCGGCCGTCACTCAGTCCGGCGACGAGTGTCTCGGGCTTTGCCGCGTCCAAGGTAATCTTCCGCAGTCGATTCGACGTCTCCGGCACGATGCGCCAGATGCGGCCTTTGCCGCGACTTTGCAGTTCCACCTTGGCCTTGATGTCGTCCGGCAACGACAGCGGCGTTTCGATCACTTCGCGGTAGAAGTCGAGCATGTAGATCGCGCCGTCCGGGCCGGTCGAGAGGTGGACGGGCCGGCACCAGTTGTCCGTGGAGGCGAAGAACTCTTTGCCGTCGTCGGCCCGCGTCGCCTTGTAAAGGGAGCCGTTTTGGTGCAGGCGGTCGCGGGTGATGAGGTTGTTCGCCGGGTCGCACACGAGGACCGTTTGCCGGATTTCGACGGGCAGCAGCGGGTCGTCGTAGTACAGCGGGGAACACGCGCTGGTGATGAAGCCGCCGGGGACGAGTTCGGTCGGCGGCAGCCGTTTCGCCTCGGGGCCGTCCTTGCGGCGGGTGGTGCGTTCGACGCGCCAGGCCTCGAACGGGCTGACTCGGAACACCTTGCACGCCGCCCCGTGTTCCGGGATGTCGGCCACGACGGCCGGGACGATCAGGTTCGGGTTGCGCTTCAGGTAGTGGTCCGGCAAGACGATTTGCCGCAGGTGCTGGCTGTTCGTCGCGGTGAACCAGTGCTGCGCGAGGTCGCAGGTGAGGCCGTACTGCCCGCCGCCGGAAGTCGGCTCCAGGCTCCCCGGCACGTCCGGCTTGAAGCGGACGCCGCGGCCGCGCAGGCTGACGGCCGGCATCGTCGGCTTCTCCGGGCTGGTGATCGTCCCGCCGTTGGCGCCGGCGACGGCGTATACCCAGCCGTCCGCGTGCCACTGCAGGCTGTTCACCATCTGCTGGATGTTGTCCACGCCGAAGCCGGTGTACAGCACGGTCGTCTTGTCGGCCTTGCCGTCGCCGTCCGTGTCTTCGAGGAACACGATGTCCGGGGCGACCGTGACCAGCAAACCGTTCTTCCACGGCAGCACGCCCGTCGGGAACCGCAACTTGTCCGCGTAGACGGCGGCCGTCTCGTATACGCCGTCGCCGTCCGTGTCCGTCAACACGCGGACACGGCCGAGCGTCTGCACCCCCGTGCCGCGGCCGCCGTTGGAGTAGCCGACCATCTCGCAGACGAACAGCCGGCCCTTCTCGTCGAAGGCCATTGACACCGGGTCCACGACGTTCGGCTCCGCGGCGACCAACTCGGCCTTAAAGCCGGGTAGAAGTTGGAAGGTCTTGCGCTCCTGCTCCGGGGTGAGCGGCTCGATGGCGAGGAGCGGGGCGGCGAGGAGGAGGAGGGTGACGAGTGTGCGCATGAAGTATCTCATAGACAACCGCCGCGAGGCGGTCTTGGGCAAGAGGCCGCACCAATCGCGCAGCGGTCGGAGTTTTTGCTTTCGTTGGAGTCCCGGCTTCAGCCGGTCTTCGGGACTTCACGTGACAAATGGCCGTCACTTGTGTCGCGCGCTCTCCGCCGAAGACCGGCTGAAGCCGGG
>JAYTTY010000367.1:0-5684 GCA_043744795.1 Zavarzinella sp. | reverse complement strand
TCTTGTTTTCGCAGAGACACGTCGGGCTGACGCCTCGACGCTCGCCAAGACTCGTCTTCCATTCCGCATTCCGCTCCGGCGCCGGGCCGCGGGTCAAGAAAAATGGCGGCCTCCCCGGCGGGAGGCCGCCATCACGCGGCAAACATCAATGGAGAGGGTCCGTCTCCACCGCCGTCATCGGGAACGAATGGTCCGACGGCCGACCCGCAGGTGGCTGACGGGGAGAGAGCCGTTCTTCAACAGGTAGCCGAGTTTCCGCTCGATCATCTCGGCGGGTGACAGATTTCCCCGGGCGTCCGTCACCAGATTTTCTTCCGTGTGATCGGCCGCTTCCGCGTATTCGGCGGTCAGGTGCAGATTGTCGTCATTCATCAAGCTGTCGCTCATGGCGACCTCCGGGGGGAGGAGGTTTCGTGGGGCTGCGATCCCGGCTTCGGACTCCTTAGCCGGCAGACGTGATTTGATAGAGCAATTGACGCGCCGCGGAGCGGTCTTTACCAAATCCCGGCATACGTCACGGGTTTTGTGATGATTTGGAGAAGATGGGCGAACTAGACAAAAGAAGTTAGGAAGAGAACTTCCCAACAGTCGTGCCGCCACTTCCCCAATTCGCCATTTCGACTCCAAGGGCCAAGCCCGCGTGGGGGGCGTAAGATGACGGTCTGACCCATCGTTTTTCGCTTCCATGAACCGGGACAAGCTGTACCGCTGGTTGGAGTTATCGGCCGGGCCGTGGCCGCCGGACCACTACACGCTGGTCGGCTTGCCGCCCGGCGAAGGGACGGCCGCGGCCATCGAGGCACGCATCCTCGAACGGCTGGAACTCTTGCGCCGGTACCAGCTTGCCCACCCGGACGAGGCGACGGAGGGCATGTCCCAACTCGCCCGCGCGCTGGACTGCCTCACGTCCCCCGAGGCCCGGCGCGCCTACGACCGCACGCTGGGGATCGACACGGTCGTCGAGGACGCCGCCGTCGTCTCCGCGGACGACGCCTTGAAGGCCGCCTACGCGGGCATTCCGGTATTGGAAGCAACGCTCGTCCCCTTGAGCGACGGGCCGGACTTGCCACTGGCCATCGTGCTGCCGGACTTGGACGACGAGGCCGACCCCGAGGACGAGCCGATTGTCTTGGAGCCGATTCTGGAGCCAATCGTCGAGCCGTTGCCGGAACCGCCCCCCCTGCCAAAGCGGCGCACGAAGGTCGCCGAGAACCTGCCCGAGGCGATTCTCCTGCCGCCCGAGGCGCCGGGGCCGTCGCGCCGAAAGAGGTCGGCGCGGCCGTCGAGCCGCCGCCGCGAGCGCTACGCGGACGCCGTGCGCGTCCGCCGCGTGCTGGCGATCTGCGAGCGGGCGCGGCCGTACTTCACGAACCATGAACACCGCTTCTCCCAGCCGCAAGACGCCGTCGGCCTGATCGCCTGCCTGACCGAGTTGCGCCCGCTCCTGCCGACCGTGGACGACCTGATCGGCGGCAACGGCGAGCCGGGGAACTTGCTGGCGACCATTGCCCGGCAGCGGCTCATGATCGACACGTTCCGCAACTTGTTGCCGAGCCAGCGTGAGCGCTTGGCCAAGGACTTCCGCGCCGCCCACTACCGCTTGGCCAACTACTACCACAACGTCCGGCAAGACATCGTGTTCGCCAACGCGAAAGGCCCGTGGCGCGAGTACGGCGTCCCGCTGCTGCGCTACTACGCCAAGTACCCGGAGCTGGGTTTGATCCCGGCGGGGATTCTGGCGATGGTGGTGGCGGTGTTGCGGAGCCATTGAGGGGACGCCTTTGTTTCGCCGCGACGCGACGGGTGTTTTCGGGCGAGCCGGCGAAGCCCATTCGCGGCGGCCGGTCTTTCGGCCTGAAGGGCCGAGTAACATAGCCCAGCCCGCAAGGGCTGGGTCAGCGGTCGGAAATGGTTTTTCGGTCTGAAGGACCGATTAACATCGCCCGGTCCGTGAGGGCCGGGAACGCGCCGGAGCCACGGGCAACCAATCCGGCCCTCACGGGACCAGAGAAAGATAATCGGTCCTTCAGACCGAGGCCGTCGGCGGGGTCGTTATCCCAGCCCTCGCGGGCTGGGCTATATTAATCGGCCCTTCAGGCCGAAAGGCCGGCTTCCCGTAGAGTGCCTGATAAAGTAGGACCGCCCCATGACCCCCGCCCTCCGCGCCCGCTTCCCCGTCGCCAAGCAATGGGCCTTTCTCGACCACGCCGCCGTCTGCGCCCCGCCCACCGACTGCGCCGACGCCATCGCCGAGTGGGCCGCCGACCTCGCTTCCAACGGCATCGCCAGTTTCCAGAAGTGGTACGACCGTGTCAAAGCGGTGCGCGTGCTGGCCGCCCAACTGCTGAACGCGGACGCGCGGGACGTGTGCTTCGTCGGCAGCACGACGCAAGGCGTGAACCTCGTGGCCGAGGGCTTCCCGTGGCGGCCGGGGGACAACGTGGTGACGGCCGCCGACGAGTACCCGACGAACCAGTACCCGTGGATGAACCAGTGCCACCGCGGCGTGGAGACGCGGCCCGTCCCCAGTCACGGCCCGCGCATTCGTCCGGAAGATTTGAAGGCCGCATGCGACGGGCACACGCGCGTGCTGGCGGTCAGCAGCGTCGAGTTCGCCACCGGCTTCCGCAACGACCTCATGAGCCTCGGGGAGTGGTGCCGGGCGCGCGGCATCTTCTTCTTCGTGGACGGCATCCAGTCTCTCGGGGCCATCCCGATGGACGTGACAAATCTTCCCGTTGATGCCGTCGCCGCCGACAGCCACAAGTGGCTGCTCGGCCCGGAAGGCGCGGGCATCACCTACATCCGGCGGGAATGGGTGGGCCGGCTTCACCCCATTGGCGTCGGCTGGAACAGCGTCGTCCACGCCGGGGAGTTTTCGCGCATCGAGTTCAACCTGAAGCCGGACGCCGGCCGATACGAGGGCGGCACGCTGAACGTCGGCGGCATTCTCGGCATGGGCGAGAGCATCAAGTTGCTGCTCGGCGTGGGCATCGCCAATGTCGAAGCCCGCCTGATCGAGTTGACCGACCACCTCGCCGAGCGCGTGCGGCAAAAGGGGCACGCCGTCTTCAGCAGTTTGGAAGCCGGGGAGCGGTCCGGCATCATATCGATCGAGACGCCGGGCCACGACCCGAAAGAGATCATGAAGCGCTGCCGGGACGCCGGGGTGATCGTGAACGTGCGCGGCGGGCGCCTGCGCGTCAGCCCGCATTTCTATAACACGTTGGAAGACCTGGACCGCTTCGCGGACGTCCTGCCATTATCGTGAGGTTCCCGCATGGCCGAACTCTCTTTCCGCCGGGCCGTGTACACGGGCGTGTTCGACCCGATCCACCTGGGCCACCTGGACGTGATCCAGCGCGCCAGCAAGATCGTGGACGAGTTGATCGTCGCCGTCGGCAACAACCCGGACAAGACGCCGTTCTTCTCGCTGGAGGAGCGCGTGGATTTGGTCGGCCTGGTGACGAAGCCGTTCCCGAACGTGAAGGTGATCCCGTTCGCCGGCCTGGCCGTGCGCTTCGTGCGGTCCGCGGACGCCCGCATCATGATCCGCGGCCTGCGCACCCTGAGCGACATGGAGTACGAGTTCACCATGTCCCTGATGAACTTGGCCCTCGACCCGGAGATCGAGACCGTCTTCCTGATGGCCAAGGAAGAATACTCCCACGTCAGCAGCACCCTGCTGCGGCAAATCGCCACGCTGGAGGGGGACTTGACGAAATTCCTGCCGCCGGAGATCTGGGCGGCGCTCAAGTCGCGGGCGGCGGAGAAGCGGAAGGGCGGCGGGGAAAAGCCCGTTTAGCCGCGCTGCGACGCTTCGGAGTGGAGCGCGGGCCGGCCGAGTAAAGTCGCCCGCCCCGCAGCAAACGATTTGATGCGGGAAGACCGCGCTCCACTCCGAAGCGTCGCGTCGCGGCTAAACAGATTTCCGCGCATGCCGCCACCTCACCACCAGCAAGTAAATCGACGCCGTGACGATGCCCATGAACCCGCCCAGGTAGCTGACGTTGTGCATCGTCCCGACGCGGGCGAACGCCACTTTGTCCGTCACGCCCGCGGGATACCAGTACGGCGGCAAGTTCGACTCGGAGATGACGACACTCGCGACGGCCAAGGCCGTCACGCCGACGGCCAGCGCCGTGCCGGTCGCGACGGCGTAGGCCGTCAGACACTTCCGCAGGTACGTCCGCCCGTCGGGCAGAACCAGCCCCACCGACAGCACCGGCACGCCGATGAACAGGCCCATCCACCACGAGGCCAGCCAGCCGACGGCGGACGCGCCGAACCGAGTCCGGAACTCTTCGGGGAACCGGAACTGATCGAACTTGAAGGCGTGGAAGTAATCCGGCGAGACGGCGTACGAAATTTGGTCGTGCAGGGCGCCGTACGCGCCGGCGACGAGGCAGCCGACGACGAGCAAGAGGGGGAAGAGGGCGCGTTTGGTCATTTGAATCACCGAAGCGTAAGCGAGGGAGGCGAGCCAGTAGCGTTAGCGCCTGGAGGAACTCCCAGAGTAAAGACGCCGCGAACCGAGTCTTCGAGGTTCGCTACCTGGGTGACACTTCTCGCCCAAGGGGTCGGGCTTCGAAGACTCGCCCTCTCGCGGGCGCGCGAGTTGCGAGTCCTCCAGGCGCTAACGCTACTGGCTCGCCTCCCTCGCTGGCGCTTCGGTCATCGTGTCAAACCCCCTCGCCCAAGTCGTAAATCTCTTCCGCGTCCAGCACCAGATCGTTCCGCTGGAACAACTTGGCGATCGCCGCCTTGTGAATGCGCATCTTCGTGCCGCCGACGCCCAGCGCGCCGTAACAGATGACGCCGTCGATCTCGACGGCCTTGGCGCCCACGTCCACGCCTTCGATGCCGACGGGGGGGACGGCGTTCAGGTCAATCGCCACTTTCAGCGCCTTGGCCTGCGCCCGCAGCTTGGCCGGCAGCAGCACGGCGCCGGCGGCGCCGGCGGCGAAGACGAGGTCGCGGCCGTCGAGGGCTTTGGGGCCGTCCGTTGAACTGCCGGTGGCGACGGCTTCCACGTTGGCGGCCGGGTGCTTGGCCTTGATGGCGGCGCACACGGCTTGGGCGCGCTCCAGCGCGCGGGAGCCGATGCGGACGTGCGCGCCTTGCCGGGCCAACAGCCGGGCGACGCGCTGCCCCACCGGCCCGGTCCCGCCGAGAACGAGGGCCTTGGCCTTCGACAGGTCGAGGTGCTTGCCCGCGGCCCGGACGGCGGCGGCGGCCGTCGTATTGGCCCCGTTGCAGTCGAGCATGACGGACACACTCAGGCCGAACTTGGGGAGCAAACTCTTGACCACCTCGGCCAAGATCGCCTCCCCGGCGGTCACGTCGCTGCCGCCGACGAAGACGGCGGTGGACACCAAGTCCTTCGGCCCGCGCGTGAAGATCGCCCCGTGGACCAACCCCTGCACCTGCACCGGCGTCACGGCCGAATGGGTGAACAGGAAGTCGGCCCCGGCGTCCACGGCCACCACGCGGTCGAACACGGACGCCTGGGCGTCGGTGTCCAGTTGGATCAGGATTTTCTTCTTGTCAGACATGGCAAACTCGGGAAAAGCAAATGAGAAAAGGCATTAACCACAAAGGCACAGAGGTCACACAAAGTTTCACAGAGAAGACCTGAGAAGAAATTTCTCTTCCGTCTTCTCTGTGAAACTTTGTGTGACCTC
>JAYTTY010000366.1:0-5686 GCA_043744795.1 Zavarzinella sp. | reverse complement strand
CGCGTTTGTTCGCCGACATCGAGAAAACGCGGCATGGTCGCACTATTGCGACTTCCGCCTGAATTCTTCGCTCTCGCCTGACCTACCCTTGTAAGGGGACGGGGGGTGAGGTTGCCTTTCCCTCGCGTCCCCCGCCCCTAGAATACCCGCCACCAACAACCGAGGAGTTTCGCCGTGAAGTATTTGGCTGCGCTCACCGCGTGCGGCGTCGTGTTCTCCGGGGCCTTTGCCGGGGACGTGGAATTGGGCGGGATGAAGTCCGTCACCCCGAAGACGTGGAAGGAGGAGGCGCCTTCGAACAACATGCGGCTCACCCAATTCAAGTTGCCGAAGGCCGAAGGAGATTCGGACGACGCGGAGTTGGCCGTGTTCTACTTCAAGGGGGGCAGCGGCGGGACGGACGCCAACCTCGAACGGCAGATGAAGAAGTTCGCCCCGGCCAAGGGCGAAGAAAAAGTCAGCGCCAAGACGGAGAAGATCAAAGTCGGCACGGTGGACGCCACGTTCCAGGACGTGTCGGGGACGTTCCTGTCCAAGTTCCCGCCGTTCGCCCCGAACGCGAAGATCACGGAGAAGGAAAACTACCGCCAGCTTTACGTGATTTTCACCACCGAGAGCGGCGACTACTACATGACCCTCCTCGGCCCGGCCAAGACCGTCGAGAAGCACAAAAAAGACTTCCAAGAGTTTCTGACGAACTTCAAGTGAGCGGCCATGAGACGCGGCAGAGGTCGGTGGTGGCTGTTTAACTTCGCGTCAAGCGATGGCGACGGCTCCTACAGCCAGATCAACTTTCTGGGCCTGCTCTGCGGCATTCCTTTGGGATTGCTGGGCGGGGTCTTGGGATGGGCCGTCGGCGACCGGCCCGACGCGACGATGGAACGGCTCATCGTCGCCGGCGTGCTGCTCGGCGTGCCGGTTGGCCTGTTTCACGGCTATTTTTGCGAGTTAATCGGGCCGTACCCGGTCGAGACGCTCGGGCTGCGGCTCATGAACGCGCTGATGCCGCCGGCGGTGAGCGGGTTCTTGGCCTTCCTCATCACGCACAAGAACGGGCTGGGTCCGGGGCACGGCATTGAATGGATCGTGTGCGGGGGCTTGTTCGGGATGATGTGGGGAGCGTTCACTCATCAGGAAGATTTTCCCCCTGAAAAGGAAGAGCCGCGCGGCCTCATCGCGGAAACGCCCCGGAAGAAAAGGAAAAAGCCGCCGGCAGGCAAGGACGATGACGACGCAGAAGACCGCCCGCGGCGGCCGAAGCGCCGCAGCAAATATGAGGACGAAGGGGACTGACGGCGACATTCCCGCCGGCCCCTGTCCATTCTCAACGCTGCTCCTATCGTAAGGGATTCCACCGGGGCGGCCGTCGGGCGCGCTTCGACATTATTGAACCACGAGTCGGCGACAAAGTCATGGCTGTACCGAAACGACGGACCTCTCGCTCGAAACAAGGGCACCGGCGGAGCCACCACGGGGTGAAGCCGACGGAGAACCAGTACTGCCAGAACTGCAGCGAGGTCATCCAGCCGCACCGCATCTGCACAAACTGCGGGTTCTTCCAAGGCCGCGTTGTGATCGCCGAGCCAGAGGAAGCCGGGAAGTAAGCCATGCGGATCGCACTCGACGCGATGGGCGGCGACCACGCGCCCGCCCCGGTCGTCGCCGGGGCGGTCCAAGCCTTGGCCGCCGACCCGGACATGACGGTCGTGCTGGTCGGCGACACCGCCGCCATCGAAGCCTGCCTCCCGGCCGACGCCCCGCGCGCCCGGCTGGAAATCCACCACGCCACCCAAGTCATCGGGATGGACGAGTCCCCCGTCGAGGCCCTGCGGGCCAAGCCGGACAACACCGTCACGCGCCTCTGGCAACTGATGGTCGGCAAGAAGGTGGACGCCATCGTCGGCGCCGGCAACACCGGGGCGATGGTCGCCGGCGGCCTGTTCTCCCGCCGCTTCCTCAAGCACGTGAAACGGCCCGGGATCGCCACGCTGATGCCCACGGCCAAGGGCCAGTGCATCATTCTGGACGTGGGCGCCAACGTCCACGCCAAGGCCGGCCACCTATACCAGTACGGCGTCATGGGGGCCATTTACGCCCGCCACATGCTCGGCCGCGAAAATCCCACCGTCGGCCTGATGAACGTCGGCGAGGAAGAGGGCAAGGGCCACGACCTCGCCCAAAAGGCGTACACGCTCCTCAAAAACGGCCTCGGCGACCGCTTCATCGGCAACGTCGAGGGCCGGGACATTCACCGCGGGACCTGCGACGTGGTGGTGACGGACGGCTTCGTCGGGAACGTGATCCTCAAGCTCTCCGAAGGCTGCTTCGACTTCCTGATGAAGACGGTGGCCAAGGAAATCATCGCCCCGCTGCCCAACGACCAGACCGTCGCCATGAAGGCTTTGCACGCATTGATCGGCAAGTACGACTACAGCGCCTTTGGCGGGGCGCCGCTGCTCGGCATCGACGGCATCTGCATCATCTGCCACGGCAGTTCCAAGGAGGCGGCCATCCGCAACGCCTTGGCCATGGCCGCCAAGAACGCCCGCCAAAAGGTGAACGAGAAGATCGTCCAAGAACTCGACGCCCTGCCGAGCGTGAGCGACGAGGACGCGTAAACGGACGTGTTCCGTGAGCCGAGGGCCGTAAGGCCCCGGGTGGTGCGCTCCAGCCCAACACCCGGCGGCTGACGCCGCTCGGCTCACCCCAAAAAACTCTCTTTTTGTCACGGATGTCCCGCACATGGCTAAGGTCGCGATCCTTTTCCCCGGGCAGGGCGCCCAGTACCTCGGCATGGGGGCAGCCCTCGCGGACGCCTCGCCGGAGGCGGCGGCCCTCTTTAAGCAAGCCAACGACATCCTCGGCGAAGACTTGCTCGAAGTCTGCCGCGCCGGACCGGCCGAGCGGCTGAACACCACGGACGTGAGCCAGCCGGCCATTTTCGTGGCCAGCCTCGCCGCCTTGGAGGCGATGAAGAAGGCCGAGCCGGACGGCATCGCCGAGTGCGTGGCGACGGCCGGGCTGTCCCTGGGGGAGTACACGGCCCTCGTGTTCGCCGGGGCCATGAGCTTCGCGGACGGGCTGAAAGTCGTCCGCGAACGCGGCCGGGCGATGCAGGCGGCCGCGGAGGCCAATCCGGGCGGGATGGTTTCTGCCCTCCTGCTCGACCCGCCGGCCGTGGAAGAGGTCGTCCGCGAGGCGTCGGCTTCCGGCCGCATCTGGATCGCGAATTACCTGTGCCCCGGCAACACGGTGCTGTCCGGCGATTTGCCGGCCGTCGCCGCCGCGGAACGGCTGATCGAGGCCAAGAACGGCAAGGCGATCCGGCTGTCCGTGGCCGGGGCTTTTCACACGGACCTAATGAAGCCGGCCGACGGGCGGTTGGCGGACGTCCTGGCGGGCGTGACGCTTGACCCGCCGAAGATTCCGGTGTGGTCCAACGTGGACGCCAAGCCGCACGCGGACCCGGCCGAGATCAAGGACATTCTCGTCCGGCAGGTGCTGAACCCGGTGCGGTGGGAAGAGACGATGCGGGCCTTGCTGGCCCTCGGCGTGGACCGCTTTTACGAGGTCGGCCCCGGCAAGGCGCTGGCCGGCCTGCTGAAGCGGGTGAACCGGAAGGCCGAGTGTCGGAATTACGCCGCCTGAGGATTTCGGCCGGAATCCCGGAATGGCGGGTTGTCTCTTTCCGTTCCCCCGGCGGTCGCATAGCATTCTCAACCTAAGCAACGCGCGGCCGGTGGCCGGGCGGGCGGCGAATGTAGGCCGTTTTACCCACGAGGCCGGGTACGCTCGGGGCAGAGTCCCGACCGCCGGCTCTTCCCTGGAGGGTCTCGCGTGTCCGTTGAGCAGAAAGTCATCGAAATCGTTTGCGAGCACCTCGCCGTCAACAAGGAACAAGTGAGCCGGACCACGAACTTCATTGAAGACATCGGGGCCGACTCCTTGGACATTGTCGAACTGATCATGGAACTCGAAGAAGAGTTCGACATCCAAATCCCGGACGACCAGGCCGAGAAGATTAAGACGGTGGGCGAGGCCATCGACTACATCGAGAAAGAAACCAAGAAGAAATGAGTCGGCGCGTCGTCGTTACCGGGATGGGCACCGTCAACCCGCTGGCCCAAAACGTGCGGGACTACTGGGCCGCGTTGCTGGCCGGCAAGAGCGGGGCCGCGCCCCTCACCCTGTTCGACACGACCGCCTTCAAAGTCCACTTCGGGGCCGAGGTCAAGGACTGGAAGCCCGAGGCCCACTTCGACAGCAAGGTGGCCCGGCACCTCGACCGCTTCGCCCAGTTCGCCGTCGCCGCCGCCAAGGAGGCCATCGAGGACTCCGGCATCGACTTCACCAAGGAAGACGCCTTCCGGTGCGGTTCCATCGTCGGCAGCGGCATCGGCGGCCTCCAGACGTGGGAAGACCAGCACACCGTCTACGCCGAGCGCGGCCCCGGCCGCCTCAGCCCCTTTACCATCCCCAAGATGATCGCCAACTCGGCGAGCGGGACCATCTCCATCGAGTACGGCCTCATGGGGCCGAACACGGCCGTCGCCACCGCCTGCTCGACGGCGGCCCACGCCATCGGGGACGCCTTCCACGCCATTAAGTGGGACTTGGCCGACGTGATGGTGACCGGCGGCGCGGAAGGCAGCATCACCCGCATGGGCCTCGGCGGCTTCATCGCCTGCCGGGCCTTGTCCCACCGCAACGACGACCCGCAACGGGCCAGCCGCCCGTTCGACAAGGGCCGCGACGGCTTCGTCCTCGGCGAGGGCGCCGGCCTGTTGGTGATCGAAGAGTACGAGCGGGCCAAGAAGCGCGGGGCCACTATTTACTGCGAAGTGCTGGGCTGCGGGAACACCGCGGACGCCTACCACATCACCGCCCCGCACCCGGAAGGGGCCGGGGCCGCCCGCGCGATGGTGAACGCCGTCAAGGAAGCCGGCTGGAACACGGACGACGTGGACTACATCAACGCCCACGGCACCAGCACCGAACTCGGGGACAAGGCCGAGACGAGCGCCGTCAAGCAGGTGTTCGGCCAGCACGCCTACAAGTTGGCAATGAGCAGCACGAAGAGCATGATCGGCCACCTGCTCGGGGCCAGCGGCGGGGCCGAGGCCATCGCCTGCGCCATGATGCTCAAGCACGGCGTCCTGCACCCGACGATCAACTACGAGACCCCGGACCCCGACTGCGACCTCGACTACGTCCCCAACGTGGCCCGCGAGCGCCGCATCCACAAAGTGCTGTCCAACAGCTTCGGCTTCGGCGGCCACAACGCCTCGCTGGCCCTCGGGGCCATCTGAGCCGTTCGGTCTTTTCGGCCTGAAGGGCCGTTTAACATAGCCCAGCCCGTCAGGGCTGGGAACTACCCAATGAAACCCTCGGTCTGAAGGACCGATTATCTGACTCCGGTCCCGTCAGGGCCGGATTTTTGTCCGTTGCTCCGGCGCGTCCCCGGCCCTGACGGACCGGGCTAAGTTAATCGGTCCTTCAGACCGAAAAACTGTGTTGCACCTCTTACCCAGCCCTTGCGGGCTGGGCTATATTCATCGGCCCTTCAGGCCGAAAGACAAGCGGGCGGGGGGTGCAGGACACGCTTTGCGTCGGCTAGGCGGCGAGGGTTGGGTGTGTTCGTCGGAAGGGGGATGTTGGGAGGCTGTTTAGGCCGTCGGTCAGGGTC
>JAYTTY010000365.1:0-1505 GCA_043744795.1 Zavarzinella sp. | reverse complement strand
AAACGCGGCATGGTCGCACTATTGCGACTTCCGCCTGAATTCTTCGCTCTCGCCTGACCTACCCCTGTAAGGGGCCGGGGGGTGAGGTTGCCTTTCGGCCCGCGCCCATTGCGCCGACTAAATCGATTGGGAGAACCCTGCCGCCGCCCCGAACCGCCGCCCCAATCCCAAGACCGGGTGACACTTCCCATCCGGGTGATAGATTGCTTTGATGCCTAAATCGCTTCCCGAACACCACGTCCTCACGCCCGAGCAATTGCGGGCGTGCTGCGACGATGTTTCCCAGCACTCCCCCGTCGGGTTCGACACCGAGTTCGTCGGGGAAGACACGTACGTCCCGCACCTGTGCCTGATCCAGATCGCGACGCCGAAGGCCCTGTACGTCATCGACCCGTTCGTGTGCGGGCCGCTCGACGAGTTTTGGGCGTTGCTCACCGACCCGAAGCGGATCGTCGTGGTCCACGCCGGGCGGGAAGAGGTGCGCATCTGCCGGCAGGCGACCGGACTGCCGCTCGGCCGCATGTACGACTTGCAGATCGCCGCCGGCCTGCTCGGGTACGGCTACCCGATGGGGTACGGGGCCTTGGTGCAGTTCGCCCTGCGCAAGCGGCTGGACAAGGGCGAGACGCTGACGGACTGGCGCCGGCGGCCGCTGACGCGCGAGCAAATTGCTTACGCCTACAACGACGTGCGCGACCTGCTGGCCATCTGGAAGAAGATCGACACGGGGCTGACGAAACTGGGCCGGACCGAGTGGGCGCAAGAAGAGTTCGACGATTTCATTACGCGGGCGGTGAAGGAGCCGAGCGAGGCCGAGCGGTGGCGAAAAATCAAGGGGGCCGGCAGCCTCGACAGCCGGGAGTTGGCCGTGCTGCGGGCGGTGTTCGGGTGGCGCGAGGACGCGGCCACGCGCCGCAACCGCCCGGTCCGCACCGTCCTGCGCGACGACCTGCTGCTCGAACTCGCCCGCCGGCCCCCGAAGTCCGAGAGCGACGTGCTGAGCCTGCGCGGCGTGTATGCGTCCGAGGCCGGGAACATTCTCGACGCCGTCACCGCGGCGCTGGACTCCCCGAAGACCTCGTGGCCCGCCGAGATCGAGCGGGAGAACGACTCGCCCGGCGTGCAACTCGTCTCGCAACTGGTCAACGTCGTGCTGGCCGACTGGTGCGGCCGGGAGAAGCTCACGCAGTCCCTCGTCGCCACCGTGTCCGACGTGAAGGAACTCGTCCGGGCCACCGCCAACAAGGAGCCGCTGCCGGACTCCTGCGGCTTCGCCCACGGCTGGCGCAAGGCCCACGTCCTGCCCATGCTGACCGAGGTGCTGGAAGGCCGCCGGGCCATCCGCGTGAAGACGCTGACCGGGGACACGCCGTTCGAGTACGGGTCGGTGCGGGCGGCGAAGAAGGCGGAATGACCGGCGGCCGTTTAGCCGCGACGCGGAGGCTTTGCGCAGCGGAGCGCGGCCTCCCCGCGTCAACGACGCCGAGCGGTTGTTTCTTGGCGAG
>JAYTTY010000364.1:0-5765 GCA_043744795.1 Zavarzinella sp. | reverse complement strand
TTCACGCAAAGCTCGCAAAGAGGCAAAGCTCGCAAAGAGCCGACGAACATAAAATGCGGTCATCCAAGCGAGGAGGCTCATTATTTTTATTCGATCCTTTGCGAGCTTTGCCTCTTTGCGAGCTTTGCGTGAAATGGCTTTTCCTCGTTACTTCTTCCGCCCTTCCGCGAACACTTGGTCGAACAGCGCGTTCTCGGCGAAGAACTTCTTCTGCACATCGCCCCAGGTCGGCGCGAGGCTCGTCACCGCGAACAGCTTCAATTCCGGGAAGCGGTCGGCCGTCTTCGTCTTGACGGCCTCGCTCGTCGGCCGGTAATAGTGCTTGGCGATCACCTCTTGGGCCTCGTCGGTGTACAAGAACTCCATGTACGCCTTGGCGACCGCCTCCGTCCCCTTGCGGCGGACATTCTTATCGACGACGGCCACGTGCGGCTCGGCCAACACGCTCACCGGCGGGTAGACGATCTCCAGTTGTACGCCCTTGGCCGTGGCCTCTTCCACTTCGAGGTACGCCTCGTTTTCCCACGTCAGGTGAACGTCTCCGATGTTGTTCTGGGCGAACGTCATCGTCGCCCCGCGGGCGGCCGCGTCCAACACCGGGACGTGGGCGTACAGTTTGGTGACGTACGCCCGCGCTTCATCCTCGCTCCCCCCCCGGGTCGTGACGGCCCCCCACGCGGCCAGGAAACTCCATTTGCCGTTGCCGGAGGTCTTCGGGTTCGGCGTGATGACTTGGATGCCCTCCCCGACCAAGTCCGGCCAGTCCTTGATGGTCTTCGGGTTCCCGTTGCGGACCACGAACACGATGGTTGAGGTGTACGGCAACGACCGATTCGGCAGCTTGGCCTCCCAGCCGTCATCGATCAGGCCGCCCTTGCGGACGGTGTCCGTGTCGGTCCACAGGGCCAGCGTAATCACGTCCGCGTTCAGCCCGTCCACCACGGACCGGGCCTGGCTCCCGGACCCGCCGTGCGACTGCTTGATGGCGACCGTGCGGCCGGTGTCTTTGCGGTATTGCTCGGCAAATCGCGGGTTGATGTCTTGCCACAATTCGCGGGTCGGGTCGCAGGCCACGTTGAGGAGTTCGATGTCCCCCGTGCCCGACGTGTTCCTCTCGCGGACGAAGCCCGCCTGAAGAATCCACCCCGCCGCCCCGAGGACGTAGAGCAGGCCCAGCGACCAGAGAATGACACGAGTCATGGGAAGATCATCGGCTCAAGGGGGATTAATCTTCACTAATAGTATCAACAAAGGTTTGAATTGGCAGGAGCGCGTAGAAAAACACGTTTCGCCGCGACGCGGAGGCTTTGCACAGCGGGGGGCTTGAAGAGATCAAGAATTTTTTAGCCACGGATCGAACACGGAATCAACACGGATAAAGGCGGAAGACGAAAGGCATTTCTAAAACCGAAAGCAGATAAAAGGCACGGATGCGACACAGTAAAGACAGGCAGAGATGTCTTGTCCGTTTTGTTTTGGAAGTGCTTGCTGTTTTCTGTCTTTTGCCTTTATCCGTGTTTATTCCGTGTTCGATCTGTGGCTAAAAAATGCCTTTGATTTGGGTTCTCGTTCGCGCTCCGCTGCGCAAAGCCGCCGCGTCGCGGCAAAGCGGGATTTCGCTTAGGTTGAGGTGATCACTTCTTCTTTGGCGCTTCCAACACCGTCACCGTGATCGGCTTCGCCGGGGACGACACCAGCGTGTTGCCGCCCTTTGGCTTAGCCTTCGGGTCGGTCGACTCTTTCACGAACGGCACTTGGGCTTGGCCGGTGATGACGACGGTGTAACTCCCTGCCCTCGCCCCATTCTGAATCTCCAGCGTGACGGTCCCCTCGTTCTTGCCCTCGGGGATGACGATGTTGCCCATCTTGATCGGGCCGGGGAAGCCTTGGGGGATCAGCGTGACTTGGCTCTTGAAGTCGGGCCACTTGCGGTCGAGCTTCATGGTGAGCGTCACCTTGGCGCCGGCGGCGACTTCCAACGTCTCCTTTTCGGGCGTCAGGAGGAACGGGCTGGTCTCGCGCACGGCCAGCATCAGTGAGCGCATCGGGCGGCTGGAGGCGATGTTTTGCGTGGCGTCGGCCCGGCAGTAGGGCCGCACTTCCCGCTTGATCTCTTGGCCCAGGCGCGTGCTGGTCGCCGTGAGTTTGACCGGGCCGGTGAAGTCCGGGGCGTCGGCGTCGGCCCAGAAGACCATGACGCCGTGCGTGTCCGTGTGGATGAAGAGCGGGGCGGCGTGGACGCCGGGCGGCAAGCCTTCGGCGGAGATCGTCACGGGGGCGTTGGTCGCGTCGGCGTGGTGGATGATGACATCCACATGGGCCGTGCCGCCCTTGCGCAGGTTCAACCCGCCGGGGGCGGGGTTTTGGCCGTGGATGACGGCGGGGTAGAACTCCGGCTCGGGTTTGGCGACCGTCAGCACGTACTGGTAGCGGGCGCCACCGCGGCGGTAGCGGTCTTGCACCAGCACGCGGTACTTGCGGTTCTTCGACAAACTCACCGGGCCGGACGGGTCGCGCAGGTGGGCGTCGAACGCCAACACGCGGTGGCCGTAGTCGTCCAACTCCTGCACGCGGTTGTCCTTGTCGTCCATCACGACGAGGTACGGGTCGGCCCGGCCGGCGATGCGCTCGCTGTACACGTTGAAGAGGTATTGGCCGTCTTCGCTCGGCTCGAACTCGTACCAGTCGGCGTCGCGCAGTTTGTCGAACCGGCCGGCGACGGTCGCCGGCAGCGTGATCTTCTGCGGGTTCTTCGGGTCGTCGTTCGGCTCGGCCTCCAGCGTCACCGGGCCGTTGGTCACGAGCAGCGGGACGCCGTTGGCGGTGAAGTCGCCCAGCGCGGCCCGGTACTGGAAGCCGGTCAGCGTGGCGGTCGCGGCCGTCGGCAAGACGCTGTGGGCGGTCGGGTGGTCGAGGAAGGTGTAGCCGGTCGTGGATGGGGCCGTCACGGTGTCGGGCCGCTCGTCCAACTTCTGGTCGTCAATCGTCCACGCGGACGGCTTCGAGCCGGCGCCGAGGTTGCGGCCGTACACGGTGACCGGCGTCGGCTTGCCGGCCTGCACGGCCCGCGGGAAGACATTTTCGATTTGCGGCTTCGTGGAGACCGTCAGTCGATAGTTGAACCCGCCGCGAAAAGACAAGTCGTACACGCTCACGAGGCAATCGCCGTCGGCAGTGGCGGTGTAATCAAGAAATGGGTCACGGCCGTTGTAGTCGCCGTTGGAGGCGAGTTGCTTGCCGTCACTTGAAGAGAGCGTCAGCGTGGCGTCCATCAGCGATTCGAGCTTGCCGGACTGGCAGTCGATGGTGACGCGCTCCCCCTTCTTGAGCGGGAAGCGGTACACGTCCTCCTTGTTGCCGTCCGACTGGCCGTTGACGACGCTGTTGACCGCGATCACCTGGGCCGTCGCCGGGTCGTCGTTCGGCTCCTTCTCGGTGACTTCGACAAAGCCCTTGGAGACGGCGAACAGTTTCGGGTTGCTCACCCCGTACTTGCCGACCGCCCACACGTCGTAAGTTCCGGCGGGAACGTCGGCGCCAACTGTCACCTTGAACGCCTTGTCTTTCACGAACTCGGCCTTGAGGCCCGGCTGGTCGAACAGCAGTTGCTTGCACTCTTCGAGGTCTTGGCCTTGAATTTCGACGGCGACGGTGGAACCCGCCCCGGCCCCGTTGGGCGTGACGCGGTCAAACCGCGGCGAGGGGAGGTCGGCGAACGCGGGGGCGGCGAAGAGCAGGAGGGGGAGAAGGTAGCGCATGGGTGATACAGAGAAGAATTTTTAGCCACGGATGAACACGGACAAACACGGATAAAGGCAGAAAGCAAAAACAGATTTTAATCGAAGGCGGATGAAAACCAGGATGAGACACGGACCAAACAAACAGAGATGTCTTGTCCGTGTCTCATCCTGGTTTTCATCCGCCTTCGGTTTGAAATCGGTTTCTGTCTTTATCCGTGTTTGTCCGTGTTCATCCGTGGCTAAAAATTCTTCTCTTACCCGATCAACTCCCGGATCGGCTCGCCCTCGCTCAGAATCGGCATCGGCCGCTGCGCGTGATCCATGAACACATGCTTGTGGTCGATGCCCAGCACGTGGTACATCGTGGACAGCACGCAGCCGGGGGTGTACGGCTTCGAGGTCGGGTACTCGCCGAGGGCGTTGGTCGTGCCAATCATTTGGCCCATTTTGAGGCCGCCGCCGGCGTACAGGATGCTCATGGCGCCGGGCCAGTGGTCGCGGCCGGCGTCCTTGTTGATCTTCGGCGTCCGGCCGAACTCGCCGAAGGCCATCACCAGCACGTCGTCTTGCAGGCCGCGGTCGTAGATGTCGTTCACCAGGGCGGCGACGGCCAAGTCGAACTGCGGCAGCAGGCGCGTCTTCAGTTGTTTGAAGTTGTCGGAGTGAGAGTCCCAGCCGCCGCCGGCCTGCACGGTGACGTAGGAGACGCCGGCTTCCACCAAGCGGCGGGCGAGCAGGCAACTCTGGCCGAGGTCGTTGCGGCCGTAGCGGTCGCGGTTCTTGGCCGACTCCTGGGCGATGTCGAACGCGGTCTTGGCGTGCGGGCTGGTCACCATCTCCATCGCGTCGCGGTAGAACGTGTCCAGGCCGACGATGTCCCCCTTGGCGTCGATGTCACGGCGGATCGTGTCCAAGTCCTTTAACAAGTCCTGGCGGCGGCCGAGGCGGGAGGCGTCCACGCGGGAGTTCATCTTGAGGTTGCGGACCTCGAACTTGTCCTGGTTCGGGTCGCCTTCCGGGGCGAACGGGTTGTACGACGCCCCGAGGTACGCCGCCTTGCCGAGGCCGATGGCCCGCGGCAAGTTGACGTAGGCCGGCATGCCCGGCTCGTTGGCCCCGTTCATCTTGGCGACCACGGACCCCGTCGCCGGGTAAATGTTGTCGCCCACTTCAATCGTCGGCTGGTAGCCGGTGAGCATCCACTGCGACCCCATGCCGTGCCCGGCGTTCGTGTGGTACGCGCTGCGGACGACGGCCAACTTGTCGAACATCTTCGCCTGGTGCGGCAGGTGTTCGCTAATGCGGATGCCCGGCACGTTGGTGTCGATGGGCTTGAACTCGCCGCGGACCTCGGCCGGGGCGTCCGGCTTCAAGTCGTACATGTCCTGGTGGGCCGGCCCGCCCGCCTGCCAGATCAGGATGACCGACTTCTTCCGCGATAGGCTCGGGGCTTCTTTGGCTTGGGCCGCCCGCATGCTCAGCAGGCCGGGGAGCGTCAGGCCGCCGACGGCCAAGCTGCCGACGCTGAGGAAGGAGCGGCGCGAGACGCCGTCACAGGTGCGGGCTTGCGGGCGCGTGAATTCGAGCATGGCGAATCTCCGGTCTTGCGAACACGGCGACGACGGCGATTCGGGGTGAGGCGACCCGAACGCGGCGGGGGTGGGAATCAAGGCGCCGACGGCCGCGGGCGGCCGGTCGGGTCGGCAGGCAGTGAATGTATCATACCCCATTCCCCGTCTGTGTGGAGGGGGCGCGGGGCGGGCGGCGAGAAAAAGAGTGTGCAACCAGATTTTCTGTGGGTGGCGTCGGCCAAAGACCGCCCTCACCCCAGCCCTCTCCCGCAAAGCCGGGAGAGGGGGCCGCGTTTCTCCCCTCTCCCGGCTCTGCGGGAGAGGGGCCGGTGTTCTCCCCTCTCCCGGCTTTGCGGGAGAGGGGCCGGGGGCTTACAAGGGTAGGTTTCCGGCCGGGGCAGAGGGAAATTTAGGCGGGGGTCGCTGTTGGCATCCGTCGCAGCCCCCTCGGGGT
>JAYTTY010000363.1:0-5771 GCA_043744795.1 Zavarzinella sp. | reverse complement strand
GATGCCAACAGCGACCCCCGCCTAAATTTCCCTCTGCCCCGGCCGGAAACCTACCCTTGTAAGCCCCCCGGCCCCCTCTCCGAAGCGGAGAGGGGGAGGAAAGCGGTCTCTCCGCTTCGGAGAGGGGGTTAGGGGGTGAGGTTGCTTTGCCGTAACGACTCACCTTCCATCCCCCCGCCCCATTTCCGACAATACCCCCATGACCGAACCGAACGAGCCGACGCTGGACATTCGCCCGCCGCTTCCCGCGGCGCCGTCGGACCACACGCTGGTCGAGCCGACCGCCCCGGCCGACGCGACGGAAGACTTCGTCCCGGAGCGGGACTTGCACGGGAACCTGACGCTCACGGGGGACCTCGTCCACGGCCGGGACCAGTTGACGCCGATGCCGGACGTGGTGCGGGACGCGGTGCCGGGGTACGAGATCGAGCGGGAGTTGGGCCGCGGCGGCATGGGCGTGGTGTACCTCGCCACGCAGCACGACCTGAACCGGCAAGTCGCCCTGAAGATGATCCTCAGCGGGGACCACGCCAGCCTGGCCGAGCGGAATCGGTTCATGACCGAGGCGAAGGCCGTCGCCGCGCTGCAGCACCCCGGCATCGTCCACATTTTCGAGATCGGCGAGGCGGACGGGCGGCCGTACCTCGTCTTCGAGTACGTCGGCGGCGGCACGCTGGCGGCGGCGCTGGACGGCTTGCCGTGGCCCGCGAAGCCGGCGGCCCGAATCGTGGAAGCCTTGGCGCGGACGATGCACTTCGCCCACTCGCGCGGCATCGTCCACCGCGACTTAAAGCCCGCCAACATCCTGCTGACGGAGAAGGTGGCCAAGGCCAGCGACGCCGAGCCGGCGATGTTGAAGCTCACGGACTTCGGCCTGGCCAAGCGGTTCGAGCGGGACTCGTCGGACTCGGCCGCCGGGGCCGGGTACGCCGGGCCGACGCGCACCGGCGCCGTCGTCGGCACGCCGAGTTACATCGCCCCGGAGCAGGCGGCCGGGAAGAACCGCGACATCGGCCCGCCGGCGGACATTTACGCCCTCGGGACCATCCTGTACGAACTGCTGACGGGCCGGCCGCCGTTCCGCGGCGAGACGGCGATGGACACGCTGCTGCAAGTGATGGCCGACGACCCGGTGCCGCCGTCGAAGCTGCGGGCCAAGTGCCCGCGCGACCTCGAAAACATCTGCCTGAAGTGCCTGCAAAAAGACCCGCGCAAGCGGTACGCCACGGCCGGCCACCTCGCGGACGACTTGCGGCGGTTCCTGGCCAACGAGCCGGTGGTCGCCCGCCCGGTCGGCTGGCGGGAACGGCTGGCCAAGTGGATGCACCGCCACCCGGCCGGGACGGTGCTGGCCGTCACGAGTTCGCTCGCGCTGCTCGGGCTGCTCGCCGTCAGCGTCTACTTCAACTTTCAACTGCGGGCCGCCGCCGACCGGGAAGAGAACAACGCCGCCACCGCCCGCCAAGCCGAGAGCCGCGCCGTGGCCGAGAAGGGGAAGGCCGACGCCGAGCGCGTCGAGGCGCAGCGGCAAAAGACGCTCGCGGACGAGGCCCGCGTGGAGGCCGAGAAGAAGCGGCGCGAGGCCGAGCGCGGCGTGTACGCCCTGCAACTGTTCAAGGCGGCGGCCCTCGCGGACCGCGACCCGCAGCGGGCGCTGCGCATGATCGAGGACGCCCGCCGGTGCCCGGAAGAATTGCGGGACTTCACCTGGCGCATGCTCAAGGCCCAGTGCCGCGTGGTCGAACACGTGATCGGCGTCCACCGGGCCGAGCCGCGCGAGTCGCCGGTCACGCGCGTCAATCACTCGGCCGACGGGTCGCTGGTCGTCTCCGCGAGTTGGGACGAGACGGCCCGCGTGTGGGACGTGGCGGCGCGCAAGCCGCTCTGGGTCTTGGCCGGCCACAAATTTACCGTGTGCGGGGCCGTCTTCTCGCCGGACGGCCGGACGGTCGCCACCTGCGGGGACGACAACACCGTGCGGTTTTGGGAACTCCCCGTGCGCCGGCCGGACCAGCCGGAAGTGTTGAAGCCCTACGCCACGCTGACGGCCCACACCGACCCCGTGAAGGCCGTCGTGTTCGAGCCGGGCGGCAACCGCCTCGCCTCGGCCGGGGCCGACGGCAAAATCCTGTTGTGGGCCGTGCCCGCCCCCGTCGCCGGCAAGCCGCGGCCACAGCCGAAGTTGGAGCGCACGCTCGCCGGGCACACCGGGCCGGTGTGGTCGCTCGCGTGGTCGGTCGCCGGGCTGTTCAGCGGCGGGCAGGACGGCGCCGTCCGGCACTGGGAGCCGGACGAAGAGAAGAAGGCCGCCCCCACGCTGTTCAAGTTCCCGAAGGCCGTCAAGTCTTTGGCGGCGTCGGCGGACGGCGAACTCCTCGCGGCCACCGCCGACTCCGAGGACGACCCGGTCATCCAGGTCTACCGGCCGCTGATCCAAAAAGAGGCCGGCCGCCTGCGCGGGCACACCGGGGACATCAACGGCCTGGCCTTTTCCCCGGACGGCAAGCGGCTCGCCAGCGGCGGGCGGGACGGCACGGTGCGCGTGTGGGACATCTCCGAACTGCGGGAGCGCGCGGTGTTCCGGCCGCGGTCCCGGCGCGATTTGCTCCCCGCCGTCGGGCCGGACGACCGCCGCACGGAGCCGGAAAAGCAGGTGGCCGGCGTCAGCTTCGCGGGGGACGGCAACTCCGTCGTCAGCGGCGGGCTGGACGGCGTCGTCCGCCTGTGGGACTTCGCCAGCCAGCGCGAGGAAGTGACCGACTTGGAGGCGAAGGCCCCGCTGGCCTGCGCCGCCGTGAGCGCGGACGGCTCGACGCTGGCCGTCGTCGGCAAGAACAACGACGTGAAGGTGTGGAAGCTCGGGCCGGCGAACGTGCCGCTGAAGGCCGAGCCGGACCGCCTGTTGCGCGGGCTGGAAGGCGCCGCCCGGTGCGTCGCCCTCAGCGAAGACGGCGAGACGGTGGCCGTCGGCGCGGAGGACGACACGCTGCTGTTCTGGCATTTGCGGGACGGCGAGCCGACGCCGGTGCGGCTCCTCGGCGCCGGCGCGGTCGCCGTCGCCATCCGCGGCCCGCGCATGGCCGTCGCCACCGAGGGCGGGCAGTTGAAGTGGTTCGACTTCCGCACCAACAAATTGTCGGCCGGCGCCGCGGCGGTCACGGCCCGGCCCAACCTGCTGTGCTTCAGCGGCGACGGGAAGAAACTCGTCTCGGCCGGCGGCCGCTTCCTGCAAGTGTGGGACGGCGAGACCGGGGCTTGGCTGACGACCGTGCCGATGGTCCACTTCAGCCCGGTGACGGCGCTCGCCGTCGAGCCGGGCGACACGGCGGGCAAGTGGACCTTGGCAACCGCCGACTACCGCGGGGAAGTGAAAGTGTGGGAAGTCGGCCCGCGGCCGGACGCGCCGCCGGAAAACCCGGACCAAATCCCCGCGGCCCTGCGGCTGACCATGCGCACGTCCATGAACATCATCAACGACCCCGTGCGCAGCCTGGCGTTCACGAAGGACGGCCGCACCCTCGCCAGCGGCGGCGCCGACCGCGTCGTGCGACTGTGGGACCCCGAGACCGGCCAAGAGCGCGCCGCGCTCCCCGGGCACGCGGACACCATCCTGCTGACCGCCTTCCGCACCGACTACTCGCTGCTCACGCTCGGCCGCGAAGGGGCGGCCCGGGTGTGGAACGGGCCGAAGTGAAAGGCAACCTCACCCCCTGGCCCCCTCTCCGCGGCGGAGAGGGGGAGCAAGTGAGCAAAAGTCTTTCGCAACTCCTAGAGCGGAGTTCAGGATGTTGTAGCGGCCGGTCCCACCGCTACGGCAATATGAACTCTGCTCTAACTCGCATATCACACAGTCACGTCAACGCTCTTGCTCCCCCTCTCCGCCGCGGACAGGGGGTCGGGGGGTGAGGTTGCCTTTCGCCGACACAGAGTCCCGAAGCCGCTTATTCCCATTCCGAAGACCCGATTCTCAGACCGGACACGGCGGCCCAGGCGAAAATTCTTGCCCGAGTGGTCCCTCTTCAAAGACCCCTGCAAAGGCCCCTTTCGGCAGGGTTTAACACCCGAAAATGGCCCTCCGCACGGCGCGACCCGCGCCACCCCAACGCGCAACCGCGCCACGCGCCCACATTCCTACGATCTGTCGGGGCGCACGAACCTGCAAACGCGCACGCATCTTGCCTGATTTCCGCGCGCAAACTAGTCCGCTTTGCTTCCCAAGTTTGCGCACGTGGGTCATATTCACGGTGTAAGTCGAACGTCGGTGTCGGGTGTCTCGCGTCGGGAGTAAGACAGCGGACGACGACCGCGGACGACCACTCAGGAAATGGAGAGGTTCCCATGTTGAGTTTGCGTAAGCTCGTGTTTGCGGGTGCGCTCTTGGCAGTGGCCCCGTTCGCGATTTCGGCCGAAGAGCCGAAACCGGCGATCAAGGTCGAGCCCAAGGCGATGCCGGTTGTCGTGCAACCGGCCGCCCCGGCCGTGATGGCGACGACCACAGGAAACTGTGCGACGCCGGCCCCGGCGGCCTGCGCCCCGGTCATGGTCAAGCGGACCGTGATGGTGCCGACCCAGGTCCAAGAGACCCGGACGGTGATGAAGCCGGTCCAGAAGACCGAAACGTACACGGCCAACCGGTACGAGACGGTCCAGGACAAGAAGTGGGTGGACGTGACCACCTACAAGACCGTCACCGAAACGGTGATGGAACCCCGGACGACGTGTTGCAAAGTGCCGGTGTGGGAAGACAAGTGCGTCACGGAATGCAAGAAGCGCATCGAGTGGGTGACGGAGTGCCGGGAAACTTGCCACCTGTCCTTCGTGAAGGAATGCAAGACCATCGGCGGCTGCGGCAGCGGCTGTAACACCGGGTGCGACACCGGGTGCGGCAGTGGCGGGATCTCCTTCAACGTGTGCAAGCCGACCTTGGTGCACGGGACCCGCGAAGTGTGCCGGCCGAAGTGCGTGACCGAACAGGTCCAAGTGACGAAGAAGGTCTGCACGTGGAAGACCGAAACCAAGACCGAAATGGTCCCGGTTTGCAAGAAGAAGTGCATCCCCTGCGTCGAGAAGAAGGAAGTCGTCGAGTGCCGCAAGGTGTGCGTGCCGTACACCGCGACCCGGTGCGTGACGGTCTGCGAACCGGTGACGGAAACGTACACGGTCTGCAAGATGGTCCCGACCATCGTTGAAGAAGCCTGCGGGGCCGGCAACGGCTGCGGCAACGGCAACGGCAACGGCTGCGGCAACGGGAACGCCTGTGGCGCCCCGGCCAACGCTTGCGGCAACGGCAACGCTTGTGGCAACGGCCACGGCGACGCTTGCGGCAACAACGGCTGTGGCAACGGCCACAAGAGCTGCTTCGGCGGCCTCGGCCTCTTCAAGTGTTTCAGCGGCTTCGTTGGCCTGTGCCACAAGAGCAACAACTGTGACACCGGCTGTGCCGCCCCGACCTGTGCCCCGACCTGTGCCGCCCCGGCCCCGGTTTGTGCCCCGGCCTGTGCCGCCCCGAGCTGCGACAGCGGTCACAAGAGCTGCTTCAGCGGGTGCCACCTGCCGAAGCTCTCTTGCCCGACGCTCTGCCTGCCGAAGCTGCACTGCCCGAGCTTCAGCCTGCCGTCCTGCGGCTCCGGCTGCGGGTCGAGCTGCGGCGGCTGCAACTAAGTCGTGACGCTTCTCAGACTCTAACCATCTGAACCTTGAGACCCCGCGGACGCAACCGCGGGGTCTCGGCGTTTCTAGTGACTTGGCGGGCGGGGGGCGTCAGCCCCCTG
>JAYTTY010000362.1:0-1510 GCA_043744795.1 Zavarzinella sp. | reverse complement strand
CAGCGATTGGAGTGAGTGACCATCACCGCACTCCAATCGCTGGCGCTCATGGCTCGCCAAGACTTCAAAAGCTTACCCGACCAGCTTCTCGATCACGCGGCCTTCGCGGAACAGTTGCACCGGGCGGCCGGTCGGAGTCTGCATTTCCGTGTGCGGGTCGATGCCGAGTTGCTGGAAGACCGTGCTGGCCACGTCGTCCGGCGTGACGGCTTCGGTGGCCGGGGCCATGCCGGAGGCGTCCGTCGAGCCGTGGACGTAGCCGCGCTTGATGCCGCCGCCGGCCAGCACGCACGCCATTGACCTGGCCCAGTGGTCGCGGCCGGCCTTCGGGTTGATCTTCGGCGTGCGGCCGAACTCGCCGGCGCACATCACGATGGTGCTGTCCAACAGGCCGCGCTGGTCCAAGTCGGCGATCAGGGCGGAGAGCGTCTGGTCGAGTTGCGGCAAAAGCTTCGTCTTCAGGTTGACGAAGTTCATGCCGTGCGTGTCCCACCCGCCGGTGGAGATGGTCACGAACCGCACGCCGGCTTCGACGAGTCGCCGGGCCGCGAGGGCGCTGGTGGCGAACGGCGTCGTGCCGTAGCTGTCGCGGACGCCCGGCTTCTCGGTGGCGAGGTCGAACGCCTTTTTGGTCTTGTCCGAGCGCAGGATGTCGAGGGCCTGCTTGTGGAAGGCGTCGAGGCCGTCCACGAGGTTGCCGTTCGTGTCGAGTTCCTTGAAGCCCTGGTCGAACCCGGCGAGCAGCTTGTCCCGCTTGTCGAGTTCGTCGAGGCTGAAGCCGGCAGGCAGGGTGATGCCGCGGACGCGCAGGGCGCCCGCCGGCGCGCCGCCCTTGCCGCCGCCGGCGTTGCCTTCCACGCCGAACGGGTTGTACCCGGCCCCGAGGTAGCCGGCCATGCCGGCCGTGCCGTTGCGGAGGTCGGAGAAGCTGACGTACGGCGGGACGCCCTTTTCCACGCTCAACATCTTGGCGCAGACGGACCCCAGCGCCGGGTATTGCAGGGCGGCGGTCGGCTTGTTGCCGGTGGTCATGAACACGGTGCCCGGCCCGTGGGACGGGATCGTGTGGGCCAGGCTGCGGACGAGGCTGATCTTGTCCCCGACCTCGGCCATCTTCGGCAGGCACTCGCTGACCTGCATCCCGGCGGCCTTGGTGTTGATGCTCTTGAACTCGCCGCGGATGCCCTCCGGGGCGTCCGGCTTGTTGTCCCACATGTCGATGGTCGCCGGCCCGCCGGAGAGCCACACGAGGATGACGCTCTTGGCCTTCGGCCCCTTGGCGTCGGCCGTCACGGCCTTGCCGGCCGCCGTCGCTTCGGTGCGGAGCACGTCGGCGAGGGTCAGGCCGAGCAGCCCGGCCGAGCCGACTTGCAGGAAGTCGCGGCGGTGGAACCCTTCGCAGTCTCGTTTCTGGAACATGGCGGTCGGCCTTTCGGGGGTTAGAAGATGGTATCAGCCCGCGGTCGTTTTCGTCTTTGTTGGAGTCCCGGCTTCAGCCGGTCTTCGGGCC
>JAYTTY010000361.1:0-22301 GCA_043744795.1 Zavarzinella sp. | reverse complement strand
CGCCCCGCGACCGGCGCCGAAATCCGCGACTCGCCGACACGGGTGACCGTCGCGGGACGCGCTCCTCTCCGCAAAGCCTCCGCGTCGCGGCTGACAAGACGGCCGGCGTCGGGTCGCGTCAATTTCATCGCCTGCGCATGTCCCCGCCGGCCACGATCCGTCAAATGCGGCGGTTCGGCCCTCTTCCGCCCGCCCCGCCGGTATATTCATGGGGGAAGATGCGTGCCGGCGGGGGGATTTCATGGCAAGTTACCGGGCCGTGCTGTTCGACTTCGACGGGACGCTGGCCGACAGTTACATGGCCATCACGGCCAGCGTCAACCACACGCTCGCCCACTACGGCCGGCCGACGCTCACGGAACCGCAGGTGCGCGGCTTGGTCGGCCACGGCCTGTTGCAACTCATGGAGACGATTCTCCCCGGCGTCGATCCCATCGAGGCCGCGGCGATTTACCGCGCGCACCACCCGGAAGTGATGATCTCGCACACGCGGGTGCTGGAAGGCGTCGCGGAAGGGTTGGCCAAACTCACAGCCCAAGGCGTCAAGATGGGCATTTGCAGCAACAAGCCGTCCAAGTTCACGCGCGAGATCATCAAGGGCATCGGCCTCGCCCCGCACTTCCAAATCGTCCTCGGCCCGGACGACGTGTCGGCCCCCAAGCCGGACCCGGCGATGATCCACGCGGCCCTGAAAGCGCTCGACGTGCCCCTTGAAAACGCCCTGTACTTGGGTGACATGGAAGTGGACGTGGAAACGGGCCGACGCGCGGGCATCGAAACGTGGGTAATGCCCACGGGGTCGAACGACGAGCCGACGCTGAAGGCGGCCAAGGCGACGCGAATCTTGGCGAACTTCGACGAAGTGATTGCACGGCTCGCCGAAAAGTGATGAAATGGCGGACGCCCATGACACACGGGGGTCCGCGATGAATCGGCTGCTGGCGGGTTGGCTGTTGCTGTCGGCGAGTCCGGTCATGCTGCACGCCAACGAGGACGAGAAGTTGGCGGTCTTCTTCAAGGCCTACCTTGAAGACCTCATGAAGTCCTCCCCCGTGGAGGCCAGCCGCCTCGGCGATCACCGCTACGACGACCGCATCGAAGACCTCTCCCCCAAGGCCAGGGCCACCAGTCTCGATAAACAAAAGGCGACGCTCGCCCGACTCATCAAAGAAGTCGAGCACAAGACCCTCTCCCGCGGCGCCCAGATCGACTACGAGATCGTCCGCGACACGCTCAATCGCAACATCTGGCTGGAAGAAAACACCCTCCCCTACGAGACCGACCCGCGGACGTGGGGCGGCTATCTCTCCGACAGCGTGTACCTGATCCTGACGCAATCGACAGAGGAGAAATCCAAGCGGGTGCGCGCCGCGGCGGCCCGTATTGAGGCGATTCCCAAAGTGGTCGCGGACGCCAAGGCCGGCATCAAGAACCCGCCGAAGGTGTTCACCGAGACGGCCATCAAGCAGAACCGCGGGGCCATCAACTTCTACAAAAAGGCCCTGTTCGACATCGCCGGCGAGACGCCGACCGTCAGCGTGATGGCCGGGCCGGCCAAGAACGCCGTCGTCGCCCTCGAAGACTACCAGACGTTTTTGGAAAAGACGGTCCTGCCGCGCTCCGTGGAAGACTGGCGCATCGGCCGGGCCAAGTTCGACCAGAAACTGGCGATGGAACTCGACGCCGGCGTGACCGCGGACGAGGTATTGAAAGACGCCTTGGCCGAGGCCGACCGCGTCCGCAACGAGATGTACGTGATCGCCCGCCAGTTATGGACGAAGGAGTTCCCGAAGACGCCCCTTCCCCCGGACGACGCGGCCGGCCGTCAGCGGTGCATTCAGGAAGTGATGGCCTCCCTCGGCCGCGATCACGGCGAAGTCACGACATTGGTGCCGGACGCCCAGAAGACCGCCGACGAGATCAAGGCTTTCCTGAAGGCCAACGACATCCTGCGCCTGCCCGACCCGGACCGCTGCGCCATCGTGGAGATGCCGGAGTTCCAGCGCGGCAACTCGACTGCCTACCTGAACCCGGCCCCGCCGCTCGACCCGAAGGCCGAGAGCCAGTACGCCGTCGCCCCGCCACCCAAGGAGTGGGACGACCGCCGCGTGCAGAGCTACCTGCAAGAGTACAACCGCTCGATGATGAAACTCCTCACCATCCACGAGGCGTACCCCGGCCACTACGTCCAACTCGAATACTCGAACCGCCACCCGTCGCTGGTGCGGCGAGTATTGCAATCCGGCATCTTCGCCGAGGGCTGGGCCGTCTACACCGAGCAAATGATGATCGACCAGGGCTTCGGCAACGGCGACCTCTCGCTGCGCCTGCACCAGTTGAAGTGGTACCTGCGGGCCGTCGTGAACGCCATTCTCGACCACAAGATGCACTGCGAGAAAATGACCGACGCCGAGGCGTTGAAACTCCTGACCGAAGGCGCCTTCCAAACCGAGGGCGAAGCCCTCGGCAAGATACAACGGGCGAAGCTGTCGTCGTGCCAGTTGTCCACGTACTTCGTCGGCCGCATGGCCTTCTACCGCCTGCGGCAAAGCGTGCAACGGGAGACGGGCAAAGACTTCGACTTGGGCCGATACCACGAAGCCGTCTTGGCCCACGGGACGCTGCCGGTGAAGTATTTGCCGGAAGTGGTGCGGACGCGGTTGAAGACGCCGAGGTGAGAGAAAAATGAAATCGATCCTTATTTGGACACTCGCTGGCGGGGCTATATTATCCGTGGCGAGTGTCATCTTTATCGGCGACTTCCTCACACTACCACTCGGTTCATGGATCGTGATTGTTTTGGTGGCCTCACTCCGCGACGAAAGCGGTATTACGGGGTTATTTCTGGGCACGGCGGTCACGATAGCAATCTGGATGATCGCGGGCCTCATTCTGCGAACGATATATCGACTGTTCACGCCGCAGCCGGTGACATGATTTTGACCCCAATCAAGCAGTAACCGTCATGGAGTACGTTCATGTTGGAATTACTGCTCGCCACGTCAAAACGCCATTCGCCCACATACTTGATTCGGTTTCATTGCCCCGCATGCCGCGAACGCGACGTATCTGGCGAGGCGTGGACGACGTTTCAAACAACGTGGTTGTTCTGGTTGTTCCCGATCCTCGAACAGCCGTTTCACATGGCGCGGGGTGAATGCTGCGGGCGGGCACTCGTATCTGAGCTGGCGCCGGAGCGGTTGGCCGTCACGGACGCTGACGGTGTCGAAGCGAACTTCGCCGTTCACGACCAGGTCCACCCGTTTTCGGGCCTGATGCTGTTCGCCGCCTACCTCACGGTCTTCGTGCCCGCCGTGGGTCCGATCCTGTATTTTTACGCTTGGATGCCACGCGGCTCGTCGCGGCCGTGGTTCAAAATCGCTTGCCGGATTTGGATTATTCTCCACGTCATCGCGATCAACGCCGTGGCCATCGCGTTGCTGATCATCAACGCTCAAAGAAAGACATGAACCTAGACGAAAGACAAAAAGTGAGCCGAGCGACGTCAGTCGCCGGGTGGCTCCCCGCCGCGAAAACCTTCCCCGTTCATCGGTGACGAGAACGGAGAAGCCGTTCGTGCGTGGCAGCCACCCGGCAGCTTACGCTGCTCGGCTCACCAAATCCTCGATCCGGCAGTTCACCTCACCCGAACCACACCGGCATCTCCCCCGACGGCGGCAGTTTCACGACCTGCACGCTCTTGATCTTCGGGTGTTTGGCCACTTCCTTCAGCGCCTCGTCCGACGGCTGCGAGTCCAGGTTCAGCACGGCCACGGCTTCGCCGCCCTGCTTTAATCGGCCCAAATTCATGCTGGCGATGTTGACGTTGTGGCGGCCGAACTCGGTGCCGAGGAAGCCGATCAGGCCGGGCACGTCCTGGTGCGGGAAGACCATGAGGATGCCGTCGAGGTAGCTGTCGAGCCGGAACTCGCCGAGTTGCACAAGGCGCAGGTAGCGGTCGCCGAACAGGGTGCCGCCGGCGATGAACGTGCCGAGTTCTGTTTCCACTTCCGTGTGCAACAGGTTGGCGAAGTCGCCCTTGTGCTCACTGGTGGACGTGACCACTTCGATGCCGCGCTCGCGGGCCAGCATCTGGGCGTTGACGATGTTGACGGCGTGCAGCAGGTGCCGTTCGAGGAAGCCGGCGGTGAAGGCGGCCGTCAGCAGGTTGGTGTTGCGCTTGGCCAGGTCGCCGCGGTATTGCAGCGTCACCTTGCGGACGGAGCCTTGCACCGTTTGCGATTGAAACATGCCGAGCCGGCGCGCCAGGTCCACGAAGGACCGCATCTCCCCCATCTCGGCCCGGTTGACGGCCGCCATGTTGACGGCACACTGAATGACGCCCTTGGTCAGGAAGTCCACCAGCAGGTGGGCGGCCTCGACGGCAACGGCCTCCTGGGCCTCCACGGTGGACGCCCCGAGGTGCGGGGTCAGCACGACGTTGGGGGCCTTCAACAGCGGGTTGTCGGCCGGGATCGGCTCTTCGAAGAACACGTCCATCCCGGCCCCGGCGATGTGTTTGCTGGCCAAGGCGTCCGCGAGGGCCTGCTCGTTCACGACGCCGCCGCGGGCGACGTTCAGCACGCGGGCGCCCTTGGGCATCATGGCCAGCTCGCGGGCGCCGACGAAGTCCTTGGTGTCGGCCGTCAGCGGGATGTGCATGGTCAGGTAGTCGCACAGCGGCAGGAGTTGGTCCCGCGTGGCGACGGCCTTGATGCCGAACTCGGCGGCCTTCTCCGGCGTGATGAGCGGGTCGTACCCGACGACCTTCATGTCCAGCCCGACGGCCCGGCGGGCGACTTCGCGGCCGATGCGGCCGAGGCCGATGACGCCGATGGTCTTGCCGGCGACTTGGGTGCCGAGGAAGCTCTTGCGGTCCCACTTGCCGGCCTTCATGCTGGCGTCGGCCGCCGGGATGTGCCGGGAGACGGCGAGCATCAGGGCGATGGTGTGTTCGGCGGCCGACACGGTGTTGCCGCTCGGCGTGTTCATCACGATGACGCCCGTGCGAGTGGCGGTCGGCACATCGATGTTGTCCACGCCGACGCCGGCCCGCACCACGCACTTCAACTTGCCGGGCGTTTCGAGTTCCTTCGCCGTCAACCGCGTCCCGGACCGCAGGACCGCCCCGTCGCACGCCCGCAGGGCCGCCTGAAGCGCCTCCCCCTTCAGCCCCGGCCGGTTGTCCAGTTCGATCCCGGCATTGGTCAAAATGTCCAGGCCGGCGGCCTCCAACGGGTCGCAAATCAATACACGCGGCATCGCTTCCTCGGCTCAGTCTCGGGGGGTCAAAGATCACTCGCGGACCAAACGAACATTCTATGGCGGCGGTTCGGCGGCGACCAATGCGCCTTGGCCCTCCGCCCGCGTCCGCCATATTCGCCGAACGCAACGGCCGATTCGGCGCCGGCCGTCTCTGGATCGGCCTCGTTGCACGCCTACAATCTCGAAATCGTTGGACCATTCCTTTGAAGAAGGCGGTTCCCGCTCATGGCCGTCCCTTGGAAACCATTGGAGCCCGGCGCGCTCGCCATCGCTCACGTCAGTGATCCGCACTTTGGCAGTGACAACGCGGACGAAGTCTGGCGACTGGCGGATGCGTTTCTCGTCACGCAATTGAAGCCCGCGTTGGTCCTCGTCACCGGCGACCTCGTCCACACGCCCGAGGCCGAGTGGTACGCCGTCGCCAAGCACGCGCTCGATAATCTCCGCCTTCCGTATTTCGTCTGCGCGGGTAATCACGACCGTTTTGAGCACGGGAACCGGATCGAGCAGAATCTCGTCAAGAGCATCGTCGATCATCCGCAGGGCATGAAACTGGTCGAACAGGCCCGGCAAAAGGTCCGCTTTTGGGCGGGGTGGGCAGGCTTCTTGATCGGCGTGGTCGCCGCCGTCTTGGTCGGCGGCCTCCTGAGCTTGGCGGTCGGCCCGGTGGTCGGTGGCCTTGTCGGCTTGGTCGCGGGCATGGTCGCCGGCGGGGCCGTTGCGAAGGCGGCGCCGACATTCGTCGAGAAGCGGTTGAAGGCGTGGTTCAACAGCCGAGTCACCGCGTTCGCCGTCGGGGACCGCGGCCTCCTCTTCGAGACGACGTTCGCCGACCATCTCCTCTCGGGCGCCGCGGCGCGGCCAATCTCTTTGGGCCAAGGGGCCGGCCGGTGGGACATCGGGCTGTTGGCCTTGGAGTCCAGTCGCCATGCCGACTGCTTCGCCCGCGGAAAAATCTCTTCCCGCGACATGGAACCGCTCACGCAGGCCACGCAGGGCTTGCAGGCCGCCGGCGGGCGCGACGAGTTCGACCTGTGCCTGTTGATGGTTCACCACCATTTGTTTCCCATCCGCGCGCTGGAAAGCGGCCGGGAGAACAACGCCACGGACCTCGTCAACGCGACGTGTCTGGTCAACACCGGCGCCCTCTTGGAGCGGTTGGCCGAGGCACGCATTGACTTGGCGCTGCACGGCCACGAGCACCAGCACAACTGGGGAACCTACGAATCCTTGGAGGAGGGCTTCGCCCCGGTCCGCGTCGTCGCTGCCGGGTCCGCGACGGGTAATGATTCGTTCGCCGGGTGCCGCGACGCGGACGCGAGTTTCAACGTCATCATCTTGGCCCCGGACCGTTCCGTCCGGCTCCGCCGCATGGTGTTCGAAGGGGGCGGCTGGCGGCAGGAGCGCGACACGGACCTCACGCTCTTCACCCCCGAACAAGTCCGCCAGTCCCGCGCCCGCCGCCGCGCGATGATCGACACCGGCGAAGTCCGGGCCGCTTACACGAACGAGATCGTGAAATCCATCGTGTTCACGCGGCAGCGGGACGTCCAGTTGTACTGGCTGTGGACGAACTGGAAATTCAAAGATGCGCAAGTCCGCCACCGGGTGACCAATTCGACCGGCGTCCCGGTCGATCCCGTCGTCGTCCTCTCTAAAGGCGACGTGGTGAAAGAAGTCGACGCCGAGTTCGCCCGCGTGGCTGACAAAGACCATGCGTGGACTTTGGAGTTCAAAGTCCCGCCCGAGTTCCTGGACGAGTTGATCGACGTCAGCGTGCAGTATGCGTGGCAGGGGGGCGGCTTGCTGACAGATGAAGAACTGTCGGCGCTCAACCACGACGGGCGGCTGGGCGACTTCCGCAACATCGGGTTCGAGTTCTGGTCCAACTGGACGAAAGATCAAACCGTCGCGGCCTTGGAGGTTCACCTCAGCCTGCCGCCGGAATACGCCCCGGTCGCGGGGGCGGCCGCCGTCCGCGTCCGCGTTCACGAACCGGAAAACGGGGCGGAATACCCGGCCGAATCCGCAGCGCTTCAAAAGCAGTTGCGCTCGCTCGCCAAGGGGCGGTACAGCCTCCGCGTCCCGTTCCCCCGGCCCAACCGCGACTACACCCTCCTCTGGCGGCCCGCGCCGGCCGCCGTGGTGGACGACCGGCTTCGCGGCGCCGTCGCCGACCCGACCGACTGGACGACTCTGGCAGCCGGGCAGTTCGTGGAATTGCTCGAAGCGTTCGCCGGCCCGCTGGTGAACACGCCTTTTTGGGGCCGCACCACGCTCGGGTTGTACGTGAAGTCGGCCGACGGCAAGCGGGCAGAGCGGCGGGCCCACTTTACTCTGGCCGACGAGGAGACCGCCCCGCCGCCGGAGCCGCCGGAAGTGATCCATTTGGATCATGAGAAACATTTGCTGTGTCAAGCGTGGTGGGGCGTCACGGCGCAAGCGAACCGGCCGGACGGGGCCGAAGCGGCGAAGCATTACGGCTTTGAACCGGGCGAAATCGCGTTGGTGTGCGTGCCGCTCTCGTTCGCCGTCATCGGCACGCCGAACCTGCGGTCCCGGGCCGTCGTTCGAATCGCCGTCCGCGACGTGGGATCAGTCATGTTTACAGATGAGATGGACGATGCTACAATATGGCGAGTTCTTTCCTTGGCGTCCTCGTGCCTGTTGGCACAGTGGTTCCGTAAAGGGTAATCAATCATGTCGATGAAGTTCTTCGCGTCCAGCGGCCGGATTGAAGGGCCTGTGACTATGGCGAATATTTACCGCTTGGACGGCCCGCTCGGCCCGCAAGATTTTCCGGCGGTTGCCGGCGCCGCTCCGACGCCACAAGTCGAACTGGTCCCCTCCACGGCTGAAGCGGCCAGGGCCGAAGCGGCGTCGCCGTCCGGCGCGCCCGCCGCGACCCGCATTCGCTGACGCCGCCGGCCCGCGGTCGGTTCGTCAATTCACTTCCACAACGATGTGAGCCGGCGGGAACAGCTCGGCCAGCGTTTCAAGTCATACCGCCGGGAGGCGGTCGCGTTGGAGTCTCGCTTTTAAGCGGTCTGTGACCTACCCTACGCAATAGGCGCGAGGGCCGAGTCTTCGAGGGTCCGACCCCTTGGGCGAACGGCCGTCACCCACATTGGCGAACCCTCGAAGACTCGGTTCGCCGGCCGCCTCTGGGTGTCAGGTCCTAGACCGCTTAAAAAGCGGGACTCCAACGCGACCGCCCCGCGGCGGTCGTCGCGAACACTGCCGGCGCGGCCGATTTCCGCTTTGTCCGCAGTTGTCCCATTGCATCCCGCGCGCGGCGAATTACAATTCCATCACCAGTCAGCCTTTCCGGAAGTCCATGACCCCTTCGGCGCCCGCGACCGCCCCGGCCAGCCACATCGTCCGCCACGGCACAATGCGGCTCTTGGGGGAGTTCACGGCGGGCGGCGTTTCTTACGGCCGCCAAGCCCGTGTCATCATCAAGACGGAACGCGGGCTGGAAGTCGGCGACGTGCTATGCCCGGCCACGCCGCCGGCCGTCGCCCAGATCGCGGAGCCGACGGGCGGGGAGATCGTCCGGCTAATGACCGTCGAGGACTTGGCCCAAGAGCGGCGGATCAAACTGCACGCCAAGGTCCAGTTCGACACGGCCGTGAAGTTGGTGGCCGACCACAAGTTGGCCATGCAGTTCGTGGACGTGGAGCCGCTGTTCGGCAACGAGCGGCTCGTCTTCTACTTCCTCTCCGAGAAGCGGGTGGACTTCCGCGAACTCGTCCGGTCGATGGCCCGCGAGTTCGCCACGCGCATTGAACTGCGGCAGATCGGCGTGCGGGACGAGGCCAAGCTCCTCGCGGACTACGGCGACTGCGGCAAGCCGGTGTGCTGCAACACGCACATGAGCGTGATGCCCCCCGTCACCATGCGGATGGCCAAGATCCAGAAGTCCACGCTGGACCCGAACAAGATTTCCGGGCGGTGCGGCCGGCTCAAGTGCTGCCTGCGGTTCGAGCAGGACGTGTACGACGAGTTCCTGGACGAGTTGCCGGCCATCAACTCCCGCGTCGTCACGGCCAACGGCCAAGGGCGCGTGACGGGGCACGAGATTCTGGCCCGCCGCGTGATCGTGCAGTTCGAGGACGGCCGCCGGTTGCCCGTGCCGGTCGCCGACGTGCTGACGCGGCTATGAATGCGGTTGGCAGGACGCCCGGTTCGACTCCCCCGGCGGCCGCGGTCACGACGACCCGCCCCCGACGACGGAACGACACATGCGTCACCCGGATATCGCCGAGATCGTCCGCCGGGACCGGCGGTACGCCTACGAGGCGTACGAGTTCATCTTCGACGCCCTCAACCACACCCAGACGATGGTCGGCCGCAAGTCCACGGACGGGCAACCGCCGGCCGAAGAGCACCACGTTTCGGGGGCCGAGATTCTCCGCGGAACGGTGGACCTCGCCCGGCGCGAGTTCGGCCTGCTGGCCAAGACCGTCTTCCACCAGTGGGGCGTCACCCGCACGGACGACGTGGGGGAACTGGTGTTCAACTTGATCGAGGGGAGCCTCCTCAGTAAGACGGAGACCGACCGGCGGGCCGACTTCCAAGACCTGTTCGACTTGGACCGCGCCCTGTCCGACGACTTCGCCATCACCGTCCAAGAGGCCCCGGCCGCACGCCGGGGGCACCGATGAGTCCGAAGGTCCGCGTGATCGTCGCCGGGGGGCTGTTCTTCCTGTGGCTCGGGTGGATCGGCTACTTGGCGGCCACGAAAGCCAACCCGGTCGTCGTGTCGCGGGCGCAACTCATGGCCGCCGAACACTACATCTTGGCCGAAGTCGCCGTGGACCCCGCCACCAAGAAGCCGTCCAAGGTCCAGCGCGTCCGCGACGACTTGAAGTCCCGCGGGCCGGCCCTCTCCGGGGACATTAACATCTACAACCTGACGGAAGCCCGCATCGCCGGCCAGAAGGACGCGGAGTTCCTGCCCGGGACGGTCTACCTGCTGCCGGTCACGAAAGTGTCGGATGAGACTTACGAGTTGACCCCGCCGCCCAAGGCCCCCGGCAACGAGGGCATCACCCGCGGCCGGCCGTGGGCGTACCCGTGGACGCCGACGGTGCAACGGCAATTCGAGCAATTGGTGCCGTGACGGCAGAGCAATTCATTCGACTGATTGATATGTATACGCTACGGTTGTCGGTGTTTAGTCGAGTTGAGCACATTCGCCTCTTTGCCTAACGAAGCAATTGACGGCCTTGGCCGTCATTCGCCCGCGTCGGAATCGGGGGCGACGGCGCGTTTGACGGCGAGGCTCAACTGCCGCAGTTTGTTGCGGAGGGTGCCCCGCGTGATGCCCAAGGCCTCGGCCGCCCGCGCCTGGTTGCCGCCGGTGCGCGTCAGCACGCGGGCGAGCAACTGCCGCTCCATCAGGCCCAGGCAGTCCCCGTACAAGTCCGACGACCCGGCGGCCACGCGCTCGTCGATGAATGCGTCCCAGTTGAGGGCGGGCCGGGCGGCGGGGACGGGGACGGCGGGGGCGTCCGACATGGCCGGCGCGGGACTGGGGAGCAGGCTGGGGAGCAGCACGGACCCGCTCATGTGGAGTAATGCTTGCTTCAGCGCGCTCTGGAGTTCGCGGACATTCCCGGGCCACGCGTGGGCCCGCAGGGCGGCCCGCGTCTCCGGGGGCACCGCCGGCGAGGGCCGGGCGAGTTCGCGGGCGAACCGGGCGAGGTAATAGTCAATCAGCTCGTCGATGTCGGCCCCGCGGTCCCGGAGCGGGGGGAGGCGAATACTGAAGACGTTCAGCCGGAAATAGAGGTCCGGCCGCACCTTCCCGGCGGCGACCTGCCGCTCCATGTCCGCGTTCGTGGCGGCGATCACGCGGACGTCCGTGCGGACCGTCTCGTCCCCGCCGACCCGCTCGAAGGCCTGTTCCTGCAAGACGCGGAGCAACTTCACTTGGGCGGCGAGTGGCGTCTCCCCGACCTCGTCCAGGAAGAGCGTCCCCCCGTGGCACTGCTCGAACTTGCCGATCCGCTTGCGATCCGCGCCGGTGAAGGCCCCCTTCTCGTGGCCGAACAGCTCGCTCTCGATGAGGTTCTCGGGGATGGCCCCGCAATTGATGGCGAGGAACGGCCTGTCCTTGCGCTTCGAGTGTTGGTAAATCGCGCGGGCGACCAGTTCCTTGCCCGTCCCGGACTCGCCGGTGATCAACACGGTGGCGTCGGTCCCGGCGACGCGGCCGATGGCCTTGTACACGTCCTGCATGCCCGGCGAATTCCCGACCAAGGCGTCGGCCCCGTCGCCGGGCTTGGGGGGCGCGCCGACAACGGCGGGCGTGGTCATCAACAGGCCGCCGGCGCACGCCCGGGCGATCGCGTCCCGCAATTGCTCGTACAGGACCGGCTTCAGGAGGTAGTCGAACGCGCCGCGCTGCATGGCCTCGATGGCCAAGTCCGCGGTGCCGTGCCCGGTGATGAGGATGACGGGGACGCGGGCGTTCGCCGCCCGGAGCCGGTCGTAAGCCTCGAGGTTCTCCGCGTCCGGCAAGTGGACGTCGAGGACGACCACGTCCGGGTTTTTCTCGCCGAGCAGGCGCAAGCCGTCCGCCAGGGAGCGGGCCGTGTGGGTCTCGTACTCGGGGGGGTGAAACGCCTTGCGGAAGGCGTGCTGGATTACCGGCTCGTCGTCGATCAAAAGCAGTTTGTGCATCGGCCTGCCGGGCGGGATGTTGGAGCCGGGCATCGGGTTGTCAGTCATCATACGCCCCCGCGGGGAGGGTGACGGCAAAGACGGCGCCGCCGGCCGGGCCGTCGGCCGCGGTCAGCCGCCCGCCGTGCCCCTCGACGATTCGGCGGGACACCACCAGCCCCAGCCCGACCCCGGTCTCCTTGGTCGTCGCGAACGGCTCGAACAGGTGCGGCCGAATCGACGCGTTAATGCCCGGCCCGGTGTCGGCGACCGTCAGCCGCGCCTCCCCGGCGGCCCGCGTGACGGCGACGGTAAGTGTCCCGCCGTCCGGCATCACGTCCAAGGCGTTGAGCAGAAGGTTCAACAGCACTTGCCGGAGTTGGTCCGCGTCGCCGTCGAGCGGGCACCCGCCCGGAGGGGCCGCCAAGGCGACGGTGACGCGCTGCCGGTCGGCGCGGCCCCGCGCGAGCGCGAGGGCGCCCCGGGCCACGGCCGCCAAGTCGACCCTCGCGCGGGCCAACTGCGGCGGCCGGGCGAAGTCCAAAAAGGTTTTCAGCGACCGTTCGATCCGCAGCAATTCCGCCTCGATCATGCCGAGTTCGTCGTCACTCAGGCCGCCGGCCGCGGGGTCCCGGCGGGCCGTTTCCAGCAGCAGGATCGCGGCCATCAGTGGGTTGCGGATTTCGTGGGCGACGCCGGCCGCCAACTGCCCCATGGCCGCCAGCCGGTCGTTGTGCCGGGCCTCCCGCTCATTTTGCTGGAGTTTCCGCACGGCTTCCTCCACGCGCCTGAGCAAGTCGTCGGCGCCGTCGCCGGGGCGGCCCCCCGCCTGCTGCCACTCGACCGTTGTGAGTTCCTGCCCCAACAAGTCGGAGGCCCCTTGGACGCGGACCAGGAATTGGTGGATGGTCCGCCGCAGGCTGCGGGCAAGCCCGTACCCGAACACCAGGCCCGCCAGCGACCCCAGCACCCCGACGACGGCGAGGCCCCACGCCGTCCGCCGCAGGGACCGGCGGAGGTCTGTCTCGGACTCTTCAATCAGTGTGGCGTTCAGGTTCCGCAGGTCGCGACACCCGGGCAAGACGCCCGCCCGCAACAGGCGGACAGGCTCGGCGCGGCTGTCCTCGCCGGGCGGCCGCGTGGCCCACGCGTGCCGGTACTCGCGGAACCCATCGGCGATGCCGGCCGTGAGTTGCCGTTCCTCGGGCTTGTCGGCCCGGTCCTCGATTTGGCCGATGCGGCGGTCGATCCGGTCATGCAATTCCCCGACGTCATCCTCCCCGAGCCGGTGCCGGCGGAGCAATTCGACGACCGCCTCTTCAAGGTTGCCGGCCGCCCGCCGCGACCCGATGTTCTCCCCGAGTTCCTCGGCCTTGCGGGCCTGGTCCCGGGCCAGGTGGACGGCGACGGTCCCGCCCGCGACCAGCACCAAGCCACTGGACAGCGTCGTCAGGAACAGCAGGCGCTGCGGGTATCGATGCAGGGACAAGGCAGCCTCCGCGCCGCGTGAACGGCCTTGGACGGGACGCCACGGGGCCAACGATAATGTACGCGGCGGCGGCCGGTCACGGGACCATAGCTTCCTTAAAGGCCGCCTTCGTGCCGATCAACTTGAGCAGCCGCGGCATGTAGTCGCTCACCCGCTTCACCGCCGGGCAGGCGGCCCCAAGTTCTTGCTCCAGCCGGGTGCGGTCGTAGACGACATTCATGTTCAGGAACGGGAAGTAATACATGAGGGACCGGTAAATCCGCCGGCCGACAGGCTCCGTCAGCGCTTCGCGGAGGAGGGCCCGGGTCCAAAGCGCCGGGGGGACGGTCGCCAGCGGCGTCCGGCGGCCGTAGAAGGAGTCGACGGCGGCCGACAGTTCGCTGATCGTCAGGGCGTCGGCGGCCCCGGCAGACAGGTGGTAGCAGTCGAACCGGCGCTCCGGCTTCGCCGCCAACCGCAAGGTGGCTTCGGCGACGAAGTCAACGTCTACGATGTCGAGGCGGGCCGCCGGGTTGACCGGCAGGGCGCGGAACACGCGCGTGATCGGGACGCACCACAAGATCTGCCGGGCGAATTTCGCGTCGTCCAGCCCCTCGCTCAGGACAATGGTCGGCCGCAGGGTGAGGACCGGCAAGCCGCTGTCGCGGAGGAGCTGTTCGGCCACCGCCTTCGACCGGGTGTACGCGTTGAAATGGCGATTGTCCGGCCGGCACCCGTCCGCCTCCGCGACGGTCGCGTCCGCCACGTCGCCGACGTTGGAGGCCGTGCTCATGTAGACGATCAGGGGCGGGGAGGGGCACTTCTTGACGAGGCCAATCAAGTTCCGCACGCTTTCGACGTTCGTGGTGCCGGAGTCACTCGCGTCGGTGAACGAGGTGTCGGCCGCGTTGTGGAAGATCATGTCCGTCGCGCCGATAACGTCCAGCATGTCGTCGGCCCCCAAGGCCCAATTCGGTTGGAGGATGTCCCCCGCCACCGGGCGGACGTTGTCCGGCGCGCAGGCGCGGTGACCGCTCCGCGCAAGCCGCGCTTGAATTCGGCGCGCGGGACTTTCGTCCGTGGGCCGGATGAGGGCCGAAATCCGCCCCCGGTGACCGCGGGCCAACAAATGCCGGAAGACTTCCCCGCCGACGAGGCCGGTGACCCCGGTGACGAGCACTCGGCTGTCTTGTGTCAGAATGCGTTTCATGCGTGTCCTGCAAAAAAAAAGGAGTGCGGGGGAAGAGCGGGGTCAATCTTGGTGTGGGGCGTAATAGCCGAGCAGCACGACGCCGGCGCCGACGAGGGCGATGCCGGCCCACGCCCCAGGCGGCAGGCGCTCGCCGAAGGCCAGCACGCCGACGACGGCAGCCCCGGCCGTCCCGATCCCGGCCCACGCGGCGTACACGGGGCCGACGGGCAGCGACTTCAGGACGTGGGAAAGCAGGAAGAGTGAGATGAGATACCCCACCCCGACCCCGATTGTGGGTTTGAGCCGCGTCAACCCGTGCGACGCCTTCAGGAGCGTCGTGGCCGCGACTTCGGACGAGATGGCGATTAACAGCAAGAGGAGATTGGTCATCCCTGCCACGTCCTGCGGTAAAGAGTGTTCGCCGACAATCCATTGACGGCGACTCTCATAGTTGCATTTCCGATGCCGAGACTCCGCCCGCGCGGAGATCGCGGGCGGCCCCGGCGCCGAGTTTGCTGATTATGCCGCGGACTCACTGCGGAAAATTTGCCGCGCCGTGGCGGCCACAGCACACCAACGGGATGACGAGGATGGCACAATTTTGTCTTTGCATATTAGGGGCCGCCCTACTCTTGCCGGCCGCTTCATTGGCCGAAGAACGGGGGTTCGAAGTCACTGTGGACGGCAAGCCGGCGGGCGACTTTCGCATGAAAGTGACGGCCCTCGCCGACGGCTCGGAGCAAGTGGACATGGCCGCCGACGTGAAGTTCAGAACCTTCGGGATCGGGTACAGTTACTCGTCCCGGTCGACGGAAATTTGGACGGACGGGCGCCTGAGGCAATTGGATTCGGCCGTGAACGACGACGGGAAAAAAAAACGTGTCAAGGTCGAGTCGGACGCGCGAGGGTTGACCGTGGTGGTCGAAAATCGACCGACCCCGTGCGCCAAGACCGCTCTCTTGGCGACCGGCTGGCGCCTGCCCCCGTCGGATCTGAAGGCTTTTGAGGCGGTGGTGGTTGACACCGAAGACGGCACACAGACCGTCGCCCGTATCGAATACGTCGGTGACTTCCAGGCAAAGCTGCCGGCCGGGGCTGTCCCGGGCCGGCGGTACAAGGTGACGGGGAAGGATTTGGACGCGGAGTGGGTGTTCGACGGCGCCGGCCGCCCGATTCACCAGACGATGAAATGGGACGGCCACACGGTCGTTCTCAAACTGACCGGCATTACCAAATGACCGGACGGCGTTGCCTGACACTTCTGCTGTTGACGGCCGTGTCCGCGTCCGCCCAAGACCCGGAACAGGGAGCGGCCGGTCGGCCGTCGGCGAATCTGGTGTCGGCGCTCGATGCGCTGGGGGCCAGCAACGGCGTGCCGGACGGGGCCGGGTTCACGCAGTACGCCAAGCAGCCCGTTCGCGGACAACAGGCCTCACTGGGCATGTTCACCGCCCAAGCCGGGGGCGCCGTGCCCGCGTGGGAATCGGGGAATGACCAATTATTTGTCACCGGCGCGGGCCGGTGGCTTTCCGTCCCGACGAAGGCCGTCCTCCCGGACGACCGGGCGGCGTTCCCCAACAATTGGTACGACGTTCAGGCCGGCGGGCTGTTCGTCCGGCAAACGCCGGACGGCCGGAGTTGGGGCGTCGGGCTGACGGGCGGGTCGGTCAGCGACAGGCCGTTCCAAAGCGTCCGCGAGGCGGCCGTGAACGCCATCGCCTTTTTGCGCGTCCCGTCCGGCGACGACGCGTGGCTCTTCTACGTGGTGAGCGCGACCAACGGGCAGGTCGGCCAAAACATCCCGATCCCCGGGGTGGCCTACGAGTTCCGCACGGAAAATTGGCGGGGCGTCGCCGGCTTCCCGTTCGTGAACGTGACGCGGCGCCTGACGCCGGAGTGGGACTGGGAGGTCAGTTACGCGGCCCTGACCGACGTCCAAACGCGGGTGAACTGGCACGCGACCGCGGCGACCAAGCTGTACGGCGGGTTCGCGTGGACGAACCAGAGTTGGTTCCGGGCCGGCCGCGCCGACCGCAACGACCAGTTCTTTTACTACGAGAAGCGGCTGGAGGCCGGCGTGGTGTACACGCCCGCCAACGGCGTGAACTTGGAAGTCGCCGGCGGGGAGGCGTTCGACCGCTACTTCTTCGAGACCCACTCCTTCTCCCTCACCGGCCGCAACCGCGTGGACGCCGGGGCGGGGCCGTTCGTGAAGTGCCAACTGGAACTCAAATACTAGAGCTTTGTCACACTGACGCGGTGCGGTCCGATATTATTTCGTGCCAAATGCAATCCGACGCCCGGCCCACCGGCATCCCCCGAACCCGCCGGCCGATTTTGGCCTCCAATTCCAAGAAGCCTTCGCCCGCGGGACATTTTTTCCGGCCGCCGGCGCGCCGAATCTTGTCGGCGTACCCGGCGAACCTATATTGATGCTTTCCCGGAGGCCGCCATCGTAGCACAGCGGTAGTGCAACGGTTTTGTAAACCGTAGGTCGTGGGTTCGATCCCCACCGATGGCTCTGGGGCGTGCCGCATCCGCGGCGCGGGTGGCGGAGCCGGGTGGATGGCAGAGTGGTCAATTGCACCAGACTGTAAATCTGGCCTCTAACGAGTTCGGGGGTTCGAATCCCTCTCCACCCACTGACGGGATTCGCGGATTTGGGATTGCGGACGGAAAGACAGGCGGGCCGGCCCGCGCGTTTTCCAGTCCGGGATCGGCAATCCGAAATAAGAGTGCGGGTGTAGCTCAGCGGTAGAGCTCCTGCCTTCCAAGCAGGTTGTCGTGGGTTCAAATCCCATCGCCCGCTTCCGCCCCATATAATGGGGGATTGGCGTTCGTGTCCGCTGTTGTAGCTCAGCTGGTAGAGCACTTCCTTGGTAAGGAAGAGGTCATGGGTTCGATTCCCATCAACAGCTCTCGGGATCGACAGGTTTACCATGTTCCCAGTCCGGCGGCGGGCGGTTTTGAGGGGCCCGGCGCGCGGATTTTCATCAAGGATACCTCACTGAGGCAGGAACAATGGCTAAGGGTGTATTCGAGCGAACCAAACCGCACGTCAACGTGGGCACGATCGGCCACATTGACCACGGCAAAACCACGCTGACCGCGGCCATCATGGCCCGCCAAGCGCACAAGAACAAGATCAAGGACTTCAAGACCTACGCGGAAATCGCCAAGGGCGGCATCGTCCGCGACGCCAACAAGACGGTGACCATCGCCGTCTCGCACGTCGAGTACGAGACGCCGTCCCGGCACTACGCCCACATCGACTGCCCGGGGCACGCCGACTACATCAAGAACATGATCACCGGCGCCGCCCAGATGGACGGGGCCATCCTCGTCGTGGCCGCCAACGACGGCCCGATGCCGCAGACCCGCGAACACATCCTCCTGGCCCGCCAGGTCGGCGTGCCGCGGCTGGTCGTGTTCATGAACAAAGTGGACACGGTCGACGACCCGGAACTGCTGGAACTCGTGGAACTCGAAATCCGCGAACTCCTCAAGAAATACGACTACCCGGGCGACGAGATCCCGATCATCCGCGGCCAGTCCAAGGACGCCTTGGACAACCCGACCAAGGACGACAACCCCGGCCCGAAGTCGATCGACGAACTCGTCAACGCCCTCGACACGTACATCCCGACGCCGATCCGCGAGGAGGACAAGCCGTTCCTCATGTCGGTCGAAGACGTGTTCTCCATCAAGGGCCGCGGGACGGTGGCCACGGGCCGCGTCGAGCGCGGCAAGGGCAAGGTCGGCGACGAAGTCGAGATCATCGGCCTCCGCAAGGACAACGTGAAGACGGTCCTCACCGGCATCGAGCAGTTCAACAAGACGTGCGACACGGCCATCGCCGGCGACAACGTCGGCGTGCTGCTCCGCGGCATCGACCGGGACGGCATCGAGCGCGGCCAGGTGATCGCCAAGCCGGGGAGCATCACCCCGCACACGGTGTTCGAGGCCAACGTGTACGTGCTGACCGGCGACGAAGGCGGCCGCAAGACGCCGTTCTTCCCCGGGTACAAGCCGCAGTTCTACTTCCGCACCACGGACGTGACCGGCGGCGTGACCGAGATGTACGGCAGCGACGGCAACAAGGCCGAAATGGCCGCCCCCGGCGACAACCTTCGCGTGAAGGTCGAGCTGCTGCCGGAAATGCCGGTCGCCATGGACGAGAACCTGCGGTTCGCCATCCGCGAAGGCGGCCGGACCGTCGGCTCGGGCGTCGTGACGAAGGTGATTAAGTAACGCGCCGGCGAGAGGGGTCCGCCGAGGCGTCCACTCTCAAGCGAGACCGAAAGCCCGCGGTCGGCCGACCGCGGGCTAGTTAGGAGCATAGCTCAATTGGCAGAGCAGCCGTCTCCAAAGCGGCAGGTTGAAGGTTCGATTCCTTCTGCTCCTGTGGGCCGTCGCCCGGCGACGGCCGCTGGCCCCCCGCCCGCCCCTGTTTTCCGGGCGGGCGGTCGCATTGATAACGGACCCGAATCCCGACCCCGGCGCAAGAGGCGCCGGCCCGGGGTACGGACGCACAGGACAGTCAAATGGCCGTTGCCGCTATACCAGCCGCCCAAAACACCCGGACCGCCCCGCCCATGGGGCTGATCGCCGCCAGTTGCGTCGGGGCGGTGTTCGTCCTCGGGGCGGCCGCCCTCGTGCTGCGGGTGTTGCCCGGCGCGTGGGACGCCAGCATCGGGCAAGCGATCACGCACGCCGTCAACTCGCTGTTCAGCCGGGCCTTGCTGATCGCCGTCCAGATCGCCGCCGCCGTCGGCTTGGCCGTCGCCGGGACACGGCTGATCGCCGCCCAGAAAATCCCCGGGGTCCGCGGCGGCATCTTCTTCGTGATCTGCACGGTCTTCGTGGCCTTCTTCTGCGGCCGGGCGATCTACCTCCAAGCCGGCCGCGGCAGTCTCACCGCCGGGGTCCTCCTGGCCATCGCCATCAACGCGGTCATCCTGTTCTTCGTCGTGCAGTTCTACCGCACGAAGCGGTTCACGGCGTGGTCCCTGGCCGTGGACGAGGGGGGCTTCTTCTCCCCGGTCTCGTACAAGCGGTCGCAGGGCCAGCGGGTCCGGCGGTTCACGATCATCGGCCTGCTGCTGATTTTCACCAGCGGCGTCTGGACCCTGATGACGCACAACTGGCTGCCGGTCAACACGATCGTCCGGCTCCCCGGCGGGGAAGAAATTTCGTCCCGCATGGGCGACTGGGTCATGGGTGCCAAACTCGTAGACCGGCCGGCACCGCACCGCGTCGACGGCATTACGCTGCTGCCGGACTTGGCCTTCACCGTCCCGCTGGTGCTAATGGCAGCGTCCCTGTGGTTCGCGTGGCGGGCGGTGAACTTCCCGCCGTTCGCGGACTTCCTGATCGCCACCGAGGCCGAGATCAACAAGGTGTCGTGGACGCCCCGCAAGGCCCTGATCCGCGACACGCTGGTGGTCCTCACGTCGCTGGTCCTGATCACGGTCTTCCTGTTCGTCATCGACGTGTTCTGGGGGTGGCTCCTCAGCCGGGAATTTGTCGGCGTGCTGCCGACCGCCTCCGAGAAGCCGGAAATCAAGAAAGAGCTCGGCGCCCAAGACTGGTGACCCGGGCCTGCCCCGCGGCCAGAAAGTGAACTCCCGTGATGAGCGACGACGACCTGCCGGAACCCGCCGACGCCGCTGACGCCGGCCACGACCCCGCCGCGGCCACCGAGACGGCGACCGCCGTGCTGGACGAGGCACCCGCCCCGGCCGCCGCCGTCATGGACGCCGCCCCGCTGCCGGCTGCCGGCGCCGCCGCGGCCCACACGCCGGAGGCGGCCCACAAGAAGAAGTGGTACGTCGTCAAGGTGCAGAGCGGCCGGGAGGACTCCATCAAGAAGGCCCTCGACCGCGGCGTGAAGATCAACAACCTTGAGCCGTACATCGCCAACATCCTCGTCCCCGTCGAGAAGGTGACGGAAGTCCGCGACGGGAAGCGCCGCGTCAAGAAGGTCAAGAAGTTCCCCGGCTACCTGTTCGTGGAGTGCGAGTACAACGAGCACACGCTCTACCTGTTCCGCGAGACGAGCGGCGTCGGCGACTTCGTCGGGGCCACGCTGGTCCGCGCCCCGCTGCCGCTGAGCGACCGCGAAGTGCAGCGGATGCTGGCCGACCAGGAAGAGTTCATGGGCGACAAGCCCAAGGACGCCGCCGCCGAGGACCCGTCCGCCGCCGCCCGCGTGAAGTTGGACTTCGACATCAACGACGCGGTCAAGGTCCGCGAGGGGATGTTCGCCAACATGGAAGGCCCCGTCAAGGACATCACCGACCGCGACAGCCAGACCCCGAAGGTCAAAGTCGTCCTCACCATCTGGGGCCGCCCCGTCGAAGTCGATCTGGAATACTGGCAGGTGGACCGGGTGTGACGGAGGAGTTCCCGATGCTGTTCGCCTTCTTCGGCTTGGGAACATAGGAAATCGCGCTGCTGGGCTTTTGTTGCTTGGCCGGCGTCGTGTTTCCTCTCATTCTCACCGTCGTCCTGCTGAAAGTGTTCCGGACGCCGCCGAAGCACGTGCGGGAGGATTTTGACGACCGGCCGCCGGCCGGGGAGTGACCGTCGCCAAATCAATGACTGTTTAGCCGCGACGCAACGCTTTGGGAGTGGAGCGCGGACTGGGACACCATGAAACGTAACTCACCAATCGAACGACCGGCGAGCGTCGCGGCGTAAGCCCGACGTGTCTGGTCTTTCTGAGAAGACCAGACACGTCGCGGCGTAAGCCTCAAGTTTCCCCGCGAAATTCCAAGTGTCCAACGTCGAGTGCGGTTGGCGGAGCGGATGGTACGTCTGACTCTGCGGCTTGCGCGTTGATTGGGGCGCCGCAAGCCGCGTCGAATGGGCGGGGCGGCCCGATTTACAATCGGTCATGTCATTTTTACCCGGGGGGCGGAGGCGGACCCGCCGAAGACCTTGCCGAGGCCGGCATCCTGAGCTTGACGCCAGAACACACATCTTTTCTCCCGGCGGCCGGCATGGACCCGCTCGAACCGAGCTTTGGCGACGCACCCGTTGGGGCGGCCGATCTCGGCCACCAGCCGCGGAACCGAGGCCTCGTCAAAATCGCCGCCTGGGTTCACCGGCGTCCGGGCGGCGCGCTGCCGAAAAAGCTCCATTCCCCCAAGGACGACACGGCCACGGGCCGGCTGATGAGCCGCAAGGAAGTCACCCATCCGGCGGTGTTGCAAGCCCATTGCCGGCGCCCGTTGGACCTGCGGTGGAAAGCCGGCGGCCCGGTCCTGGTGTCGCACGGCACGACCGAACTTGATTCCTCGGGCCTGCGTCCGATCGCCGACCTGGGGTCGATCGGCGGTGACTTGGGGCGCGGTTGTCTAGGCCACAACAGCCCGGCCTACGACCCGCAACACCGCGCGGTGTTGGGACTGGCCGGCCAGATCCGGCACGGCCGCACGGAGGGGGTGGCGAAGAAACGCGAGCGGAAAGGCCGCGAAAGCCGGCGGCGGATCGACGGCCGGTCGGCGGGCGGCCCGGCGCCCGCGGGCCGGCCGTGGGCGCCTGTGTCGGACCGCGGCTCGGACACGTTTGAACACCCGGCCCGGCCACGAGTCGCCGGGGGACGCGCGGGCGTTGCACGACTTCGCGGGGTCACTGCCGTTGCCCGGCGTCAAAGCGGCGGCGGTCGGCGCGCGGGACGACGAGGCGGCCCGGGCGGCCGCG
>JAYTTY010000360.1:0-1517 GCA_043744795.1 Zavarzinella sp. | reverse complement strand
CGGACTTTTCGCGGAGCGAAAAGCGACGCTGCCCCGCCGCGACCGCTGTCGCGCCATTTTTTCAGAACGCTCTAGGAATTGGCCCAAGAGCCTTGGCCGTGCCAACCATAAGGGAGAAACCAATTTTGACGCGGCGAATGCGACTCCTCATCTTTAGCGGGGCCATCCTTCTCCTGACGGCCGGCGTCTATGCGTGGCTGCGCCCCAAATCGGCCGCCCCCGTGCCGCCGGAGATTCCCGCTTCCGTGGCCGACGCGGACGTGCGGGTCGCCCTGACCCGCGCCCGCGACAAGGTGATGGCGGGCCGCGCGTCCGGGCAGGCGTGGGGCGACCTCGGGCTGACGTTCCGCGCCCACGCCCTGAACGCGGAGTCGAACGCCTGCTTCCAACAGGCGGCGGCCCTCGACCCGGCCAACCCCCGCTGGCCGTACCTGATCGGGGTGATGAACCTGCTGATCGCCCCGGACGACGCCGTGCCCCAACTGCGGGCCGCCCATCACCTCGCGGTCGAACCGGAGCACCGCTCGCTGACCCGGCTGCGGCTCGCCGAGGCGCTGCTGGAGCGCGGAGACGTGGACGAGGCCGCCGCGTTGTTCGCCGAGGAAGCGAAGGCCAACCCGCTGAACGCCCGCGCCCAATTCGGGCTGGGCGTGGCCGCCGCCGCCCGCGGCGACCACAAGGTCGCGGTCGTTTACCTCACGTTGGCCGCCGACAGTCCCTACGCGCGGCGGAAGGCCGCCACGCTGTTGGCCGCCAGTCATCGCCGGTCGGGGAACGCCGCCGACGCCGAGCGCATCGAGCGCGAGGCCGCCGGCCGGCCGGACGACTTGCCGTGGCCCGACCCGTTCCTCGGCGAGTACGGCCGGCGGGAGACTGGTCGCGGCGCCCGCATGAAGGCCGTCGAGGAACTGGAGGCGAACGGCCGGCTCCGGGAAGCCGTCGCGGAACTGGAAGACATCGTTCAAAGCTCGCCGGACGACCAAGCGCTGGTCAGCCTCGGCATCAACCAAGCCAAGTTGGGCGATTACGCCAAGGCCGAGCGGACGCTGCGCGTCGTGGCGGCCCGCAGCCCGGATCACGCGGTCGCCCGCTACTTCTTGGGGATCGCCCTGCACATGCAAGCCGAGCGCGTGTGGCGGGCCGGAGACCGGGCGAGGGCGGAGCCACGGTTCAAGGAGGCGGTCACCGAACTGCGGGCGGCGGCGAAGCTGAAGCCCGACAAGGGGATGGCGAATCTGTACGCCGGCTTGGCCTTGAAGTACCTCGGGGATCTCCCCGCGGCGGAGGCCGAGTGCCGGGCGGCCGTGCGGGCGAGTCCGCAGTTCGCCGACGTGCATCTGGGGCTGGCCGAGGTGCTCATCGCGATGGGCAAGTCGGCGGAGGCGAGGCCGCATTTGGAGACGGCCGCCCGGCTGTCGTCGCCGGCCGACACGCGGGCAAACGTGTTGCTCGAAACGATTCGCGGGAAGCACCCGTGACCCGTGAACGGCCGCGGCCCCGGCGAAACCGGGGCCGCG
>JAYTTY010000359.1:0-5808 GCA_043744795.1 Zavarzinella sp. | reverse complement strand
CCAAAACCGTGTCTAAGCCCCGGATGGGGCGACGGAATGTAGCCCGTGGGTGAGGCTCGGCGAACCCCGGGAATTTGACGGGCGAACCCCGGGAATTTGACGGGCGAACCCGGGACGATTTTCCATCACCCTTTCATTCCTTCCGCAACCCCTGCATCACCGACACTCGCAGCGAATACCGCACCGCAATCGCGGCGGCCATTAACCCAACCACGACCACGCCCGTCAGCACCAGGGCCAACCGGCCCCACGGGATCTCGCCGCCGCCGGCCAGGTGCGGGGCGACGGCCGCCAGCGCGGCCAGCACGCCGGCGCCCAAGCCCATCAGGAGAAGCACGGAGTTCTCCACGAACACCAGGCGGTCCAGCGTGCCGGCCCGATAACCCAAGGCCCGCAGCAGGGACAATTCCCCCCGTCGCTCGAAGACATTTCGTAATAGCACCACGGCCAAGCCCAAGCCGCCGAGCAGCAGGCCGAAGCCGCCGAGGAGTTGGAACGTGGAGAGGTACGTGTTCTGCACGGCGAGGTACATGCCCAGGCGGTCGGCGCTTTTTACCGGCTCGAAGCCGTAGGAGGTCAGGCCGTCGGCGAGGACGGCGCTCAGGGCGTCCGCGTCTTCGGGCGGGGCGTCGATTAGAAAGTAGCCGGCCCCCTCGGTGCGCGGGAAGACCTTGCGGAAGGCGCTGCCGGCGATCAGGACTTCGCTTTGGAAGACGCTGTCCTTGAGGAACCCGGCGAGGACAATCGTCACCGGCTTGCCGGTCTCGTCGGGGATTTCCAGCGTGTCGCCGATGCCTTTCTTCAACTGCCAGATGGCGGTGTTCTCCTCCACGAAGCCGGGGATGGCGTCCCCGTCACGGCGCAGGATCAGCCACGGGTTCTGTCTCTCGGCATCGGTCTTCGCGGCCGTGGCGCTGAAGCGGAAGCCCTTGCGGTCGATGATCGAGTCCGGCACGCCCAGCACTTTCGGGCGCGTGGCTTGGTAGAGGTTCAGGCAACTGGCGTCGTCCCCGGCCCGCACGGAAAACGGGTGGATGGTCGCGTCGCCGAGCAGTCTCGCGGCCCGGTCCACGATCTCTTCGCGCTCCTTGGCCGTCTTGCCGTCGGCTTGCGCCTTCTGCTGTAAGTTGGCGGCGACCTCGGTGAGGACCGTCACCTGATTGTTGGCCGCGGCGGCTTCCTTGGTGTCGAAGTCCATGAACAAGGGGCTGTCCGACTCGGCCAGAAGCGGGAAGCCGCCGCTGCCGCCGTCGGCGTTCAAGAAGTCGCGGTCGGGCGTGCGGCGGAACGACTCGACGGCCACGATCAGGAACGCGGCCGAGGCCAGCAGGCCGGCCGTCAACAGGCTGCGTGTCGGGTTGCGGGCGGCATTCCGCAAGCTCAGACCGGAGACGCCGTGAACAGTTTGCCGGCGCGGCGTGCGCAGCCACAGGGCGATGAGAGACAACATGGCAATCAGGATCATCGACCCGCAGCCGAAGAACGCCCCGGCCTGCGGCTCGCCGGCCGGCAGGTGCGGGGCCAAGAACGCCAAGCAACCGGCGCCGAGGAAGCCGACGCAGGCCATGCCGACCCACATGATCGGGTAGCGCGACGGGCCGTAGTCCGCGGTCGTGCTGCCCTTCAGCAGTTGGGCCGGGGCGACACGACTCAGGCCGCGGATGGCCCACAGCACGGCCAACTCGCTCATCACCACGCTGGCGACGAAGCCAATCGTCAGGCTCACCGGCGAGATGTGCAGGGTCAGGAACGTGCCGACGCCGGCCGTCGGCCACAGGGCGATCATCACCTTGAGCATCAGCCATGCGAACCCGGCCGCCGCGACGAGGCCGACGGCGCCGCCGACGGACGCGAGGGCCAAGCCTTCTGACAGCATCTGTTGCCGGACGACGGCGAGCGGGAAGCCGGCCGCCCGCAGCAAGCCGAACTCTTTGGCCCGGCGCTCCATGTTGAGTCGGAAGAGCAAACCGACCAACATCAGGGCGGCCGCGATCAGGAAGAAGCTGAACGCCACGAACAACATGCCGAAGTCCGTGCTGCCGGCGCTGGCGGCCAGCGTGCGGCCGCGCACGTCGTCGAACACGAAGCCGCCTTTCTTCGGGTCGAGGTTCTTCAACAGCGCCGCCTTGACCAACGGCAGCACCGCGTTCAAATCACCCGAGGCCGGCAGCAGGCGAATGGCCGTGGTGTCGCCGAAGCGGCTGGCCCACAGCTTGCGCGCCGTCTTCAGGGAGACGTACGCCTTGGGCGTTGCCTGGTACTTGGCCCAATACCGCTCGTCGCGCGGCTTCACGCGCGTGTTGTCGTAAGGGAAGGGCGGGTCCCAATCCTTGATGCTGAGTTTGCTGGTGATCCCCGGGAACTCCGGCACGAGGTCCGGGTCTTGCACCGCCCCCGCCATCGGCACGACGGCCTTGAGTCGGAACGTGTGACTGCTCTCCTCAATGCGGCCTTCCACCTCCGGCTTGAAGTACGTCAGCGTCACCGGGTCGCCGGGCTTGATGGCCCACGGCAGTTCGGGCGTCTTCGCGTCTTCCCACTGCACCAGAATGATTTCGTCGTCCGCGAGTTGCTGGCCCGCGACCGGGTTCATGGACGACGTGTCCTCGGTGTCCACGCCGGCGACCACGGAGTACGGCAAGTCCACGCCGGGGCCGTGCAAGCGGTTGGTGAGGTACACATACAGATGGGAAATGCGGCTCTTCGTCTCCTCGGCCGCGACTTGGGCCGCTTCGATGGCCGCCGGTTCGAGCAACATCCGGTCACTCTCGATGGCGATGTACGCTTGGCGTTTCGGCGGGATCCGAACCTTCAGATCCCAGTCTTGCAGCGTGAGATGGGCTTGCAGATCGGATTCTAACGGCTGTAATGGTTGTGAGGCGGCCAGCAGGACGTTGGCCTGGTCGGTTTTGCCGATCTCCCGTTGCAACGACTTTGCCGATGCGATGAGATTGAACGGTGTTGACGGGGTCGGCGACAGCGTAAAGTCCCCGGCCGCGGCGTCGGGCGGCAGAACCCGGCCTACGGTGAAGGAACTAGTTTGCGTGGTGGCGCTCGCCCCCCGCTTGGCGAGGGCCGAGCTTTGCGGCAGCGACCCGCCCTTCCGCATCGTGACCGTCACCGTGTCGCCGGCCTTGGCGTGCAGAGCTTCGGCCAAAGCGTGTGACAAGATGACCGAATCCCCCTCGGGGAGTTGGTCGGCCGGGGCGAAGCGGGCATCGACGCCCAGAATGTTGACCTTGCCCACGCGGGCGGCCGGCGTGCGGACGGACCCTTGCAGCAGCAACACGGGTTGCACGCCCGCCGGCAACTCGTCCGCGAGGGCCGAGCGGAAGAAGCGGCCGCCGGCCATGACGTACTGCGTGCCGTTGAGTTGGCGCTGCGTGCGGTCCCGCAGGCTGCCGCGCAGGGAGTCGCCGACGAGCAAGGCCCCGGCCAGCACGGCGGCGCTGACGGCCGCCCCGAGCAGGACGGCGGCGTTGCCGCGGGCGTAAAATCGGAGGCTGGAGACGAGCAGGCGGAAGCGGTTCATGCGGTGTGGCCCGGCGGGTCGGCGCGGAATCCCCCTATTGTAAGCAAGACGTTCCCACGCGGAGACTTGAAATGTACCGACAGACGGCCACGGTCCTATTCCTCGGGCTGGCGTGCGCGGCCTTGGCCCAGCCCGCGAAAGACCCGAAGGAGCCGCGGGAGAACAACAAGGAGGAAGTCCTCGTCAAGCCGGACGACGACCGCCGCGACCTGACGCTGCTGCGCCGCACCGGGGAGGACACCTTCATTCACGAAGCGGCCAAGACGACGTACACGATCCCGAAGGGCTGGAAGGAAATCCGGCCGTACCGCTTGGCCCGCAAGCTGGACACCCGGCCCAGCACCGTGCTGGGCATCGAGCGCAACGACCGCGACATGGTGGCCACCCTGTACTGGATCGCCGTCCCGGTCGGGGCCAAGTTCTCGGACTGGATCCGCGAGGCCGACGTGGCCGGCGAGTTCGGCGAGGAGTACGAGACGCTGAAAGTCGTCTACGGGGCCGACAAGGTCACGAAGCCGGTCAAGATGTCCGCCGGCGGCTTCGAGGTCCACAAGGTCAACGTGAAGGGCGGCCCGGACCGCGGCGACAAGTACGACGGCACGCTCTACCTGTTCCAAGTCGCCAGCGAGGAAGGCCGGTGGCTCGTCAAGGTGCGCGTCTCCTACCCCAAGGCCGAGCGCAACGGCGAACAGTGGGCCGAAGAAGTCCTGGGCGGCTACGCCAAGGTTCCGGATACCGCCGCCAAGACGGAGCCGAAGGTTCCGCTCGTTGAAGAAAAGACGCCGGAGAAGAAGTGAGGCGGGGCTGTGTGGACGTGTTTGCGGACGAGCGCGGGTTGAAGTCTGCCGCGCTCGCTGAAAAGGCAACCTAACCCCCTAACCCCCTTCCCTATGAAGGAAGGGGGAACCAAACCGGCCGCCGAAGACCGGAAGGCGCCGGCAGCGACTCGCGCACACTTGCTCCCCCTTCCCGTCCTCGGGAAGGGGGTCGGGGGGTTAGGTTGCCTTTCGCGACACATCGCCATTCCTTCCCTCGCCGATTATCCCGTCGCCCCGTCCGCCTGAACTTGTTACGATGCCCTGTGACGGACCGACTCCCACGTCGGCCGGCAGGAAGGGCGGCGAACGTGAACGACGAAATCATCCCGGACGACAAGCCCATCGGGGACGAGAACCCGGACGGGGCCAGCGGGGCCGAGCGGCTCACGGCCCAGCCGGACCACGCCCGGCCGCCGCGGCTGCCGTTCGTGGTCGTCGGCATCGGGGCCAGCGCCGGCGGGCTGGAGGCGTACACCGATTTCCTCAAGGTCATGCGGCCGGACGCCGGCATGGCCTACGTCCTCGTCCAGCACCTGTCGCCGTCGCGCGAAAGTCTCGTCGCCGAGATTCTGGCCCGGCACACGAGCATGCCGGTCGTGCAGGTCGAAAACGGCATGGCCGTCGCGCCGAACCACGTGTACGTGATCCGGCCCGGCAACACGATGACCATCCGGGACGGCAAGCTGCACTTGGGCGAGCCGCTGGAAACCCGCGGGCACGAGCGGCCGGTGGACGACTTCTTCCGGTCGCTGGCCGAAGAGCAGCAGCAGCGGGCTGTCGCCGTCATCTTCTCCGGCATGGGGTCGAACGGGACGGCCGGGGCCGAGGCGGTGAAGGCCGTCGGCGGCCTCTGCATCGCCCAGGACCCGGAGAGCGCCAAGTTCCCGTCCATGCCGCGGAACCTGGTGGACGCCAACCTGGCCGACTACATCCTGCGGCCGGAGGACGTCCCGGCGGCGCTGATCCGGTACGCCACCCACCCGTACGCGGCCGACCCGGCCCCCCCGGCCCCCCGGAGGCCGAGGCCCAACCGCTCACCGAAATTCTGGCCATCCTGCGCGCCCGCACGAAGCACGACTTCACCGGCTACCGCAAGCCGACGATCGTCCGCCGCATCCAGCGCCGCATGGGCCTGACCCAGATCGAGGGCATGGGCCAGTACGCCAAGATGCTGCGGCAGAGCACGGGCGAGGCGGTCGCCCTGTCCGACGACCTGCTGATCCATGTGACCGGGTTCTTCCGCGACCCGGAGGTTTGGGCCGCCCTGGCCGAGCGCGTCATCGCGCCGCTGGTGGCCGAGCGGGAGGACGGGGGGCCATCCGGGCGTGGGTGGCCGCGTGCGCGACCGGGGAGGAGGCGTACTCGCTGGCCATCCTCCTGACGGAGGCGGCCGAGGCGGCCGGCAAGGAGTTCGACATCAAGGTGTACGCGACGGGCGTGGCCGAGCGGGCGCTCGGC
>JAYTTY010000358.1:0-5824 GCA_043744795.1 Zavarzinella sp. | reverse complement strand
CCCGAGGGGGCTGCGACGGATGCCAACAGCGACCCCCGCCTAAATTTCCCTCTGCCCCGGCCGGAAACCTACCCTTGTAAGGGGCCGGGGGGTTAGGTCGCCTTCGCGGCCACCGAAATTTGAACATAGGCAATCCAGCCAACCCCTTCCGATTCTGCCGGCGTCATCTCCCCCAACGCGCCCGCGGACCCTGAATAATCGCTTCCCGTGGAACCGATCTCAAATCGTGAACGAGCGAATATGTCCGCGGAGCTTCGCGGGCGATCTGACCGACAGGGGAGACCACGGATGGAAAAGTTCCGCTTTGGGTTTCGGTTTTTGGCCGGCCTCACGTTCTTGGCCGGGTTGGCCGGGACGGACCTCGCGGCCGCGGCGCCGACCGTAGACCAACTGTTGCTGTATAAGCCGCGACAGGTGGCCGAGGTGAGCACGCCGACGGCCGCCGAGATGTCGGCCTGCACCGTCGATCTGGAGAAGGGCACGGCCGTCGGCGGCAAGACGCCGACGGCGTGGGTGTTGAAGGACGGCCAAGGCCGCGTGCTGCGGAAGTTCCACGACACCACCGGGGCCGGGGCGGTGAACCGCTGGTCGTACTTCAAGGACGGTCAGGAAGTCTACCGCGAAGAAGACACGAACGGGAACGCCAAGGCCGACCAGTACCGCTGGCTCGGGGCCAACGGCTCCAAGTGGGGCGTCGATACGGCCGAGACCGGCAAGATTGACAAGTGGCTCGTCATCTCCGCCGAGGAGGTCAGCCAGGAAATCCTCGCCGCCGTCATCGCCAAAGACGACAAGCGTCTGCAAGCCTTGATGCTGACGCAGGAAGACGTGACCGCCCTCGGCCTGCCCGCGGCCGAAGTCGAGCGGCTCAAGGAAAAGATGAACAAGACCGGCGAGCAGTTCCAGAAGACCTGCGCCGCCCTGATCGGCCTGTCCGAGAAGACCGAGTGGGTCCACCTCGAAACGAAATTGCCGGAGACCGTCCCGGCCGACGTACTCGGCGCGAAGGCCGACCTGACGCACTACCAGCGCGCCACCATCCTGTACCAGGACGTGGCCGGCAAGGCCCCCAAGCACGACTGGCTACAAACGGGCGAGCTGATCCAAGTCGGCAAGGCGTGGCGCATTGTCTCGGCCCCGGTGCCGGGCGTCGATGTCGCGGCTGACGTCGCCAAGGGCAACGGGACGGGAACCGATGATCCAGTCATCATCCCGGAAGGCGCCAAGGATTTCATTGAGGAGTTGAAGAAGCTCGACTCGGGCAAGCCGGCTCAAACGCGGGAAGAAATCGTCGCCTACAACATGAAGCGGGCGGCAATTCTGGAGAAAATCGCGGCCCTGATCACCAAGCCGGAAGACGCCGCCAAGCGGGGCGTGTGGGTCAAACAGGTCGCCGAGTGTTATGCCGCCGCCTCGCAGCAAGGGGACAAGGCCGCCCTCGAACGGCTCGGCGCGTGGCGCTTGACGTTGGCAAAAGATCAGCCCGGCAGCCCGTTGTTGGCATTTATCTCCTACCGCGAGATGACCGGGGACTACGCCATGCGGCTTGCGGAGGTCGGCCAGAAGGGCAAGGCCGACGAGATGAGCAAGATGCAGGACGCTTGGAAGGACAAGTTGTCCAAGTTCGTCAGCGACTTCCCGACGGCCGAGGACACGCCGGACGCCCTGATGCAACTCGGCATGGTGAACGAGTTCATCGGCAAGGAGACGGAAGCCAAGAACTGGTACGGCCTGTTGGCGAAGAACTTCCCCAAGCACGCCCTGACCAAGAAGGCCAACGGCTGCCTGGCTCGCCTCGACCTCGAAGGCAAGGATTTTGAACTCGTCGGCCAGACGCTCGGGGCCGCCGCGTCGTTTGACGTCAAGACCCTGAAGGGGAAGCCGGTCGTCGTGTACTACTGGGCGAGTTGGAACGGGGCCGCCCCCGGCGACTTCAACAAGATCCGCCAGGCCATGCTGCCTAACGCCGGCAAGGTCGAGTTGGTGTGCGTGAACCTCGACAACGCCCAAGGGGACGCCGTCAACTTCCTGAAGGCCAACAACATCGCCGGCACGCACTTGTTCGGCCAAGGCGGCTTGGAGAGCGCGCTGGCCACGCAGTACGGCATCACCGTGCTGCCGAACATGTTCCTGATCGGCGCCGACGGCAAGGTCGTGAGCCGCAGCGTGCAATCTTCGACGCTGGAAGACGAGTTGAAGAAGGTCGTGAAGGAAACGGCGAAGGACAAGTAGTAGTGGTTGGGGATGTGTGGAGCGGGGTCAGAAAAATCGTTGTCGGCAACGAGGCCGGCGTCATCGGAGGATGACGCCGGCCTCGTTCGTTGACAGCCCCGTTCTGCGTAAGCCGCGACGCGGAGGCTTTGCGAAGAGGAGCGCGTTCAACGTCCGTTACCCGTGTCTGGCGCCGCCATACTTCGGTGGCCGTCGTTGAACGCGCTCCTCTCCGCAAAGCCTCCGCGTCGCGGCTCACGCGGAGGGGTTTGGCGGCTTGACCCAGCACCAATCCGGCTTCCGGACGCCGAACTCACTACCATGACTCCCAAGCCACCTCTCCCGCCCCGAGGGACATGCCTTGAAGATTACCCAAGTCATCTGCCAGATCATCCGCATTCCCAACATTCAGGCGAAGACGGCCAGCAGCCAGGACTCCGTCATCGTCCGCATCCGCACGGATGACGGGCTGGAAGGGATCGGCGAAGCGGACTCGTCCCCCGAGGTGGTGAAGGCCATCATCGACGCCCCGTTCAGCCACAACATCGCCTGTGGCCTGCGGCTTCTGTTGATCGGGGAGAACCCGCTCGAAACCGAACGGCTCTGGGCCAAGATGTACCGCAAGACGATGTACTTCGGCCGCAAGGCCGTCGGCATCACCGCGATGGCCGCCGTGGACATGGCCCTGTGGGACTTGAAGGGCAAGGCGTTCGGCCAGCCGATCCACCGCCTGCTCGGCGGCAAGTTCCACGACCGCTTCCGCGGCTACGCCTCGATCCTCTTCGGCAAGGACGGCAAGGAGACCGCCGACATCGGCCGCAAGTGGGCGGAGGCCGGCTACACGGCTGTCAAGTTCGGGTGGGAGCCAATGGGCACGTCCGAAGCCGTGGACATCGACTTGGTGAAGGGCGCCCGCGAAGGGCTGGGCGACGCGACGCTCTTGATTGACGCCGGCTGCGTGTACGACGCCCGCACGGCCCTTCGCCGCGCCCACGCCTTCGCGGAGTATTCCCCCGAGTGGTTCGAGGAGCCGTTGCGCGAGGACGACGTGGACGGCTACGTCTGGCTGCGCGACCGCTCGCCGATTCCGATTGCGTCCGGGGAAGGGGAGTGCGGCCGCGAGTCGTTCCGGCCGTTCATCGACCGGCACGCCATGGACGTGTACCAAGTGGACCTGTCCCGCTGCGGCTTCACGGACGCCGCGTACATCCGCGCCCGCGTGGAAGAGATCGGCGCCCGCCTGTGCAACCACTGCTACACCAGCCCGCTCACGGTGGCCGCCAGCCTGCACTGGCTCGCGACGTGCAAGGACGCATTCATCTTCGAAGACTGCGTGGAAGACTCCCCCTTGCGCCACGAACTGACGCTGGAAAAGGTCCAGTCCGTCAACGGGTACATCGAAGTCCCCGACCGGCCCGGCCTCGGCGTGACGCTGGACGAAAAATTCGTGAGCAAGTACCTCGTCGCGGAATCCAAGTGACCTCCATCGGAGAGAGACGATGAGTCGGGCGAAGACGGAATATCGGTACGAAAAGCTGACGTGGCCCGAGATCAACGACGCCGTTGACATGGGCAAGGTGTGCATCGTCCCCTGCGGGGCCGTCGAGCAGCACGGCCCGCACTTGCCGCTGGACGTGGACTTGGTGTGCCCCGTCGGAGTCGCCACCGGCGCCGGCAAGGAAATCCCGGACAAGGTGCTGGTGCTGCCCGTCGTGGCCTACGGCTACACCGGGCACGTCATGGACTTCCCGGGCACGATCAACCAGGACTTCGAGCACTTCCAGCACAACGTCTTGGACATCGCCAAGTCGCTGGCGTACCACGGGTTCAAAAAGATCATCCTGCTCAACGGCCACGGCTCCAACATGCCGAACCTCGACTTGGTGGCCCGCCGCGCCAACTTGGAGACGGACGCCGAGTGTACGCTGGTCGCGTGGTGGCACCTGCTGAATGTGGACAAGACGTTCATGCCGAGTTGGCGGGAGAGCAAATTCCCCGGCGGCTGCGCCCACGCCTGCGAACTCGAAACCAGCATGTACTTGTACTTGGACGGCGACAACGTCCGCAAAGACCTCATCAAGAGCGGCGACATCAGCTTCAACAACGACGGCAGTGAGTTCAACTGGGTGGACCTGTTCTCCGCCGGCCCGGCCACGACGGTCTCGTGGACGAGCAGCTACTCCGATACCGGCGTGCTGGGCGAAGCCGAACTGGCCACCGCCGAGAAGGGCAAGCGGGCCTACGAGGAAGCGGTAAAACAGTTGGTGCGCTACATCGCCTATTGGAAGGACCGGCCGAAGGACGTGCGAAAAGACCGGCACCGCAAGCCGCCGACAATGCCCATCCCGTGGGGCCAACGGCCGCTGTGACGGGAGGTAAAGCCCACGCACGGCCGTGCGTGGGCTTTTGCAACGTCAAACAACAAAGGACACACCTCATGAAGATCACCGACGTCAAATTCACCGGCCTGTCCGGCGGCACCGTCGAAGGCGGCTGGGCCGAGGAACTCACGCCGGAGGACAACGTCCACACCGTCGTGGAAGTCTTCACGGACACCGGCCTCGTCGGCTTGGGAAGCACGTTCACCAGCAGCGACTTGGTGATCGCGGCGGCGAAACTGTTGAAGCCCTTCCTGCTTGGCGAGCGGGCCGACGAACCGGCCCGGTTGAGCGAGGAGCTTCGCCAGAACATGTTCTGGCAGGGCCGCGGCGGCTCGGTGGAACACGCCATCAGCGGCATCGACATCGCCCTGTGGGACTTGTTCGGGAAAAGCACGCACCAGCCCGTGTCCCGCCTGCTCGGCGGCATTTACCGCACCAAGATCAAACCGTACGGGTCGCTCCTTTTCGATGAGCCGGACGCTTTGCAAGAGAAGCTGAAGGCGGCCGTGAAGAAGGGCTTCAAGGCCATCAAACTGGGCTGGAAGCCGTTCGGCCGGCGGGACTCGAAGACCGATGAACTCTTGGTCCGCACGGCCCGCGAAACCGTCGGCCCGCACGTGGAAATCATGGTGGACGCCGGCGGCAGCGAAGCCTTCTGGCCGCACGGCTACAAGTGGGCGCTGCACACCGCCCACATGCTGGCCAAGTACGACGTGAAGTGGTTCGAGGAGGCCCTGCCACCCGACGACGTGGACGGCTGCGCCGAACTCCGGCGCCACTCCCCGGTGCCCATCGCCACGGGTGAAGTGCTGACGCGCCGCCAAAGTTTCCGGGCGCTGTTCGAGAAAAAGGCCGTGGACATCGTCCAGCCCGACTGCACCAAGTGCGGCGGCCTGACGGAAGCGTGGCGCATCGCGTGGACCGCCTACGAACACAACGTGAAGTGGGTCCCGCACGGCTGGAACACGGCCATCGGCCTCGCCGCCGACATCCATCTCGCGTGCGCGATGCCGCTCGCCGAGTACGTCGAATACCTGACGCCGTCCCCGTACATGGACGAGTTGATTACAACGCCATTCCGGCCGGACGACGAAGGCTTCCTGACCCTCCCGGACAAGCCAGGCTTGGGGATCGAACTGAACAAGGACGCCATGAAGCGGTTCGGGGGGAAGTGACTTAAAGAGTTTGGTGAGCCGAGGGCCGTAAGGCCCCGGGTGTGAGTCTGAGTGCAC
>JAYTTY010000357.1:0-5832 GCA_043744795.1 Zavarzinella sp. | reverse complement strand
CACACAAAGACTCACAAAGAAGATCAGAACAAAATTCTTCTTCATGTTTTCTTTGTGAGTCTTTGTGTGACCTTCGTGCCTTTGTGGTGAGTGCCTTCGTCTTTTCTCCAACGTGATGAGCAATGATGGAAGCGATCCTCCTCGAAAAGCCGCGTGAGTTCCGCGTCACCACGATCCCGGCCGCGGCGGCCCCCGGCCCCGGCGAGGCGCTGGTGAAAGTTCACCGCGTCGGCATCTGCGGGACGGACATCAGCGGCTACCTCGGCAAGATGCCCTTTTTCAGCTACCCGCGCATCCCCGGCCACGAACTCGGCGTGGAGGTGCTGGCCGTCGGGACGGGCGTCACCAACGTGACGGCCGGCGACCGCTGCTCGGTCGAGCCGTACATGAACTGCGGCAAGTGTTATTCGTGCGGCCGCGGCCGGCCGAACTGCTGCGAGAACTTGCAAGTCCTCGGCGTCCACATCGACGGCGGCCTGCGCCCGCAGTTCGTCCTCCCGGCCCGCAAGCTGCACACGTCCACGTCGCTGTCGTGGGAACAACTCGCCTTGGTGGAGACGCTGGCCATCGGCTGCCACGCCGTCAACCGGGGCATGCCGACCAAGGAAGAATCGGTGCTGGTCGTCGGGGCCGGCCCGATTGGCTTGTCGGTCATCGAGTTCGTCAAGTTGACGGGGGCGAAGATCACCGTCCTCGACACCAACGCCAAGCGGCTCGGCTTCGCCAAGACGACGATGGGCGTTGACCACACCATCCAACTGCAAAACGTCGATCAGGCGCTGGAAGAAATGGCGGCCCACACCGGCGGCACACTCTTCCCCGTGGTGATCGACGCGACGGGCAACACGCGGTCGATGTGCGATGCGTTCAAGTATGTGGCGTTCACCGGCCGCATGGTGTTCGTCGGCATCGTGACGGACGACGTGTCGTTTTCCGACCCGCTGTTCCACCGCCGCGAGATGACGCTGTTCGCCTCGCGGAACGCCGTGGCGGACGACTTCACCCGCATCATCAATCTCATCGAGACGGGAAAGATCGACACGCGGCCGTGGATCACGCACCGGACGCCTTTCAAAGACTTGATCGACGTGTTCCCGTCCTACACGAAACCGGAGACCGGCGTCATCAAAGCCATCGTCGAGGTGCAGTAACCGCGATGCTGCACTTGCACGCGACCTTCCGGACCATGTTGCCCGTCGAAGTGGACGGCCTAACGCCGGACCACTTAGCCGGCTTGTCAATCGCCGATGTCGCCCGCCGCCCTGCTCTGGTCGGCCGTGAAACGGTGCCGTGGGGTGATTTGTTCGAGATCACCGGCACGGCCGCCGACGGGGCCGTGACGGTGAGCGGTGACGTGTCCCGCTTCAAAATGATCGGCCGGGGCATGACTTCGGGGACGTTGACCGTGGACGGCTCGGTCGGGTTGCACGCCGGGGCCGAAATGCGCGGCGGCGAGTTGACGATCAACGGCGACGCGGGCGACTGGCTCGGGGCCGAGATGCGCGGCGGCATGATCCGCGTTTCTGGAAATGTGGGAGACAACGCCGGCGCGGCGTACCGCGGCAGCCCGAAGGGGATGCGCGGCGGGATGATCTTGATCGCCGGCAACGCCGGCGGCGAATTGGGGACCGCCCTCCGCAGAGGAATCATCGCCGTGGGCGGGGCGTGCGGGGCGTTCGCCGGGGCCGGGATGATCGCCGGCACTCTGGTGATTGGCGGCGAGTGCGGCCAGCACCCCGGCGCGGGCATGAAGCGCGGCACGCTGGCCGTGCTGTCCGGCCGCGTGACGGTGCCGACGACGTTCCGATACGACTGCGAATACCGCCCGCCGTTCTGGGCGATCGCCGTCAAGCACCTGCGCCGCCAAGGTTTTGCCGTGCCGGTTGGGATGGAAAATCGGCCCGTGAAGCGGTACGGCGGCGATTTGGTGGCGTTGGGCTTGGGCGAATTGTTGATCCCGTCAGAAGCGTGACCGATGGCCAAAACCCCCGACAAACCGCGGCTCGCCGTCCTCGGGGCCGGCCCGATTGGGCTGGAGGCCGCGCTGGCGGCCCGGCACGCCGGGTTCCCCGTGACCGTGTATGAAAAGGGCGACACGGCCGAACACGTCCACGCCTGGGGCCACGTCCGCCTCTTCTCCCCGTTCGCGGCGAACGTCACCCCACTGGGCCTGGAAACGCTCAAGCGGGAACACCCGCAGCACACGTTGCCGGCCGCGGCCGACCTCATCAGCGGGGCCGACTTCCGCGAAGCATACTTAGTCCCGCTGACCGTCACTTCGCTGCTCGGCGACTCCATCAAGACGAAGACGCAGGTCATCGGCGTGGGCCGGGCGGGCCACTGGCGCATCGACGCGGCGACGGACGCCAAGCGGGCGGCCAGCCCGTTTCGCTTGCTGGTGCGGGACGCGCAGAACGCGGAGCGCATCGACGAAGCCGACGTGATCCTCGACTGCACCGGCACCTACTCCCGCCATGCGTGGGTCGGCAACGGCGGCATTCCCGCCGTCGGCGAGATCGCGGCCGAGAAGCAAATCGCCTACGGCGTGGACGACGTGCTGGGCGCCAAGAAGGCCCACTACGCCGGGAAGAGCGTCCTCGTCGTCGGCGGCGGCTACTCGGCGGCAACCACCGTTTGCGCCCTGGCCCAACTAGCCGAACAAAATTCCGCGACGTGGGTGATCTGGCTGACGCGCGGCGCGAAGTCCACCCCCCTGCCCCGCAACGCGACCGACCCGTACCGCGACCGCGAACGGCTCGCCGCGCGGGCCAACAATCTCGCCACCCGCGGGGACGGCAACCTCGAACACCAAGCCCAAGCCTTAGTCGAAGAAGTCATCTCGCACGGCCCGGACAAGGGCTTCCGCGTGACGGCCAAGGTGAACGGCAAGCCGATGCTGTGGGAGGTGGACCGCGTGATCGGCAACGTCGGCCACCTGCCCGACCACCTGCTCACGCGGGAACTGCACGTGGGCGAGTTCGCCGGCGGCGCCGTGAAGTTCGCCGAGCCGGGCTACTTCGTCTTGGGCCAGAAGAGCCACGGCCGCGACCCGAACTTCCTGCTCAAGCGCGGGCACGAGCAGGTGAAAGAAGTGATGGGGTTGTTGGGGGTGCGGTGAGGGACAGCGGGTTTTCCGGCCTGAAGGGCCGGTTAACATAGCCCAGCCCGAAAGGGCTGGGTCAGCGCCAGGCAATGATTTTCGGTCTGAAGGACCGATTAAATGAGGTGCCCGCGAAAGGCTGCGGTCTGCGACAGGTAGCTCTTTTAATCGGTCCTTCAGACCGAGTCGTTGTGCAGCCCGATTCCCAGCCCTTGCGGGCTGGGCTAAGTTAGCCGGCCCTTCAGGCCGGAAAACCCACTTACAATCCTGTCACGCCCGCACGATCTTTTCCCGCCCCTCGCGCACGTTCTTCAACGCGTTGCGCGTGTCCACCACCAAACGCGAGTGCTTGGCCACCATCGTCCAGTCGTAGGCCGTGTGCTCCGTCGCCACCAGCACGCAGTCTTGCGCGGCGAGGTACTCGGCCGTCAACGGCGTGCTACTCATGCGCAGGTGGGGCCAGTGCCGCATCTTCGGCAGCACTGGGATGTGCGGGTCGTTGTAGGTGACGGCCGCCCCCTTTTTGAGCAGCAGGTCCATCAGCTCGAAGCCGGGGGATTCGCGCGGGTCGTCCACGTCTTTCTTGTAGGCCATGCCGAGGATGGCGACGTTGCTGCCGCGGACCGGCTTGCCGTGGTCGTTGAGGGCGTCGGCTACCTTGCCCACCACGAAGTTCGGCATGGACATGTTGACCTCGCCCGCGAGTTCGATGAACCGCGTGCTGAGGCCGTGCTGCCGGGCGACCCACGTCAGGTAAAACGGGTCGATGGGGATGCAGTGCCCGCCGAGGCCGGGGCCGGGGTAGAACGCCTGGAAGCCGAACGGCTTGGTCTTCGCCGCGTCGATCACCTCCCACACGTCGATGCCCATGCGGTCGTACAAGACCTTCAATTCGTTCACCAAGGCGATGTTCACCGCCCGGTAGGTGTTCTCCAAAATTTTGCACGCCTCGGCGACTTCCGGCGTGGAGACCTTCACCACCGTCGGGACGATTTGCCGGTATAGCAGGGCCGCGAGGTCCGTGGTCGGGGCGTCGTGGCCGCCGACGACTTTCGGGATGCTGGTCAGCCCGTGCGTAATGTTGCCGGGGTCTTCGCGCTCGGGGCTGAACGCGAGGAAGTAGTCTTCGCCCACCTTCAAATCGGTGCGGTCAAGGATCGGCAGCACGACCTTGCGCGTCGTCCCCGGATACGTCGTACTTTCAAGGACAATCAGTTGCCCGGCCCGCAGTTGGGCGGCGATGGCGTGGGCCGAGTTGACGACGTAGGACAGGTCCGGCTCGCGGGCGTCCGTCAACGGCGTCGGCACGCAGATCAAGACGGCGTCGGCCTCGTCCAGCCGGTCGAAGCGGTCGGTCGCCTCGAAGCGGCGCTCACGCATGGCGACGATGTCGCTCGCCGGGATTTGCTTAATGTAGCTTTCGCCGCGGTTAAGCTTCTGGACTTTGGCCGTGTCGAGGTCGAAGCCGAGAACCCGAAAGCCTGCCGTGGCGAAGGCGCGGGCCAGAGGAAGGCCGACGTAGCCGAGGCCGATGACCCCGACGGTGGCCGCCTTTTCCCGCAGCTTGGCTTCCAACGCGATTCGATGAGTCGTCATGCCGTGTTCATCCTTGAACAAGGGTGCGGAATCCGGGGTGATTTTTCCCAAGCCGCATGATTCCCCGGCCAGCCGATTTTGTCAACCCCGGCCAACCTGCCCTTCTCGCCGCGGGCACGGTCGGATATACGTTGTGCGGTTGACCCGCGGACGGAGGATCACGGCATGGTTCGGACACTGATCGCACTGACCGTTTTCGCTGCGCCGCTCGCGGCCGCCGAGGCGCCGCGGTTCCGGTTCACGACCGGCGAAGCGCTGCAATACCACGTCGAGCAGAAGACCGAGGTGACCGAGACCGTGATGGACGAGAAGGCCGGCAAAATGGTCACGCGGAAGACCGCCACGGCCCTTGACCTCGTGCGGCAGTGGAAGGTCACGGACACGAACATCAAGGGACTGACCACGCTGGAAATGTCCATCGTCAAAATGCGCTGGGAGCAGAAGGTCGGCGACGGCGAGCCGGACGTGTTCGACTCGGCCAAGCCGGACGACTTGAACAAGGGCGTGATGGCCAAGAACGTCGGTCCCGTGCTGGCGGTCTTGATCGTACAACCGACGGGAAAAGTCGTCGCGGTCAAAGAGTCCAAGGTCGGCCCGGCCCACCGTTTCGAGGCCGACATCCCGTTCAAACTGGCGTTCTCGCCCGACGACACCAAAGAGACGTGGTCACGCGATTACGTCATCCAACTCGACCCGCCGCACGGCACTGGCGAAAAGTATGCGGCGAAGCAGACCTACAAGCCCATCGAGCCGAAGAACGGCTTCCTGATCTACGGCCTGACGACGGAGATCACCGAGTTGCCCAAGGCGACGGCCGACCAAATCCCGCTGTTGCCGCTGATGCCGGCCGGGTCTCTGTACTTCCACGCCGAGACCGGCAAATATTACGGGGCACGGCTCAAGATTGAGAAGGAACTCGCCAACCACCAGGGCGAGGGGTCGTCGTACAAGTTCGTCAGCACGTACACGGAAGACTTTTTGCCGATGAAGTGAGCAAGTATTTGTTTCGCCACGACGCGGAGTCTTCGGAGCGGAGCGCGAGCTGGCCACCATCAACAACACGCCACACGGTCGGTGACGAAAGTGAGCCGAGCGACGTAAGTCGCCGGGTGACTTCCCGCGGGCAAGAGGTCGTC
>JAYTTY010000356.1:0-5857 GCA_043744795.1 Zavarzinella sp. | reverse complement strand
GTCGAGCGAGAACGGTTTCATCCGCGGCTCCGCAAGGGGAAAGCCGCAGGATGTCACGTCCGGGGCGAAAGCGCAATAGGGTACTTGAAAATGCTCTAGCGGCCCGTCCGCGCGCTGTCGTTCGCTTTGATCCGCGCTTCGGCGGCCGACTGGGCGGCCCAGCGGTAGCGGCCGAGGCGGTTCAGCGCTTCGTCGGCCGCCTTGGCCTCCCGGTTCGACTCGCCGGTCGCCTGGCGCACCAGCGCTTCGACTTGCCGCTCGCGCTCCGGGGGCAGCACGTCGTGCCGGCCGACCATCACGCGCACCAATTTCTCCGGCTTCGGGACAATCTTCATCGGCAGGAAGTCGGCCGTCAGCGGTTCCGAAACGAGGTACAGCACGCGCGTGCCCTCCTCGCCGAACCAGTCGGCGCTCCACGTTTTCACCATCGCTCGCGCCTCCTTTTCATACAGGCCCTGCCCGATCAGGAGGGCGACGACCGCCTCGCCGAGTTTCTCGGCCGTCGATGCCGCCGCGGGTTCCTCGACCCGCCGCTCGGCCCCTGCGTCCAAACGGCCGTACTGTTGGAAATAGACCTTGGCGCCCTGCACGCGCAGCAGAACAAAGGCCGGCACCGCGTCTTTGCCGGTGTTCTTCACGTCGAAGGCCCCGTTTCCGCGGGCGCGGACCGTGAACGGCATGGCGAGGTCGCCGACACCGCGGTAGAAGAGAAACTTCTCCGCCTCGCGCGTGCCGTTCTCGGTGATTTCGAGGGGCAGGGCGTCCGTCTCGCGGGCCGCGTAGTAGCGGCCCTTGTCGCCGTCGCCGATCAACGTGGGTCGGGCCTTCGCCAGCACTTTGATGGTGTCCCAGCGCAGTTCGTGCGTGGGCGGCCGACTCGCCTGCGGGTACCAGTCCGTCATCGTGCCCTTGGGGAAATCGACCTGCACGGAGACCGTGAGGTCGCGGTCACTGTAGAAGTACAAGACCGGCGTCTCCAGACTGACGAGCACGTCGGCCACGCCCCCTTTGATGTTGCGGTGATTGTCGTGAACGAAGTTGGGCAAGTCGCGGTCGTTCGGGTGGAACTTCAGGTTTTTACCGTCGGACCCGGAGAACGTGCTGAAGGTGCCCCACTCGTGGGCCACGAACTTCTCCGGGTCTTTGGCGGATGCGCAGTTGGCCCCCGGGGCCAGCACGGCCAAGACGCATGTCAGCGCGGCCGCGATTCGGCCGCCGAAAAAAGGAATCATCGCCGGTCCTCCCAAAAGTGACGCATCGGAACGCACTCCCAATGCTGTCCAATGGTATACCCGCTCTCTAACAGTGGAAAAATTGTTTGTTGTTGATTTCATCAAGGGGAATGTTGTTTAATGACTCAGCAAGGTTTTTCCCCGAGAGTCGGCCGTGTCCCCGTCTGTCCCGTCCGTTTCGACCGAGCAAGTCGCGGCCTTCGTCGAACTGGCCCGGCGCGGGAGCCTGCGCGAAGCGGCGCGGGAGTCGCACGTCACCGAGCAGGGGCTGCGGAATCGGCTGCTCGCGCTGGAGAAGCGGCTCGGGGTCGAGTTGTACCACAAGAGCCGCGGCCGGCGGCTGCGGTCGCCGCTCACGCCGCACGGCGAGGCGTTCCTGCCGCACGCCCGGGCGTTTCTCGACCGCGCGCGGCAAATGGGGGAGTTGTTCGGCGCCGCCGGCCCGCGGGAAGTCCATGTCGCCGCGACGGAGTATCTGATCCTCTACGTGCTCATCAAGGCCGTCCGCCGCTTCCAAGCGTCTCACCCGGGCGTCCGCGTGCGTCTTTCCACGCGGACGGAGGCGGAAGTGGAGGCCGCGCTCCTGCGCGACCCGGACGTCGATCTGGGCGTGGCCGCCCCGTACGAGTCGGCCGCCGAACTCGCCTACACACACCTGTTTTCCCTCGATTGGAGCCTAATCACGCCCCCGCGACACCCCCTGTTGCGCACGTCGCGCCTCAAACTCGCCCACTTGGCCCAGACGCCGCTTATCGTCTTCGAACGCGGGTCGACTGGCCGCCAGCACGTGATGGATGCGTTCCACGCCCAAGGCCTGTCCCCGCTGGTGGCGATGGAGATGACGACGACGGAGATCGCAGTCCGCATGGTCGAAGCCGGCTTGGGCGTGTCGGCGGTGCCGCTGATGCCGGACGGGTCTGTGACGCGCGGCCGCAAGGTCGGCGTGAGAAGTCTGGGCGGGCAAATCCCGCCGATCCATTCGGGGGTTTTGCTGCGGCGCGGCGACGAGCCGAGTCTGGAGGTGCGGGCCTTTATCGCGTCGTTACGATCACCGGAATAGCGTGCCCGACGCGCCTTCCGAAATCGTGTTATGCGTGCAAACCTTGAATCACGACCTCAAGGAATTCCCTCGCCCGGCGGGCCAAGGTGTCGATCTGCTCGGGGGTTGCCGCCCGGATTTTGGGGGCGGCAATGTTCTCGCAACAGAGTGGCATCTTCCGGCCGGCGAACGCGACTTGGTGCAAGAGCCGGTAGTGGTCGATCTCGCCGTAGCCGGGGCCGCAGTCTTGGCTCGCCGGGAACATGCGGTGGTCCTTGATGCACAAACTGCGGGTCTGGGCCGCGCACGTCTTGAAGTCGTCGAGCGGGTTGACCTTGCCCTCGGTGTAGTCCATCACGTTGCCCGCGTCGTAGTTGACCATGACTCCGTCGTCGGCCACTTCCTTGACAATCTCTCCTGTGACCGCGCCGGTTTCGCCGTGCTGCTTGACGACGATCGTCACCCCGTGGTCGCGGGCGACCGGGCCGAGCTTCTTGAAGCGCTCGACCCAGACTTGGCGGTTCGGCCCCTTGGTGTGCCCGAAGGTCAGCACCTGCGGAATGCCGGCGGCCTCCGCTTGCAGAATGCGGGCCGTCAGAATCTCGACCCCCTTGGGCGCCTCGGGGTAGATGTCGGAGAACATCATGAGCGGGTCCAGCCCGAGGTCACGGCACCGCTGGCCCAACTCCTTCGCCTGCTTGGGCGGCGCGTCGGCGGGTATGACCGGGACGCCCTTGCCGCCGTCGGTCTCCTTGTGCGTGGTGCCCCACGCGACGTACTTGTAGCCGGCCGCTTTAATTCCCGTCAGCGCCCGTTGCAGCGGGTATTGGCTGTAGGGCAGCGTCATGCAGGCGATCTGAAACTGCGTCGGCTGGCCCTGCGGCTTCGGCGGGCCTTGCGCCACGGCAATGCCGCGCAGGGCGACGGCCGACAGGCCGGCGGCGCCGAGTTGGAAAAGCGTGCGGCGGTCCATTGATCCCATGTCACTCGTCCTCCGGAATATCGACCCATTCCTTGCGAACGTTCGCGGAACCGACGTGTCCGGAAGGCGGCAGAAATGGGAACAGCCGCGCCCGCGCGGCGGCATCCAGCGGCGCGCCGAACTCCGAGACTTGGAAGGCTTCGATGTACTTGACCTGTTCGCCCCGCTCCGGCCCGTAGGTCTGCACGACCACGTCCCGATATCGCGAGGCCAGCGGCGCGAGACGGCGGCCGATGCGCTCCGCCAGCCAATTCCGGCGCGCGTCGTCGGCCGCGGGAACTTGGTCGAGGTAGCCGGCGTTGTACGGCAACCACTCGTAGAACTGTGACTCGTGGCAGTGCAGCATGGCGACCAGCGTGTCGAACACGTCCCCGATGTCCACGATCACGTGCGGCTCGAACCGGCACGGGTGCTTGAAGGCGTCCGAGAAATACAGGATGACCGGGCTGCGCATCAGGTGCGGCGTGTCGGGGCAGATGGCGGGGACCGTGACCATGTACGCCGCCTCTTGCACCAGCGTCCCGGTGTGGCAGTGGTCGGGGTGGTAGTCTGTCGCCCGGTGCGTGATGAGCACATCCGGCCGGAAGGTGCGGATCAGCCGGATGAGCGTGCGTCGGACCTCCAGCGTCGGCTGCAACTCGCCGTCGGGCTGGTCCATCACGTCGTAACTGGCGCCGATCACCGCCCCGGACGCCCGCGCCTCGGCCCGCCGCCGCTCGGCCAACGCCGGCCCCCGCATCGTCTGGTGCCCGGCGGCCCCATCACACAGGCTGACGAGTTTGACCTCGTGGCCCAGCGCACGCCACTTAGCCGCCGTCCCGCCCGCCTTAATGTCGGCGTCGTCGGGGTGCGCGCCGATGACGAGGATTCGCAGGGGGTCGGATTCGGTGGGCATTGAGGAAGACTCGAAGGACAAATACGACGGAGGGCGTTTGGAAACGATCGGCCGGGCGGTGGCCGGTTTTCGGCCTGAAGGGCCGTTTAACACAGCCCAGCCCGTCAGGGCTGGGTCAACGAGCCATCAAGGTTTTTCGGTCTGAAGGACCGATTAAGTCTCGACGGCAATGAGGACAGGCCCCGACGGGTCGGCGGCCTTAATCGGTCCTTCAGACCGAGGCCGTTTGGCGGTCGCATTCCCAGCCCTTGCGGGCTGGGCTATGTTATTCGGCCCTTCAGGCCGAAAAACCGGACCCTGCTTGAGGGGCCGGCTGACGTGCCCCATTCACACAAACTTGGTCACGCCCGGCGTGGCGATCAGCGGGTCCGGCAGTTTGACCTTCCAGTCGTAGGCGGGCGGCGTGAGGTCTTCCTTCGAGTTCAGGGCCATCTCCCATGTAACGGCTTGGCCCGTGTACGCGGCCATGCGGCCCATGATCGCCAGCAGCGTGCTCTTGGTCATGTACTCGCCGTCGTTGACCGCCTTGCCGCCGCGGATGCTGGCGAACAGGCGGTCGTGCTCGGTCTGGTAAATGTCGTTCTCCGGCCCGGAATACTGCCAGTTGCCCGCGTGGGCGGTGATGGCTTGGCCGCCCGCACTTTCCGAGAGCTTGGCCCGGCCCTTCGTCCCCTTCACATGGGCGCTCATGTCGTTCTTGCACTTCGGCTGATGACGGCAGTTGCTGAAGAGCTGCGCGCCGCCCGCGTACTCGTACACGATCGAGAAGTGGTCGTAGATGTTGCCGTATTCGGTCCCGGTAAGGACTTGCCGGCCGCCCATGCCCACGGCCGAGACGGGGTACTCCCCCTTCATCGCCCACGAACACAAGTCCAGAAAATGGACGTGCTGCTCGACGTTGAAGTCGCCGGACAGCCACGTGAAGTTGTACCAGTTGCGCATCTGGTATGTCATGTCGGACCAGTCCGGCAACCGGGGCTTGGTCCACCGCCCGCCGCGGTAGTCGTTGGCCTGGAGCGTGACGACTTCGCCGATGGCCCCGTCGTGAATCCGCTTGATGGTCTCCTGGAAGCCGTTATGGTCGCGCAGGCACAACCCGGACACGACCGACAGGCCTTTCTTTTTCGCCGCCGCGCACGTGGCGAGGACGGCCCGCACGCCGGGGGCGTCCACGGCCACGGGCTTCTCGGCGAAGACGTGCTTGCCGGCCTCGACGGCGGCCTTGAGGTGAAGCGGCCGGAACTGCGGCGTCGTGCAGAGCAGCACCACGTCACACGCCGCGATTACGTCCTTGTAGGCGTCGAAGCCGACGAACCGCCGGTCGGCCGGCACGGCGATTTTCGCGGCCAGTTCTTCCTTCTTCGACAGGACGGCGAGGCTGTCTTCCAAGCGGTCCGCGAAGGCGTCACCCATGGCCCAGAGCTTCACGTTCGAGTCGGCCGTCAGCGCCTGCCGGGCGGCCCCGGTCCCGCGGCCGCCGCAGCCGATCAGGCCCACTTTGAGCAAGTCGCCGCCGGCGGCGTGGGCCGACTGGTGCAGGGCGAGCGCGGCCGCGACGCCGGCCGTCGCCCCGAGGAAGTCACGGCGGGTACTGGGAGTGCGGTCGCCGATCATCGTCAGTCTCCGTGGGGCGAGAGGTATTTCTACAGCGAATTTTAAGTAGGAGTAGCGGTCGGTTATTGGTGGGACCGGCGTCCCGCCGGTCGTTT
>JAYTTY010000355.1:0-5869 GCA_043744795.1 Zavarzinella sp. | reverse complement strand
TGGCCGAGATCCCTCACGACGCCGGCCGCTCGGCCAAGTCGCCGACGAACTGCTCAACCCCCTCGTGGTCGAACACCACCGGCACGCCGCCGGGGCCGACGAAGATCGCCACCCCCTCGCGGCGGACCATCGCCCCGGGATGATCGACCTCGAACTGCTTCCCGCTCTGGAGCGCCACCGTGAACGGCCGGAACGGGGTCCGTTCACGGAAGGCGGCCAACGTGTGTTCGAAATTGTCAGCCGTCATCGCCATCTCCGGGGCGGGAGGGACATTTTTTATCGTACCACCCGCCGGCCCGCCCTACCAGCGATAACCTCTGGGTTGGACCGCATCGACCCGCTCCCGCCCGCGGACCGAGACGCCGCGCCTCCCGGATTTTCTCCGCCGCCGAACGACTGGGAGCAGTTGCCGGGCCGGTCTGGCTGACAGAATTGCGCGGAAAGCAGAGGGGCCGGCCCGGTCAATTTCATCCGTTAATTCGGCGATGATTGTCTTCCGAAAGCGATTTCAGACCTCCGGTCGGCCGTCTTTGCTTCTCCCGCGATGGGTCAACTCACGCCTCCTGGGTGCCCCCGTCCCACGCGTGATTCGGGTCGGGATAGAAAGTGACGCCGTATAGGCCCTTGCCGGGAGGGTAGACGAAAATCAGCCAGCCCCCCGGGATTCGAGCGCGGTAGGCGTACTTCGCGGGCTTATTCCCCTCGTACTGCAGATTCAACTCTTCCAAGTTGAGTTTCCCTTCTCCGCTCCTCCGCCTATAGATGCGCCGGAACCCATCCGCGCATCCGCCGCACAGGAGATCCTCCCATGCCGTCCGTCCGTCGAATGTTGTTCGCCCTCGCCGGCCTCGGCCTCGCGGGGGTTGCGGGAGCCCAAGAGGCGCCCAAGTTGCCGGACCCGTTCGCCACGCCGTCCGTGGAGAAGCGGGCCAAGGTCATCGGCTGGCCGAAGGACAAAACCCCGATTGTCCCGGCCGGCTTCAAAGTGGACATCTTCGCCCGCGACATCGCCAACCCGCGCTGGATTTACGTCCTGCCGAACGGGGACGTGCTGGTGGCCCAGTCCGGGTCGGTCCCGAAGCCGAAGAAGAAGCCGGTCGAGCCGGTGCCGCCGAACATCAAGGAGGGCGACCCGACGGCGAAAGAGAAGCCGGCGACGGCCCAGCAGATCACGCTGTTGCGGGACGCCAACGGCGACGGCATCCCGGACATCCGCACGATCTTCTTGGAGAAGTTGCGGCAGCCGATGGGCATGGCGCTGGTGAAGGACACGCTGTACGTCGGCCTCACGGACGCCCTGATGGCGTACCCGTACAAGGCCGACCAGCAGAAGATGGAGGCCGAGGGGAAGAAAATCGCGGACTTGCCGAAAGGCGGGTACAACAACCACTGGACGCGCAACGTCGTCGCCAACAAGGACGGCACCAAGCTGTACGTCTCCGTCGGGTCGGCCAGCGACCACGGCGAGAACGGCCTCGACGAGGAGAAGGACCGGGCCGCGATCCATGAAATGAATGTGGACGGGTCCGAAAAACGGGTGTTCGCCTCCGGCTTGCGCAACCCCGTGGGCATGGCGTGGGAGCCGGTGACGGGCGCCCTCTGGACCGCCGTGAACGAGCGGGACGGCTTGGGGGACGACCTGGTGCCGGACTACATGACGAGCGTGAAAGAAGGCGGCTTCTACGGCTGGCCCTTCTCATACTACGGCAAGAACCCGGACCCGCGCCGCAAGGGCGAGCGGCCGGACCTCGTGGAAAAAGCCATCGTCCCCGACGTGCCGCTCGGGGCGCACACGGCCTCGCTGGGTCTGGCGTTCTACACCGCGAAAGCGTTTCCCGAAAAGTACCGCGGCGGGGCCTTCGTCGGCCAGCGCGGGTCGTGGAACCGCTCGGCCTTCGCCGGCTACCGCATCGCCTTCGTCCCGTTCAAGGACGGCAAGCCGACCGGCCCGCCGGAAGACTTCGTCACCGGATTTTTGGCGAATGAACTGGAAGCCTACGGCCGCCCCGTGGGCGTGGCCGTCGCCGCCGACGGCTCGCTGCTCATCGCCGACGAGCCGGGGAATACGGTCTGGCGAGTGAGCGTGGCGAAGGAAGAGAAGAAGTGAATTTTAATAAATAAATATTAACCACAGAGGCACAGAGGACACAGAGAAGACAAGACCGAGAAGACAATTTCACTCATGTCTTTCCTCTGCCGTTGTCTTCTCTGTGTCCTCTGTGCCTCTGTGGTTAATCGTTTTTCCGCCGCTCACTTCCCAAACGTCGCCACCGTGGTCAGGAACTGCTCCAGTTTCCCGAACACTTCGTCCACGGCGTCGATGGCTTCTTGCGGGGGCTGTTTGCCCTTCTCGGTCGGCAGGAGCATCTTCTTCTCGTCGGCGATGACCGCTTGGATTTCGATTTGGCGTTCGGCCAAGCACGTGGGAATCGCCGGCAGGCGGCCGTTGACGCGGCCCTTCGGGAACGCGGCCTTGGCCCGCGCGCCGTTGAAGTACGCTTCCAGTTGGGCCAGCAATTCCGCGTCGGCCGGGGAGAACGCCGGGACGGCCGGCTTGGGCCGCAGGGCCGGGTGCTTCGAGTACGGCATGAATTCGTAGCCCTCCCGCAGCATCTCCAGCATCGGCATCGCCGGCGGATCGCCCTTCGCCTCCACGTTCCAGTCCGGCTTCTGCCGCAGTAGCTCGAACTCGCCGGCCAGCTTCACTAAGTCGCGGCGCATCTTCAACACCTGGGCGGCGGTCGGGTTCGGCCCGGCGTACACCGTCAAGGCCGGCCGCTGGTCCGCGGGGACGAAGGCGTAAGCGTCCGCCGCGCCGCGACTGGCGGCCGAGACGAACTGGCCCACCGGGGTGATTTCCAGCAAGACGTTCGGGTCCGTGCAGTTGAACGTGAGCTTGCCGACGCGGATTTGGTCGGCCGGGGCGAGCGGCGCCTTGGCGGCGGAGATCATGTCGTTCAACTCGTCGCGCACGTCTTTCTCGTCCGCGTCCAGGGTCTTCACCCAGCGGTCGTAGTCGGCGCGGGCCTCGGTGGCCGGCCCCGCGTCGGGGGCGCGCCACGTCTTGGCGGCGTACCGGCCGGCGACCACCCCGCCGGGGATGGCGACCATGATGACGACGAGCAGCGCTTGTTTCACGGCATCTCCCTCAGTGCGAATTTCAGCGGCCATCGGGAGACCGGGCCCCGTGCCCACGCATGGGCCGTCTTGTCGGCCTGAAGGGCCGCTTAACATAGCCCGGCCCGCAAGGGCTGGGAATGTGACCAATCGAACACCGCGGTCTGAAGGACCGCTTATCGGCCGTCGGTCTCGTGCAGGCCGCAAATAATCGGTCCTTCAGACCGAAAACCATTGGCCGCCCGTTCCCCAGCCCTTGCGGGCTGGGCTATGTTAAGCGGTCCGTTGGACCGAAAAATCGTCCCGCTCACTTCGGCAACGACACCGGCGTTGCCGCCGGACCGGCGCCCCACGCCGGCAGCGTCGGGCGGTCGATTAGCCCTTTGACTTCCACCGTCGCCGTCGTGCCGCTCTCCGGCTCGGCGGCGACGGCCAGCGGCTTCGACTGGCCGCGTTCCCACACGAACAGGTCGCTCTTCGTGCGGACGGACTCGGCCAGTTCCTCCACGGGGGAGGTTTGCCGGGTGATCTTGATGCGGTACGGCAGCGCGCGGCCGGGGGCGAGGTCCGCGGCCGTCACGGGGACGGTTTCCGTCCAGTCGCGGCCCGGCTTGGCGGCGACGGCGGCCGTCCGCTTGACGGCGTCCGGCCCGACCCGTTGGCCGAGCGTCATCTCGATGTCGTGGTCCCGCGCCGGCGCCCGGTCGCCCCAGCGGACGGTGACGACGGCCGTGGCCGGCGACCCGTCCCGCGCCCAGCGGCGGTAGTCGGCCATCTGTTGCACGTCTTTGGCCATCTTGCCCGGCGGCGTGAGCGAGAGGTACGCACTAACGAGTTGGTCGAGCGCTTCCGGCGGCGTGGCCGAGGTGGCGGCCGCGTCCCGCAGGCGGGTGTAGCGGAATTCGTCCTCGGCCCGCCGGACTTCCGGGCGGTTCTGGGCGGCCAGTTGTTCCGGCACGGTCGCCCCGAGCAGCGCCTTGGCGGCCGGGGCGGCGGCGAAGAGGCTCAGCCCGTCTTCGGCTTGGGTGAAGCGATGTTCCGCGAGGCGGGCCAGCGTCCACTCACGCAGTTTCGGCTCGGCCGTCTTGCGGTAGTCGGCCCGCACCTCGGCGAGGCCGGGCGGCTCGGCGGGACTCCACGCCTTGAGCCGGTCGGCCCACGCGCCCAGCCACTCGGCGGCGGCCGGCGCGTCGGCCCGCGCCATGCGGGCGCGGTACTCGGCGGCGAACGTCGCCCACTGGTCCGCCTTGCCCGTGTCGCCGACGGCCGCGGGCATGTGCACGATTCGTTCGACGATCTTTTCGACCGGCTTCTCGACGATGCGGTCCACGACCTTCTCGACGACGATTTCCTTCACGACCGGGATTTCGACGACGCGCTCGACGATGTGCGGGTTCGGGTCCGGCACGATGACGCGGGCGGTGTACGCCTCGCGGACGTGTTGGTCCCACGTCGTGTCCACTTGCGTGTGGTACCAGACGCGGGCGACGCCGCACAACAGCAGCAACACCCACGGGAACAGGTTTCGGCGCCGCGGGGCGCCGGGCGCCGGCGCGGGCGCCAACTCGGATGGCGTGACCACGTTGGCCGGCACTTCCGAGAGCGAGCGGGCTTGGTCGCCGGAGGCGAGCACTTTCGCCGGGGTAACTTTCACCGGCTCGGGCTTGGGCATGGGCTTCACCGGGGCGAGGGCCGGGGGCGTGCTGACGACGATCTTTTCCACCGGGGCGATCTTCACCGGCGCCGACTTGGGCGCCGGCTTCATCACGACCGGGGCCGGCTCCGGCTTGGGTTCCGGCTTCGGCTCGGGTTTCGGCCGGTTCATCTCCAACGCGATGGCCGGCGTCGGCAGCGCGGCCGCCGGCGTCAGGTCGATCTTGATGGGTTCGGGTTCCGGTTCGGGCTTCGCTTCAACGATCGCCGGCTCGGGCGTGGTCTCGGCAACGGGTTCCGGCTCCGGGTCCGGTTCTAACTCTTCGGGCTTGGACATGGCGCCCATGCCGCGCGGCAGCGTCGCCCACATGCCCATGCGGGGGAGGCCGTCCCAGCCGGCTTCGTGCCACTCGTCCAGTTCCGGCAGTTCGATCAGCGAGTCGTGCCGGCGCTCGTCCCAGTTCACGGCGGCGACGGCGTCGCCCAGCACGTCGAGCCGTTCCCGCAGTTGCAGGATGATCTCGTCCCGCTCCTCGTCCCCGAGTTGGTCCACGTCGATGCCGGCCAGCACGAGCGTTTCGATGCCGGCGGACCCGGTCGCGTCGTCCGTCTTCGTGTGCCGGACGGCGAGGAAGTCTTCCCCCTCGATCTCGTTAAACTCCGGGGCTTCGTCCCGCGTGAGTGTGACGTAATGGGCCGCGACGGCGGCGTTCAACTCGCGGCCGGGCGGGGCTAGGAAGCGCGGCCCGTGGCCCCCGGAGAACGGGGTCTCGGCGATCAGCACCGGGCTACGCATGGCGAATCCTTCCCCCGCGGCGGGATCGTGTCGTCATCTTTTATCGGTTCGGGTCGTGCCGGACTTGAGGGTTGCGCGGGCGGGGAATTGCCGCAGAAGGCCATCGCCCGTATTTCACCGCCGTCGGGCGGTCGCGTTGGGGTCCCGCGTTCGCACGGTTTGAGGGAAGAAACCGGGTCCAACCACGCGGCGGCCGGTTTTCGCCTTCGTTGGAGTCCCGGCTTCACAGTAGTTCCAACGCCTGCTCCTCGTGCTTTCTAGGGGTTTTCGGCGGTTCCGTCTCCGGGCTTGGTCATGGGATGG
>JAYTTY010000354.1:0-22539 GCA_043744795.1 Zavarzinella sp. | reverse complement strand
TTTCACGCAAAGCTCGCAAAGAGGCAAAGCTCGCAAAGGGCCACTGGGAAATTTACGGATGCGCTCGCTGGGTGTGAGATCACCATTCTTTCTTTGTCTCTTTGCGAGCTTTGCCTCTTTGCGAGCTTTGCGTGAAATGTCTTTCATTATTAAACACATCGGCCGGCCAGCCAGCCGGTGCTCCACGCGGCTTGAAAGTTGAACCCGCCGATGGGGCCGTCCAGGTCCAGCACTTCCCCGGCGAGGAACAGGCCCGGCACGAGCTTGCTCTGCATCGTGCGGGAATCGACTTCGTCCAGCGAGACGCCGCCGGCCGTCACCTCGGCCTTTTCGAACCCGAGCGTGCCGCGCACGGGGATACGCAGCAGCTTGATCGCCGTCACCAACGCGGCCCGGTCGGCCTTCGTCAACCCGCTGGCCTTGCGGTCGAGCGGTTGATTCGTGAGCGTCAACAGGGTGTCGGCCAGCCGGCGGGGGAGGTGTTCGCTCAGCACGCCCGCCAGTTGTTTCTTCCCGGAGGCCAGCGATTCGGTCTTCAGGAAGTCGTCCGTCTCGGCCTCCGTGCGCGCGGGGAGAAAATCCAGTTCCAGTTGAAGACTCTTGGGGTCCGGGTGCAGGCTAATCGCCTTGCTAATGTTCAGCGGGGCAGGGCCGGTCAGGCCGAAGTGGGCGAACAGGAAGCCGCCGCGCTTCGCCGAGAGGACTTTGTCCCGCTCCAACACTTTCATGCCCACGTCGTCGAGCGTGATGCCGCGCAGTTCGTTGACCCACGGCACGTCAATGGTGATCGGCACCAGCGACGGCTTCGGCGACACAATGGTGTGCCCGAACTTCGCGGCGAAGCGGAAGCCGTCCCCCCGCGTTCCGCAGCCGGGGAACGACTGGCCGCCGGTGGTCATCACCACGCTCGGCGCGACGATCGTCCGCTTCGGGGTGACGAGTCGCAAGCCAGTCTCGGCCCGGTCCATTTCGGTGACGGGTTCTTCCAGGGCGAGCGTCGCCCCGCTGCGACGCAAGCGGGAAAGGAGCGCCTCCAACACGTCGAGGGCCTTGTTGCTGACGGGGAAGACTTTCCCCGTGTCCTCGATCTTGGTGGCGACGCCCTCGGCCTCGAAGAATTGCACGGTCTGCTGGACAGAGAAGGCGGCGAGGGCCGAGTGCAGGAATTTGCCGGGAACCCCGTAGGCCGCGACGATGCCGCGGTTGTCGCAGTTGTGCGTGATGTTGCAGCGCGTGCCGCCGGACATCAGGATCTTCACGCCCGGCTTACGGTTCTTCTCCAACAGCAAGACGCGCTTCCCCCGCTCGGCCGCGTGGGTGGCCGCCATCAGCCCGGCCGCCCCGGCGCCGATCACGACCACGTCCCAGTCCGGCGGGGGCGATTCCATAAGGAGGACGGTCTTTTCGGCCTGAAGGGCCGATTAATATAGCCCAGCCCGCAAGGGCTGGGTGAGAGCAACCCCCCGAGTTTTCGGTCTGAAGGACCGATTAAACAAGTCACCCTCGCGGGCCGGGGCACGTCAGTCGGCCCTCAAGCACCGATGAAGAATAATCGGTCCTTCAGACCGAAATCTTGGACACGATTTTACCCAGCCCTTTCGGGCTGGGCTATGTTAACCGGCCCTTCAGGCCGAAAAACAGGAATCGTTATGACGCCCTTTGGGACGCCGCGCGCTCGACCACGAAATACTTGGCGTCCGGGTGGTGGAACACGACGGCCGTCGTGGACTGCTCCGGCTCCAACTGGAACTGCTCGGTCAGCGTGATGCCGGCCCGCGCCGGGTCGATCAGGGCGAACAGCCCGGCCTGGTCGTTCAGGTTCGGGCAGGCCGGGTAGCCGAAGGCGTAGCGCTTGCCGCGGTAGTGCCCCTTGAAGAGCTTCTTCACGTCCGCCGAATCGTCTCCGCCGATGCCCCACTCTTGCCGTAACTGCTGGTGGAAATACTCGGCCAGCGCCTCGGCCGTCTCGACGCCCAACCCGTGCAGGAACAGGTAGTCCTGAAATTTGCCGGCGTCCAACAGTTCCTTGCACCGGCGGGTGACCTCGTGCCCGGCGGTGACGGCCATGAAGCCGACGTGGTCAACCGCGACGCCGTCCCGCAGCGGCTCGACATAATCGCTGAGGCACAGGAAGTCGCCGGAGTCTTGGCGCGGGAACTGGAACGTCTGCTTCGGCGTCTTGCGGTCGTCCTCGTAAATGGTCAGCGTGTTGCCGTCGCCGGCCGCCGGGAAGAACCCGTAGGTGACGGCCAACTGCATGATGTTTTCCGCGAGGCACATCGCCTTGAGCCGTTCGAGGGCGGGCCTGGCCGTCGTGTCGATCTGCTTCTTGTACTCGGCCGGGTTCACGCCGCCTTTGACGAACTGCCATTGCGTGCTGAACAGCGTCGTCTCGTTGATGAACTTGAACACTTCTTGCACGTCGAAGTCCGTCCGCACCCGGCTGCCGAGGAACGGCGGCGCGGGCAGGTCCGGGGCCTTCGCCAGTGACGGCGACCGGCGGGTGCGGAACTCCGCGGCCATGTCGTGGGCTGGGCAGCACCCCGGCTTGACCATGTGGTGGCTCACCGCGTCGATGGTGTCGAGCGTCGCGGCCGCCTTCGGCACCGGCCGGCCGGCGTTGCGCCGGCTGGCGTCGGCCACGCCCTTGAGGGCCGCGCTGCCGACGGTGGCCAGCTTCTTCTTCGCCACCAACTGGTCCATGATGCGCAGGCCGTCGAAGGCGTCTTCCCCATAGAAGAGTTGCCCGTTATAGATGGCCCGCAAGTCCTGCTCGACGTACTTGCGGTTGAGGGCCGCCCCGCCGAGAATCACCGCCGGGTTCAACCCCTGCTCGTTCAGGGTGACGAGGTCTTCCTTCATGATGACCGTGGACTTCACCAGCAGGCCGGACATGCCGATGGCGTCGGCGTCCGAACTCTTGAACGCGGCGATCATCGCGTCCACGGACTGCTTGATGCCGAGGTTGAAGACCTTGTAGCCGTTGTTCGTCAGGATGATGTCCACGAGGTTCTTGCCGATGTCGTGGACGTCCCCCTTCACCGTGGCGAGGACGATCTTCCCCTTCTCGGCCCCATCGACTTTCTCCATGAACTGTTCGAGGTAGGCGACGGCCGCCTTCATCACCTCGGCCGACTGCAGCACGAACGGCAACTGCATCCGCCCGCTGCCGAACAACTCGCCGACGACCTTCATGCCGTCGAGCAGAATCCGGTTGATGATGTCGATGGGAGAATACGTTTCGCGCGCCGCGTCCAAATCGACAATCAGCGTCTCGCGCCGGCCTTGGATGATGGCTTCCTTGAGCCGCACCTCGACGGTGTCGCCGAGGGACTGCCCCTTCTTCGACACGGTTTTCTTGTCGGCGTAGTGTTCGATCAACAGTTGCAGCGGGTCTTCGACGCAATTGCCGGCGGCGTCAAACGTCCGCTCGTCGAACAGTAGCCGCCGGCACAGTTCCATGCCGACCGGGTCAATGTTGGCCAACGGCATGATCTTGGCCGCGTGCAGAATCGCGGAGTCGAGGCCGTACTGCAAAGCATAATGCAGGTACACCGAGTTCAGCACTTGCCGCGTGTACGGCGCCAAGCCGAAGGAGCAATTCGACAAGCCGACGTGCGTGAGCGCGCCGGGCAAGCCGGTCTTAATCATCCGGATCGCCTCGAACGTGGCGATGGCCGACTTGCGCGTCTGCTCCTGCCCCGTGGAGACGGGGAACACCAGCGGGTCGAACATCAAGTCCGACGGCGGGATGCCGTACTCATCCACGACGATGTCGTAAATCCGCTTGGCGACTTCAAATTTCCACTCGGCCGTGTCGGCTTGGCCCTTCTCGTCAATCGTCAGGGCGACGAGAGCGGCCCCGTACTTCCGGGCGAGGATCGTCTTCGGGTCGAGCGTCTTGCGGCCGTCTTCCAGGTTGATGCTGTTGATGATCGTCTTGCCGGAACACAACTTCAGCGCCGCCTCGATCACCGGCAGTTCGGTACTGTCGAGCATCAGCGGCTTGGTTAGCACCGCGTTGTACCGCTTGATGACCTCCTTCATGTCCCGCACGCCGTCGCGGCCGACGTAATCGACGCACACGTCCAGCACGTGGACGCCCTCGCGCTCCTGCTCGCGGGCCATCTCGACAAGGCCGTGCCAGTCGTCCTTCTCCAAGTGTTGCTTAAACTTGCGCGACCCGTTGGTATTCGTCCGCTCGCCGACCAAGAGCGGCTTTTGATCGACGATCAGTTCTTGCGCCGATTGCAGGCTGGACACCGCCGGCAAGTACGTCACTTTTCGGGCGGCCGGCTTCGCGCCGTGCAGGCGCTTGGCCACGGCGGCCAAGTGTTCGTAACTCGTCCCGCAGCATCCGCCGATGACACTTGCGCCGTACTCGTTGACGAAGCGGGCCAGCCAGTCGGCCAAGCCGGCCGGGTCGAGCGGGAAGTACGTTTCGCCCGCGCGAGTTTCCGGCAAGCCGGCGTTGGGCAGCACGCTGAGCCGCTTGCCGCTGTGCCGGCTCAGATGCCGGATGTCGTCGTGCATGAGGTCGGGGCCAACGCCGCAGTTCATGCCAAGGATGTCGATTTCCTGAATCGGCTCGAGCGCGACGAGGGCCGCCGGGATGTCGGTCCCCGGCAGCATTTTTTTGTTCTCGTTAATGATGGTCAGTTGCACCATCAACGGCAGGCGCACCCCGGCCCGTTTCATTTCCTCGACGGCGGTGACGGCCGCGCACTTCGCCTGAAGCACGTCGAAGCACGTCTCGATAAGGATGGCGTCGACGCGCTCTTCGATCATGACGCGGAATTGCCGGCGGTAGGCGTCCGCGAGCGTGTCGAAGTCGACCCAGATTGCCGGGTCCGTGAGCGACGGCATCTTCGTCCCCGGCCCGACGGACCCGACGACGAAGCGCGGCCGGCCCGGCGTGGCGAACTCGGCGGCGGCCTCCTTGGCGAGGCGGATGTTGCGGCGGTTGATGTCTTCGAGCTTGTCCGCGAGGCCGTACTCTTGCAGGCCGATGACGTTGGCGTTGAACGTGTTCGTCTCGACGGCGTCGCACCCGGCGGCGAAGAAGCCGCGGTGAATCTCGCGGATCCAGTCGGGGTGGTTGTAAACGAGGACGTCCGACAGGCCCATCATCGTCTTGCCGTCCGCGCTAAAGCCCCAGTCCTGTTCGGTGGGCTTGTACCTATGCAGGCTGGTCCCCATGCCGCCGTCGAGGATTAAGACGCGGTCGTCGAGCAGGCTCAGGAAATCAGCCGCCATGAGTGGTCATCGCTTCCGTCGGGGGCAAGGCGTGTGGCTATTAAGATGAGGATAAGACCGCGGGGGTTCGGCATCCAGTGGCCGGGCCGCGATGGCGGGCGGGAATGCCGGAGAAAAAAATGGCCCCCGTAGGACCGTCCTGGTCCGCGGGGGGCCGGCGAGGCGAGGGGCGTCCGTGCCCCTTAAGCCTCCGTGCCGACTGGTCTCAGATCGCGGAGGGGGCGATGCCCCCCGACCCACGCTCGTCATTGGCGAATGCCTGGGGATGTCCGTTCCCCGGATGACCTGAGCCAGCGGTCCCAGTCCGCCGGCGCCGAGTCGCGGCCCCCACCGGGGACACGCGGCAACGTCGCGGCGAAGCGTTTCATGTCCGGCCCGTCGGGGCCGGCAAATGGTGATGGTTCGTGAATTTCCAGATCAAGGAGAAGACATCACCGGGCCGTGGTGCGAGTGCGGCGGTGACGGTGGGCCGGCCGGGAGAATCCGGCGCCGGCGGCGGTCAAGCAAGCGAGGCTTTCGGGCCGGGCAGGCCCGTTGTCAATCTTGCGAGGAGCCATTCTAAATCCCGTGTGAAGGGTATGGGCGACTAAGCGATGGCGAGATACTACATTGCCCCGGGGCGGTGTCAAGCGTTACTTATTCGGAATTGGCGGCACAATCCCCAAAGTCCTTGCACTCAACGACCTTTCGCCGTCACGAATCTTTCACATGCACATGCTCTGATATGTTGATATGCACATGTCGCGGGACATGCCCGGCGGCCGCCGGGCGAACGCATGACGAAATGCTGATGCGTTCGCCGGGCCGTCCCCACAAGTGGAAGGCCGGGCGCCGTCGAAAATGCCCGACTTGTTCGGCTATTTTTTGAAGCGTCCGCTGCACGCCGGCCGTCACATAATGACGGCGGCCGTCATTATGTGACGGCCGGCGTGCGAAAAAGAAAAATGCCCCCGCCTGTGCCGAGTGGAACGTTTTGTGGGAACCCGCATTGAAAGTGGAGACCTCCCGGCCGGATGTTTGGATCACCGCTGCGGGTCCGTCACGAAGACGGCCGGCGGGCTTGCAGCACCAGTCGGATTTTGAAAGGCCTCCCTCGGGTTTCACATCGGTTCGCCGCAAAATGTTCGTACCAATCTCGAACACCGCAGGGGTGCCCCAATGATAGCCGATTCGGCCGGGCCGGGCAAGTTGTCCTGTCCGCCCCCGGCCCGCCGTGGTATCCTTCTCAACGGGAGCGGCCCCACCCGCCCCCGCGCGGCCCCTCACATCTCGGGGCCGGCCGATCTTTCGTGGGGTCTCCGCTCATGCCGTTGATTCTGATTGCCGAGGACAGCCCGACCCAAGCCTTCCACTTCCGGCGGCTCATCGAGAAGGAAGGGCACACCGTCGACGTCGCGCCGAACGGCCCCGAGGCGCTCCGGAAGATCGGCGAGGCCGTCCCGGACTTGCTGCTGACCGACCTGATGATGCCGGGCATGACCGGCCTGCAACTCATCGAGACGTGCGCCCGCGACTTCCCCCTCCTGCCCGCCATCCTGATGACGGACTTCGGGTCCGAGGACGTGGCGGCCGAGGCGCTGCAAAAGGGGGCGGTCAGCTACGTCCCCAAGCGGCGGGCCGAGCAAGACCTGGCCCGGACCATCACGAACATCCTCGGCCTCGCCCGGGCCGACCGCCGCAACCTGGCCCTGCTCGCGTGCTGCGCCAAGATCGAGACGGCCTTCGAGATCCCGAACGACCCGGCCCTCGTCCCCGGCTTGGTGGCGTACATCCGCGACATCATGGCCGTGATGAAGTTGTGCGAGGAGAAAGTGCTGACGCGGCTCTCCATCGCCCTCACCGAGGCCGTGGACAACGCGCTGCACCACGGGAACTTGGAGTTGAGTTCGAGCCTGCGGGAAGGGGACGGCGCCGCATGGCGGGAGACCGGGGCCGCGCGCCGCATCGCTTCGCCGTACCGCGAGCGACGGGTCACCGTCGCCGTGTCCGTGACGCGGCAGCGGGCGACCGTCGTGATCCGGGACGAAGGCCCGGGCTTCGACGTGTCCAAAATCCCGGACCCGACGGCCCCGGCGAATTTGGAAGTCGCCAGCGGCCGCGGCGTGTTCCTCATGAAGGCGTTCATGGATGACGTGAGTTACAACGCCAAGGGCAACGAACTGACGCTGGTGAAGAACCGGCAGGCGTGACTCACGCCGTCGCCGTCAGTGTCTCGACGGTGGCGGCGATGCGGTCGAGGGGCAGGACGTGCGTGGCGGCGTTCAGCTCCACGGCGGCGAGGGGCATGCCGTACACGACGCAACTGGCCCGGTCTTGGGCGACGGTCCGCCAGCCGGCTTGCCGGAGCCGCAGCAGCCCCTTCGCCCCGTCCGTCCCCATGCCCGTGAGCAGCACGCCGACGCCGGCCTCGGGCCAGTGGTCGGCCACGCTGTTGAACAACACATCGACCGACGGCCGGAACGGGTAATTGGCCGGCTCCCGGACGTATTCCAAGCGCCGGTCGGCCGTCAGCGCCATGTGGTCGTTCGTGCAGGCCAAATACACGGAACCCGGCCGCGGGGACACGCCGGCGGCCACGGCCACCACATTGAGGCCGGTGTGTTGTTGAAGCCACTTGGCCATGTTCGGGGCGAAGTCGGCGTCGATGTGCTGAGCGACCAGCACGACGCCGGGGTACGAGGCCGGCAGGCCGCCGACCACTTTGGCGATGGCCTGCGGCCCGCCGGTAGACGCGCCGATGACGAGCATCGGCGGCAGTCGGTGGCCGGGCGCGGGCTTGGATGAGTGTGACGTAGTCGCGGGAACAGTTTTGTGCAGGCGGGCGATCTTTTCCAATTTCGCCAGCAGCGCCTCGGCGTCCACGATGCGGCCGCCGCTGCCCATCGTCGGCGTGTTGACGGCGTCGATGCCGCCGCACCCCATCGCCTCGAACACCTTGTTGAAATTCCCAGTGACGCTGCCCGTCACCAGCAAGATCGGGCACGGGCTGGCGGCCATGATGCTGCGCGTCGCCTCCACGCCGTCCACGCCCGGCATCACCAAGTCCATCAGGATGGCGTCCGGCCGGTCGCGGCCCGCGAGGCGAATCGCCTCGGCCCCGCTCTCGGCCACCCACGCCACCGTGTAGCCCGGCACCGACAACACCGCCCGCTTCAACACTTCGCGGGCGAGCGCCATATCGTTGACGATGGCCACTCGCATCGGGGATTCACCTCGTCAGAATTGATCAATCCGGCACACTCATTCGGCCCCCGGGGAAAGGATGGGCGGGGCCTATTGCTACTATTGCCGGCCGATCAAACTTTGAACAGCCTGAACGAACGTATTGTCGTGGAAACTGCTCTTCATGAGGTAGTAATTCGCGCCCAAGTCCATCCCGCGCTTGCGGTCCTCATCCCGGTCCTTGTACGACACCACGACCACCGGAATGTGGCGGAACTGGGCGTCCGTGCGGATCAGCCGCAAGAGTTCCAGCCCGGTCATGCGCGGCATGTCGATGTCCGTCACCACGAGGTCGTACTCGCCGGTCCGCAGCTTGTTCCACCCGTCCTGCCCGTCGTTGGCGAGCGTCACGCGCAGGCCCATCTGCCGGAGCAGTTGCTTCTCTACCTCGCGCACGGTGGCCGAGTCGTCCACCACCAGCACGTTCCCGCGCGACGGCCCGGCCCCGCCGCCGCCGCGGCGGGAGAGCCGCAGCACGTTGCCGGTCTGGATGAACGAGTCCATGGAGCGGATCATGTCCTCCACGTCGGCGATCAACACGGGCAGGCCGTCGTCGAGAATCGCGCCGGCCGCGATGTTCGGGACTTTGCCCAGCCGGGGGTCGAGCGGCCGCACCACCAAGTCCTGCTCCCCGGTGAAGGCGTCTACGATCAGGCCGTACTGCCCGGTCGCGTCGGACAGCAGGACAATCGAAAGCGTTTCGTTCGACCGCGATTGCGTCCCCAAGTCCAAAATCTGGGCGGCCAGCACCAGCCCGATATTCTTGCCGTCCACCACGATGTACTGGCGGTTCTCCAGGGAGCGCACGTCGGTCACGGGCACGCGCAGGAGGCGGTCAATGCGGTTGTGCGGGAAGGCGTACGACTCCCCGCCGATGACCGCGAGGACCGCCCGCACGACCGACAGCGTGATCGGCAATTGCAAGTGGAACGTCGTCCCCTGCCCGAACGTCGAGGTGACGCGGACGGTGCCGCCGACGGTGCGAATCATCTCCTGTACCACGTCCAGCCCGACGCCGCGGCCGGAGTATTCGCTGACGGCCGCGGCCGTCGAGAACCCCGGTAGGAACAGGAATTCCAGCAACTCCGGCTCCGTCAGCGTGACGGCCATGTCGGCCGTCACCATGCCGCGGTCCACGATCTTTTGGCGGACCCGCGCGGGGTCGATGCCACGGCCGTCGTCGGCGACGGTGATGACCAGCGTGCCGGCCCGGTGCCGCGCCTCGACGCGGATGGCCCCCGTCTCCGGCTTCCCGGCCGCGACGCGCTCCGCCCCGGTCTCCATGCCGTGGTCCACGGCGTTGCGGATCATGTGCGTGAGCGGGGACTCCAACTTTTCCAAGATGTCCCGGTCCACGTCCGTCGCGTTGCCCTGCACGTCCAGCCGGACACTCTTGCCCAACGTCCGGGCCATGTCCCGCACGAGGCGCGGGAACGACTGCGTCCCGTCCGCGAACGGGCGCATCCGGCTGGCGATCACCTCGCGGTACAGCCGGCTGTTCAAGTCGTCGGCGGCGGCGGCCCGGTCTTCGAACTCGCCGATGCGGCCGGCGACGGTCTGGTGACACTCGTTGAGTTGCCGGCGCGCCTCATCGACCAGCCGGCCCAAGGTGTCCGGGCGTTCGCCGAGGGCCAGGCGCTCGACCAGCACGTCGAGCGTGGACCCTAAAATGTCCTGCTGCTTTTTGAGCCGCAGCAAGGAAGCGGCGAACGGTTGGAGCCACCGGGCCTGCACCAGCGATTCGCCGGCCAGTCCCATCAGGCGGTTCAGCCGGGCGGCCGTCACCCGCACCACCGGCTCGTCCGTCGCTCGCTCGGCCGACGACAACGATTCAATGATCGGCAAAGCCGGTTGGGGCGCCGGTGCCACCGCTTGGGGCGCCGGCTTCGGCGCCGGCCCCGCGGTGAAGGCGACTTGCTCTCCCTTGACCATGTGGCCCAAAGCGCTCGTGAGCGGGTCAACGGCGGCGCGGTTGGCCACGGTCCACCCGTCGATGCCGGCCTCCGTGATGTCGGCGAGCGTGGCGAACACGTCCGACGCCGCGAGCAATGCGTCAATGTCGGCGGCCCGCAGGGCGATCTTGCCCTTCTGCGCGGCCACGAACACGTCTTCCAGCACGTGCGCCAGTGCGACCGCGAGATCGACGCCGACGATGCGGGCCGCCCCTTTGATCGAGTGGGCCGCCCGCATGAGCGGCTCGATCCGCTGCGGGTTCGCCGGCTCCCGTTCCAACGCCAAAATGCCGTCGCTCAGGGTGTGGACGTGCGTGCGCACCTCGTCGCGGAACAAGTCGAACAGCGAGAACGCGGCTTGGTTGACGGGCGCCGGCGGAGCGGTTTCCCGCACATGGACGACGGCCGGGGCGGGGACCGGGGTCGGGGCGGTGACGCGCAGCTTGGCGACAATCGCCGCGATCACCGCGTCGTGTTCGGCCGCCCACGGGGCGACGGCCTCTTCCTCCATGTCGGCCATGTCGGCGAGAATCGCCGCCGTGGCCCGCAAGCCGTCCCGGATCGCGTCACTCAGGCCGGCCGGGTTGTTCAGCAAGGAGGAGCCGGTTTCCTCGACGGCGATGGCGAGCCGGGCGGCGCAGGCCACGCCCACAATGCGGGCCGCCCCGCGGACGGCGCGGGCGGCCTCCACGACGGCGGCCCACGCCGTCCCCGCGGCCAGCGCGGCGGCCCCGTCCCGCAGTTCGCGGCGGAACAAGTCGAACAGCGGTCGGTCGTCGGCCTCGTCGGTCATGTGAGTCTGGCCCGCAGGGCTTCGAAGAGCTTGTCCCCGTCCAGCAGCCCGGTCATGCGGCCGTCGCCGACCAGCACGCCCTTGGAGAAGCGGCCGGCGGCGCGGGCCACGGTGCTCGGGACCGGCTTCTGTTCCGAGGCCGGGAACCGCCGCACGCGGTCCACCTCGTTGACGACGAACGCCCACAGGTTGTCTTGGCCGCCCGCCACGATCAGCCGGGACTTGCGGGTCATCGGGATTTCGTCCCCCGGCGGCGTGATGCCGAGCATTTCGTCCACGCGGACGAGCAAGTGCAGTTCGCCGCGGATGTTGATGACGCCGTCCAGGAGGCCGCCCCGGTGCGGGACGCGGTGGAACGGCCGCGGCTGCGTCACCTCCGCGACGAAGGCCACCGGCAGCGCCAGCCATTCGTCCTTGATGCGGAAGATCAGCACGTTTTCCAGGTCGCGGCCCGGCTCGGGGATCGGCTCGGCCAGGCGGTCGGTCCACTCGGCGAGGTAGCCCGGCGGGGAGGCGTTGTCCAGGAACCGCCGGCCGGCGGCCGAGAAGACCGGACAGTTGTGGCAGTGGTCGTAAGCCGCCAGTTCGGGGCACGAGTGGTCGCCGCGCACCCCGATGACGTTCCAACAGTCGGAGCCGTCGGCCCCTTGGCTCATGGGGCGCGGGCGCGACACGGGCAGCGGCCGCCGGTGCTGGCCGGACCGCGAGACGGCCTTCCGCGGCTCCGGGGGCGGTTCCGCCGGCTCCGGCCCCGTCGGCCCCGCCGGCGGCTGGACGGCCACCGGCGCGGCCCACAAGACGGCCGCGGGGGCCGCCGTGTGCTGGAAGACGCAGGCCCCCTCGGGGCCGAACCGCTTCCACTGCGGCTCGCCCAACTCGCTCGCCTCCGCGTGCCCGACGGCCAATAGGCCGCCGAAAGCCAACAGGCGGGTGAGGTTTTGCAACGCCGCCCGCCGGGCCGCCGGGGTCAGGTAAATGAAGACGTTCCGACAGCAGATGACGTCGTAGGGCGGCTCGTTGCCGAGGAAGAACGGGTCCGTCACGTTGCCGACGCGGAAGTTGACGGCCGCCCGCGCCTCGGGCTTGACCTCCCACTTGCCTTGGGCGGTTGTCTGAAAAAAGATGTTGCGGAAGTCGCTGTCCGTTTGCCGGAAGGAGAACTCCCCGTACACGCCCACGCGGGCCGTGTCGATGTTGCGCGTGCTGAGGTCGACGGCGTCGATGCGGTAGGCGTAACCCGGCAGCCCGGCCCGGTCGAGGGCGATGGCCAAGGAATACGGCTCCTCGCCGGTGCTGCACGCCACGGAGAGGACGCGGACCGGGGCCGTCGCCGGCCGGCCGGCCGCGAGTTGGCGCACCCGCGGCACGACCGTCTCGAAGAACTCGGCCCCGCGGTAAAACCACGTCTCGGAGACGACGACCTCGTTCACCAGCGCCTGGAATTCGTTCGCGTCGGCCGTCAGGCGGCCGGCGTACGCCGCCTCGTCCGTCACGTCCACGGCCTTCATGCGGGCGTCGATGGCCGTGCCGAGCGCGTGCGCCCCGACGGACTCGGGGTTCAGGCCGATCCGGCGGGTGAGTTCGCTGACGGCGGCGGGGTGTCTCATGGGTCGGTCGTTTGGCACAGGGCGGCCAGTTGTTGCCGGTACGCCGCCGGGAGAATACGGTCCACGGCGGCCAGGTGGATGATCCCTTCCGCGTCGACGAGGACCGGCCCGAGGTCCGGCAGGGCCGGGTCGCCGTCGGCCGCCGGGGCGGGCGGCGGGAAGTCGCGCACGTCGGCCACTCGCGCCGCCAACAGCCCGACGAGCCGCCGCTGCGGGTCGCCGGGCAGCGGGACGAGGATCACGCGGCTGCTCAGGTGCGGCGGGCACGGGCCGACCGCGAGCAGGCGGTGCAGGTCCACGACCGGGACGACGCGGCCCCGGTGGACGAACACGCCGGCGAGCCACGCCGGCCCGAACGGGGCCGGCTTCAAGTCCACGCGCGGCACCACCTCCGCGATCTCGCGCACGCCGAGGGCCAGCCGGTTCGGCCCGATTTGGAAGGTCAGCGCCAGCATGGGAATTCCGGGAATGTCATCGACGATCTCGCCTTTTGACGACGCGCCGCGAGCGCGTTGGCCTTTGTGAGCCGAGGGCCGTAAGGCCCCGGGTGTTGCGCACAAGCTTCACCCGGCGGCTTACGCCGCTCGGCTCACCAAAATGCGCACCGCTCACACCGTGAAGCGGGCGATTTCCTGGTTCAAATTCTCGACCGCCGAGCGCAGGTGGGCCGTCGCCCGCTGGAACTCCTGCAGCGACGCGGACGTCTCTTTCGTCCCGGACGCCACGCTGACCATCGCGTCGTTGATCTGCTGGGCGCCGACCGACTGGTTCTTCATGCCTTCCGTGACGTGGCGGAAGCGGTCGTTTAGCCCGCGGACCTCCTCAATGATCTGGCCCGTCTGCCCGTTGATCTCGGCCACGCGGTTCACGCCGGTCTTCACCTCGTCGCTGAACTGGTCCATCTGCATGACGCCGGCCGACACGGCGTCGTGCATGTGCCGGACCATGTTCTCGATGTCCAGCGTCGCCACGGCCGTCTGGTCGGCGAGCCGGCGGATTTCGCGGGCCACCACGAGGAAGCCGCGGCCGTACTCCCCGGCCTTCTCGGCCTCGATGGCCGCGTTGATGGACAGCAGGTTCGTCTGGTCGGCCACCTTGGTGATCGTCGTCACGACGAGGTTGATGTTGTCGGCCTTCTCGCGGATGGTCGTGAGCTTGGAAGAAATGGTCGCCGTCGATTCGACCAACTGCTGCATGGTCATTTCCATGCCCGCCAGCCGGCTGCGGCCGCTGAGGGCCAGCGCCGACGTGTGGTGGGCCTTGTCGCTCACCTCGCTCATCGTGCCGACGAGGTCGGTGGACGTGGCCGAAATTTCCCGGACGGCCGCCGCGATCTGGGACGTGGAGCTTCCCAACTGCTGCATGGTCGTCTCCTGCTGCCGGGCCGTCGCGTTGATCTCGGACGCCGTGGACAGTAGTTGCACGCTGGACTCCCGCACCTTGCCGACGACGGTTTGAATTTTGGCGATCATGGCGTTGATGCCGACGGCGAGTTGGGCCAGTTCGTCCGTCCCCCGCACCTCAATGCGGGCCGTCAGGTCGGACGCGCCGCCGGCCATTTCCCGCACGCGCTTCAACAGCAACACGGCGGACTCGTGGATGGCGCTCGTGACCGACCAGCCGACGAGGAACATCGTCAGGACGGCGATGCCCGTCACCACGAGCAGGCCGATCTGCCAGAAGCCGCTGTTGGCCGTCGCCTCCCGCTCGGCGGCGTGCGTCACCTCGTTCAGGCGGGCGGTCGCAAGCGCGGCCGCCTTGGAATGTTCGCGGAACAGCGGCGTCAACTTGTCCCGCATGACTTTGGCCGCGGCGGCCCGCTCCGCTTGCCCGCCGCCCAGCGCCGGGAAGTATTCCTCTTGGGCGACGGCGAACATGCGGACGGCCGGGTCGTGCAAATCCCGCTCGATCAGCTTGCGGAGTTGGTCGTCCAGGGCCGCGTCCTTGAGGTAATGAGCCCGGCGGTCCTCGTACGCCCGGACGCTCTCTTTGAAGCGCGCCTTGCCCGTCTCGACGGTCGCCTTGTCCGTCTCGCCGTCCATCTCGTTCAAGGCGATGTAGGCCTCGCTGACGTACAGCGTCGGCGGCATCACGTCGGCCAGCATGTCCTTCCGCTCGATCAGGGAGCGGTACAGCGGGCCGTTGACGCCGTAGCGGTGCAACAGCACGTCCGCGAAGGCGAGCGTGGCCGCGAGGGAGGCGATGGCGAAGCCCACGAGGAACTGGAGTTTCCGGCGGATGGTCAGGTCTTGAAAGCGGGTCATGGGCCGTCTCGTCGGGCGGGCGCGGGGAGGGTCTGCTCAATTAGAAATCGCGGGCGGGGTCGGCTCCAACAATTCCGGGCGGGCGGGCGGGGAAATTCGGCGAAACCTTGCCGGTCATGCCGGTCGTGCCGTCAAAACCGGACTTCCACCATCGAGAAGTCGTCGTTCAGCACGTCCCCGCCGCGGACGGCCTTCACGCACTCGTACAGCCGGTCCATCACGCTCGGCGGCCCGTCCGGCTGCCCGCGGACGAACGCCACGAACTCGCCGTAGGTCCACATTTTCCCCTCCGGCCGGTCGATCTCGAACACGCCGTCGCTGAACAGGAGCAGCCGGGCGGCCGGCCCGAGCGTGACCGCCTCGGTGTCGAAGTCGCACTCGGGGACGAAGCCGACCGCGAAGCTGGCCGACTCCAACGACCGGCACTCTCCGCCCGCGCCGGTGAACAGCAGCGGGGCCGGGTGGCCGGCGTTGGCGTACCGCAGTTCGCGGGTCGGGCGGTCGAAGACGCCGTACCAAATGGTGAAGTATTTCTCGTTCTGCTTGTCCATCTGGAACACGTCGTTGAGCCGCTTGAGCACCCGGCCGGGGTCGGCGAAGTCCGTGTCCGGCAGCGACTGGTTGGCCAGCACGTTCCCGGCCGTGACGGCCAACAACGCCGAGCCGACCCCGTGGCCGCTCACGTCAAGCAAATAGATGGCCAGCTTGTCCGCGTCGAGCCAGTGGTAGCCGAACATGTCCCCGGCGAGCTGGCTGGACGGGACGAACTTCCACGCCGCGGTGACGGCCCCGGTCAACGGCTGGGGCAATTGCGACTGCACATAGCGGGCGGCCGTCGCCAGCTCCTCGGCCATTTGCTTTTGCGTCTCGGCCAGCGCGCGGTACGCCTCGTTGCGGTCCAACAGCGTGAGGTACGCCCGCGAGTGGTACTGCACGCGGGCGGCCAGTTCCAGCTTGTCGGGCAGTTTCACGAGATAATCGTTGGCCCCCAAGCCGAACGCCTTGGCCTTCACCGTCGCCTCCTCCTTGCTGGAGAGGACGATCATCGGCGTCTCGCGGGTCGCCTTGTTGGCCCGGAAGTATTTCACCAGCAGCAGGCCGTCCACCTCGGGCATTACCAAGTCGAGGAGGATCACCGTCGGCCGGACGGCGTTGGCGGTCGGGATGGCCTGGGCCGGGTCCGTGCAGTGGTGGAATTCGAGGCCGGGCACGTCGGCCAGCATCGCGCGGATGGACTGGCCGACGATGGCTTGGTCGTCCACCAAAAGCACGACAGGCCCGCCGTGTTCCACGGCCACGGCACCCCGGTGAGTCGGAGACATCGGCACCTTCTCATCGGCGCAAGGCGTGGAGGATTGGCGAGTTACCGTCTGTTATAGCACGCCGGGCCGCCGTCCGCCACCCGGGCGTGACCGGCGGTCAGGGTTGATCCCCGCGGGAGGATGTCGCCCCGCGGGGATCAACCCCGCGGCTCGTTGAAAACCGCATGGCCGGTAATCAATGATTCGTCGGCCGCCCTTTCGGGGCAAAGTCTCCCCACGACAAACCGCCGCCCCGCCCGTAGAATGGGAAAAAATACCGCGCCAACGGCCCGGCCCCCGGCCGCGTTGGATTGGCGTCTCCCATCTCCCATTTCTTTGGCGGTGAGCCGCGTATGAACAAGTCTCGGTGGTCAATCGTGGCGGGGCTGGCCCTGCTGGCGTCCGCGGTCGTCTCCCCCGCGGCGGAGATCCCCAAGCCGCCGGAGATCAACGGGGCCGCCACCGTGGCCAGCCCGAAGCTTCACAGCGGCGTCGCCCGCATCACGGAAGAACCCGCCAACGGCCCGTGGCACAAGGCCGTCCGCGACTTCGCCCAGAACTTCGCGTTCAGCGTGGCCCAGCCGCCGTACAACGGCGAGCCGGAGACGACGAAGTCCGGCACGTTCGTCCGCGACATCAACGCCCTCATCAAGAACGCGGAAGACTTCTGCACCCTGTACCCGCAGCCGCCGTCCACGACGCTGAGCCAGGCCCAGATGGAGTTCGCCGACCAGTTCACCCTGGAAATGGCCGCCGCCGGCAAACTCGTGCTGGACAATTCGACCAAGCCGATGGAGCGCCTGAGCATCGTCCGCATGATGGCGGCGTGCTGCAAGATGCCGGGGACCAAACTGACGGACCCGCTGCTGGCGGTCATCAACAACCCGGACGAGTCCGACGCCCTAAAACTGTACGCCTTCCAGGGCATCCGCGCCTTCCTCGAACACCCGCACCCCGAAGACCCGACCCGGCACATCGACTACAAGAACGTGGCCAAGTTCGGCCAAATCTCGGAGAGCCTCACAAAGTACATTGTGCAAAAGCGCTCCTTCCGGGACGACAAGGAGCGCATGGTCATCGAGTACGTGCGCCGCGAGGCCGTCGCCGCCCTGGGCCGGTTCAAGCAGAGCGTTGTCCGCGAGAACACCCGCAAGCCCGTGTCCCGGCCCGGCTACACGCTGATGCGCGTCCTGTGGGACCCGGAGATTTCCCCCCCGGTGACGACCCAAGAGCGGATCGAGGCGCTGTGCGGGTTCGCCATGATGAAGATCGACGACGACCTGAACCTGGACGTGGCCGCCCCGTTCCTCCAACCGTCGCTGGTCGAGTACCTGCGGCAGGCGAACAACGACTCGGTGCGGATGGAGAAGGAAAAGTCCAAGGCGATCCTGCCGTGGAAGATTTCGGCGGCCCGCCTGTCCTACGCCTTCGCCGTGTGGCGAGAGAACGCCAAAGCGCTGCCGGCCACGCGCTTCCCCGTGTATGTGACCTCACTTGCCGCCGAGGTGATCGCCGCGACCGCCCCCATCGAGAAGGAAGGCCCCGGCGCCCTGACGAACTCGGACTCGCTGGCCGGGTGGATCAAGAAGAACCTCCCGAAGGCGTGGGAAGGCGGCGGCCAACAGCCGATCCCCCTGTTCAAGGACGACCCGACGTCGCTGCTCCCCATCGCCCCGAAAACCGCCCCCCCCCCAGTGTTGAAGACACCCGACCCGAAGCCCGCTGACCCGAAGCCCGCTGACCCGAAGACGGCCCCGCCGGCGAAGAAGTGACACGGTGACGGCGCCGCACTGTAAACGCGCTGGCCTGCGCAGCCGCTATAATTCTTGCAGAGTCGGAGTAACCTTCCGTGGGAATGACTGACCGTATTACCGTTAACCCCCTCCAGTGCGGCGGCCGGCCATGCGTGCGCGGAATGCGCGTCCGCGTCAGCGACGTGCTGGACCTGTTGGCGGCCGGCCTGACGCCTGAACAAGTCGTCGAAGAACTGCCCGATTTGGAGCCGGCCGACGTGTCGGCCTGCCTGCGGTACGCCAGCGTGCGGGCGTCGCAGCCGGAGCCGGTGGGATGACGATTTGGCTAGACGCCCACCTGCCGCCGAAGATCGCACCGTGGCTGGCCGGCGCCTTCAATGTGACGGCGGTTGCCGTCCGAGACTTGGGACTGCGGGCGGCCGACGATTCGCCCATCTTCGCGGCAAAGCGCGGCCCGAGTGCCATCATTTGCCCGCCGAGTCAGTGCAAACCGCGACGCGGAGGCTTTGCGGAGAGGAGCGCGTTCAACGACCGGCGCCGCGGAGCATCGTCGCTTTTCGCTCCGCGAAAAGTTGGACCTTCCTCTCCGGGCGGCAGGCTCTTCGGGCAGGAAGCCTGACTTTTCGCGGAGCGAAAAGCGACGATGCCCACGCCCGGCCTTATTCGTCTCGATACAAAATCCCCAATCATATGCCTTTACGTTAATCGCAAGCAAGTTATACTCACGGTCATCTCTCCCCCACCTTGCGAGACACCCTGCCATGCCTGTCCAAGAGTTGAATGCGCTGATTGCCGGCCGCGTCACCGACCAGAACGCCCGTTTGACGCAGGCTATCACCGACCTCGACACCGCGAAGCGGGCGCTGACGGCCGCGAACGCCGCGGCGGCAGCCACCCCCGCGGACGAGGGGTTGAAGGCGGCCGCGCAGACGGCCAAGCACACCGTCGATCTCGCGGAGGAGGGCCTCACGTTCGAGAGGCAACAGTTGAACCTCCTCCTGCGGCCCGCGTGGTATCAGAAGGCCGACATGTCTGTGTTGGGATACGTGCTTCAGTGGGCCGTCTTCGGCGGGCTGGCGCTGACGGTCCTGATCTACCTGTTGAGCGGCACCACGAGCACGTCGGCGGCCGGGGCGACGCCGCGCGGCATGATTACCTTCCTGATCGCGGTCGTCACCGTCGGCATCGCGATTATTCTGGTGTTGGCGACCGTCATTTCCGACAGTTCGGACCGGGAGCGGCGCTTCTCGCAGGGGAAGGAAATCCTCACCGCCTTCCTCGGGATCCTCGGCACCATCGTCGGGTTCTACTTCGGCGTCTCCAAGGACGAGGCGAAGGGCCTCGAACTCGACGCGGTCGCCATCGTCACCGGGGACAACGGGATCCCCGCGCTGACCGCGACCGTCCGCGGCGGGAAGGCCCCGTACGCGTACACCGTCACCTTCAAGCCGGCCGCCGTCCCGGCCGTCGAGGGCAAGTCGGCCGACGGCAAAATCACGGCCCCCATCGACAAGTTACCGGCGGGGACGACGGAAGTGACCTTCAAGGTCGCCGTCACGGACAGCGAGGGGAAGACCGGTGTGTTCGAGCAGAAGGTTCCCGTCAAGGCGCCGGCGCCGGCGCCGCCGCCGGCCGAGCCAAAAAAGACAATGCCGTGACGCCGGCCGGGCGGTACGATCTCCCTCACGCCCCGCCCGCTAAGGAGTCCCGATGAGCCGCGCTGACGACGACCGCCCCCGGCGGCCCGCGAAATACGACGACGATTATGACGACGAAGCCGACGGGGCGCGCCGGCCGCCGCGGCGGCCTGCTCCGCTCGGCGACGACCCGGGCCTGCGGATGCTGCTGCCCGTCGGCCGGTCCGGGTGGGCGATCGCGGCGGGGTACTTGGGGCTGGTGTCCGTCTTGTGCGTCCCCGGGCCGTTGGCGCTGATCGCCGGCCTGCTGGCCGTCCGCGACATGCGCCGCCACCCCGAGAAGCACGGCATGGGCCGGGCCGTCTTCGGCATCGTCATGGGCGCGCTGGGGTCGGTGGGCTTGGTCTTGTCCGCGGTGGGCATGATCGCGGCGGCGGTGAGCGGGAAATAGGCAGGCAGCTCGGAGGGAATTCACGGAATTCGGAAAGGTTCCGGCCGCCGGGGTCATTCATGGTGGCGGGGACAACCAGAGTGTCTGAGCCGTCCCGATGCCGTGTGAATGAAAAAGGGGGAAGTCCGATGTTGAAGCGCGCCATGACGTTGGCCGGTCTCTTCGTGTTCCTGTTCGGATTCGCCGTCACGGCGGCCCGGGCGGACGGCAACGTTCACCAGGTCACCATCGTCGAGGTGACGGACGGCAAAATCTCCGTCACCGACGCGAAGGGCAACCAACGCACCGTGCCCGTCTCGAAGACCGCCAAGATTACGTTGGACGGCAAGGCCTGCAAACTGGAAGACTTAAAGAAGGACCACACGGCGGCCGTGACGGGCGAGAAGGTTGACAACGAGAAAATGATTACCGCCATCGAGGCCAAGTCGAAGTAGACGGCGGGCGGGAGTTCTAGCTGTTCATTGCGCTCAATCGCTAGGGAGGTGGGACCGGCGTCCCGCCGGTCTGCAGTCCGACCGACCGGCGCACACCGGTCCCACCGCGCAACACCGGTCCCACCGCGCAACACTCCAGATGCAATCGGCAACGAGCCGGTCAACTGTGCTCTGCCGCCGGAGACTCCGCATCGCGGCGACGCGGAGTCTCCGGCGGCGAACCCTTTCTCCTTTACACGACCCCCGCCGTGGGGTACGATCTCTTTCACCTGCCTGACCGACCCGCCTGCCGCCACATTCCCACTTCCGCGCGGAGATTTCTATGGCCGTCCCCCCGTTCGTTTGCCGCCGGCCGTCGCGCCGCTCGTTCCTGCAAATCGGTTCCCTCGGGGCCGCCGGGCTGGCGTTGCCGAATTTGTTGAAGGCGGAGTCGGCGGCGGCGGTCACGTCGTCCGCGAAGTCGGTGATTCTGATTTACCTCGTCGGCGGGCCGCCGCACCAGGACATGTTCGACTTGAAGCCGGACGCGCCCAAGGAAGTCGCCGGGCCGTGGAAGCCGATTGCCACAAGCGTGACCGGCATCCAGATCGGCGAGGCGTTCCCGAAGCTTGCCCGCAACATGGACAAGCTGGCGATCATTCGGTCACTGGTCGGCAATCAGGTCGATCACGACGCGATTCAGGTGTTCAACGGGCGCCACCCGAAGAAGCCGACGCCGCCGGGCGGGTGGCCGCAACTCGGGTCCGTCGTGTCGCGGGTGCAGGGGAGCGCGGACGGGGCGTCGCCGCCGTTCGTCAGCCTGTGCTACCCCATCACGCACGGCCCGTACAACGAGCCGGGGCCGGGCTTCCTGGGGTCGTCGCACGCGGCGTTCCGGCCGGTCGGGCCGACGCGGGACGACATGACGCTCCGCGGCGTGGCCGTCAACCAACTCGCCGACCGCAAGACATTGCTGCGCGGCTTCGACACCATGCGCCGCGACGCCGACACGACCGGGCTGACGGCCGGGATGGACGCCTTCAACCAGCAAGCCTTCGGCCTGCTCACGTCGTCCCGGCTGGCGGACGCGCTGGACATTTCCCGCGAGCCGGAGAAGGTCGCCCGCCGCTACGGCTACGGCGACCCGAAGATCGCCCAGGACGGCGACGGCGGCCCGCGCGTGCCACAAAGCCTGCTGATGGCCCGCCGGTTGATCGAGGCCGGGGCGCGCGTGGTGACGCTCAACTACAGCAAGTGGGACTGGCACGGCGGCAAGGGGAACGAAATCTTCAAGCGCGAGGCCGTGGACTTCCCGATCTTCGACGAGTGCGTCAGCGCGCTGGTGGAAGACCTGCACGCCCGCGGCCTGGACAAGGACTGCACCGTCGTCGTCATGGGCGAATTCGGCCGCACGCCGAAGATCAACGCCCAAGTCGGCCGCGACCACTGGCCCCAAGTCAACTGCGCCCTGCTGGCCGGCGGCGGCATGAAAATGGGCCAAGTGATCGGCTCGACGGACAAGATCGCCGGCGAGGCCGCGAGCCGCCCCGTGACGTTCGGCGACCTGTACGCGACGCTGTACAAGAACCTGGGCATCGACGCCAACCGCACGACCGTGACGGATTTGAACGGCCGGCCGCACTATTTGGTCGAAGAGGGGAGCGAGGCGATCCGGGAATTGGCTTGAAGCGAAGACTTTCTTAGCCGCGGATTAGGCGGAAGAGAAGAACTTCACCACAGAGGACACAGAGACCACAGAGAAAGACCGAGAGAAGAATTTTGAAATGTCTTTCTCCTGTCTTTCCTCTGTGTTCTCTGTGTCCTCTGTGGTGAAGTTCTTCTCTTGTCTTGATCCGTGTTCGATCCGTGCTAAAAGCGTCTTCGCTTCC
>JAYTTY010000353.1:0-22572 GCA_043744795.1 Zavarzinella sp. | reverse complement strand
CTGCCGAGGGAAAAAGGGATCAGGTCGCGCACCATACCGCCGAAGTCGCGTGCCAAACAGGCCAAATGGGACAGTTAATAAATTTCGTATCCTTAGTGGGCGGGGGCCGCCCGCATATAGGCTCCCCCGCCCGAACAACCGGGCCGATGGCCTCGAGGTGTCCGCTCGTCACGGGGAATCCCTCCCGATAGGATGGAAGGCATTCCACGGACCGCTCGCCAAGGAATCACTGCTGCATGTAGCGCCAAGTCGTCAGGGGGCAGTTATGGTGCGTGTCGCATGGCGCAGGCTCGCCGAAGTCACCATCCTCGCGTTCATCTACTACACGACAGCCAGACTGGGACTACTCTTGCAGTTGCCCGGCACCAACGCGTCGCCGGTGTGGCCGCCGTCAGGTCTCGGTCTGGCGGCGGTCCTCTTGTTCGGTTTGCGCGTCTGGCCGGGCATTGCCCTCGGCGCCTTTCTGGCGAATCTGGCAACGCTGCCGCACACGTCTGCGGGGTTGGTGGCGTCCGTCGTCATCGCCGCCGGCAGCACCCTCGAGCACGTACTGACGCGGGTGCTGATCGGGCGCCTGGTGCCCTCGCTCAACCCCTTTGAGCGGGCGCCGGATGTTTTCTGGTTCATCGTCGCGGCTGGCCTGGGCTGCGCCGTGGCCAGCACCAGCGGGGTAGCCGTCCTGTGGCTCACGGGGATTATTCCGGCTCAGATTGTGGTTTCCGCGTGGTTTACCTGGGGTCTGGGCGATACGGTTGGGATGGTGATCCTGGCGCCAGCGCTTGTTCTTTGGGGGCGGGCCCCGCGGTTGGGACGGACCGCCGCGCGCCTGGGAGAATTCGCCGCGCTCGCCGCCGCGACGCTCTTGATGGCGGAGTTATTGTTCGGCAGTTGGTTCAACAATTCCGTCATCGCGTCGCTGCCGTACGCGGTGATCGTGCCGGGTCTGTTCTTGGTCAGTTTCCGGTTTGGGCCGCGGGAAACGGCCACGCTGGCGGCGCTCGTGTCGGCAGTCGCGATCGGCCACACCTGCCAATCGATGCGCCAAGACCCGGGCCGTGAGAACGCCGTCGCCCACATTGTCCCCTTTGTGAATCCGTCGTTCACGGTCAATGATTCGCTGTTGGGGCTGCAAGGGTTTCTCGGGGCCTTGGGAATCACGTCACTGGCGTTGGCGGCGGCCGTGGCGGAGCGGCGGCATTCGGAGGAACGGCTGTCCGACAGCGAGCGCCGGTTTCGGACGATCTTCGAGCAAGCGGCGGTCGGCGTGGCCCTGATCGAAACGGCGACCGGACGCTTCATTCGCTTAAATGCCCGGTACTGCGCCATGTTGGGAATGACCGAACGGGATTACGTGGCCACGACCTGGATGGCGCTGACCCATTCCACCGATCTTCAGGCCGACTTGGACAACATGGCCGCGCTCGTGGACGGCCGGATTCGCGATTTCACGATGGAGAAGCGCCTGGTTCGCAAAGACGGCTCGCAGGTGTGGGTGAACCTGACCGTATCCGCCACCTGGCAACCGGGCGAGACGCCGGCGTACCACATTGCCGTTGTCGAGGACATCTCGGAGCGCAAACAGGCCGGGGAAGCGTTACGGAAATTCAGCGAGTCCCTTGAGCAGCAGGTCGCCGACCGGACCGCCGACTTGCGCAAGAGCGAGGATCGGCTGCGATTAACCCTGGACAACGCCCGGCATGGTTTGTGGGATTGGGACATCGCCACCGGCCGGGAGTATTTGGACGACCGCTGGTATGCGATTCACGGCTACGCGCCGGGAGAAATCCCCGCGACCCATGAATTCTGGGAACAAAGCATCCATCCGGAGGATCTGCCGCGTGTGGCGGCAATGATGGGGCAGCACCGCGCCGGCAGCGATGACCTCTACGACGCGGAATATCGTGCCCGCGCCAAGAACGGCGAATGGATCTGGATCAACTCCCGCGGCCGGGTGAATCAGCGCGACGCCGAGGGCAAGCCGCTGCGTATGACGGGCACGATCCAGGACATCACCGGGCGCAAGCGGGCCGAGGAACAGGTGAAGGCCTCGCTCCGGGAGAAGGAAGTGCTCCTCAAGGAAATCCACCACCGGGTCAAGAACAACCTGCAGATCGTCTCCACGCTGCTCGACCTCCAGTCCGGCCACACGGCGGACCCGCGGGCGCTGGCCATGTTCCAGGAGAGCCGGGGCCGGGTCAAGTCGATGGCCCTGATCCACGAGCGCCTGTACCGCTCGCAGGACATGGCCCGGGTGAACTTCACCGAGTACGTCCGGCAACTGGCGGACGACTTGTGCCGCACGTACAAAATCTCCGGCGACGACGTGCGGCTCGAACTGGACGTGGACATCCCCCCGCTGCCCATCGACCTCGCCATCCCGTGCGGCCTGCTCCTCAACGAGTTGATGTCGAACTGCTTCAAACACGCCTTCGCCGGGGCCGCGGGCGGGACCATTCGGCTGTCCCTCCGGCGGGACGGGGAGACGAACGTGTTGATCCTCGCCGACGACGGGGCCGGGTTCCCCGCCGGGGCCGACTTCCGCAACACGGAGTCGTTCGGCCTCCAGTTAGTCAACACGCTCGTGGACCAACTCGACGGCGACATCGAAATGGCCGCCGGCCGCGGGACGACCTTCACCGTCCGCTTCCCGAAGGCCAAGGGCTGAACCCCGAAAGGACCCGCCGCATGCCGCCGACCGCCGTCCTCATCGTCGAAGACGAAAAGATCATCGCCAAGGGGATCGAGAAGCAGTTGAAGGCGATGGGGTACGCCGTGGCCGGGTCGGCCGCGACCGGGGAAGAGGCCGTCCGGAAGGCCGTCGCCTTGCGCCCCGACCTGATCCTCATGGACATCTCGCTCGGCGCCGGCATCGACGGGGTCGAGGCGGCGGGCCAAATCCGCGAGCAATTTCACGTCCCCGTGGTGTACCTCACCGCCAACTCGGACGCCGCCACCCTCCAGCGGGCGAAGCTGACCGACTTGTTCGGGTACGTCCTGAAGCCCTACGAGGACAAGGACCTCCAGACAGCCATTGAGATCGCGCTGTACCGGCACAAGATGGAGAGCCAGTTGCGGGAGAACGAGCAGTGGCTGGCGGCCACGCTCGGCAGCATCGGCGACGGGGTGATCGCCACCGACGGCGAAGGCCGCGTGCGGTTCATGAACGCGCACGCCGAAGTCCTCACCGGCTGGGCGCAAGCCGACGCCGCCGGGCGAAACGTACAAGACATTTTCAACATCTTCCACGAGCGGACCCTCGAACTGGTGCGGAACCCGGCCCTGGACGCCTTGGCGACCGGGGAGCCCGCCACCCTCGCCCGCGACACGATCCTCATCGATAAGGCCGGGAAGGAACGGCCGATCGACGACAGCGCGGCCCCCATCCGCGACGTGAACGGGAACGTCACCGGCGCGGTTCTGGTGTTCCGCGACATTTCGGAGCGCCGCCGCCTCGAAGAACACTTGCGGCAGGCGCAAAAGATGGAGGCCATCGGGCGACTGGCGGGCGGCATTGGCCACGACTTCAACAACATCATGACGATCATCACCGGGTACAGTGAGTTCCTGTTGTTCGCCAACCTCAGTCCCGAGGAACACCTCGCGTCGGCGCGGGAAATCCACGCGGCCGCCCAGCGGGCCGCCGGGCTGACGCAACAGATCATGGCCTTCAGCCGCAAGCAGATGCTCGTCCCGTGCGTGCTCAACCTGAACACCGTGGTCCGGGACATGGGGGCGATGGTTAAGCGGCTGATCGGGTCCAACATCGAGTTCGTCACCGACCTTCTGCCGCACTTGGGAAACGTCAAAGCGGACCCGACGCAAATCGGGCAAGTCCTCCTCAACTTGGCCGCGAACGCCCGCGCCGCCATGCGCCGCGGCGGCCGGTTCGTCCTCGCCACGGCCCACGCCGAATTGACCGCCGCCGACACCCGCTTAGGCCCCGACGTGATTCCGGGCCGGTATGTGGCGTTGTCGGTCAGCGACACCGGAACCGGCATGCCGGAGGCCGTGCTGGCCCACATCTTCGAGCCGTTCTTCACCACCAAGCCGGTCGGCAAGGGGACGGGCCTCGGCTTGGCCACGGTCTACGGGATCGTGAAGCAGAGCGGGGGCCACATCGAGGTGACGAGCAAAGTCCGCGAGGGGACCTGCTTCCGCGTTTACCTGCCCGCGGTCGAAGACGCGCCGCCGGCGCCGGCCGGCGTCCCGCGCCCCACCGCGCAGGGGCGGGAAACAATCCTGCTCGTCGAGGACGACGCCTCGATTCGGCGCATGACGAAACAAGCGCTCCGCCAAAGCGGGTACACCGTTCTGGACGCCGCGGACGGGGAGGACGGCTTGGCCGTCGCCGCGGCGGCCGCCGGGCCGATTCACTTGTTGGTGACCGCCTTGGTGATGCCGAAAGTGTCCGGCCGCGAACTCGCCGACCGCCTGACGGCCCGGCTGCCGGCCGTGCGCGTGTTGTTCGTGTCGGGGTACACGGAGGACGAGATGGTCCATCACGGGGCGGAGACGGCCGCCGGCGATTTCCTGCACAAGCCGTTCAGCCTCGCCGCCCTCGCGGACAAGGTGCGGGAGATCCTGGACCGGCCGTGACCGCTCACGCCAGGCCCGGCAAGTGGCCGGTGCTGTCGCCGAGGGCGGCGAGCTTCACGTCCATGCGGTCGAGCATGGAGAGCCACAGGTTGTTCAGCGGCGTTTCCTTGGCGAACTTGAGGTGTCGGCCCGGCTTGATCGTGCCGCACCCGCGGCCCGCCAAGAGCAACGGCAGGTCTTCGTGGTTGTGGGCGTTGCCGTCCGAGTTGCCGCTGCCGTAGGCGACCATGCAGTGGTCGAGCAGCGTGCCGTCGCCTTCGGGGATGCCCTTGAGCTTTTCGAGCAGGTACGCGAGTTGAGTCGTGTGGAACTTGTTGATCTCGCGGATCTTGTCCTTCTTCTTGGCGTCGTTTCCGTGGTGTGACAAGTCGTGGTGCCCTTCGGGGACGCCGGCGAACGGGTACGGCTTATTGCTCCCCTCGTTGGCCAAGACGAACGTGCACACCCGCGTCACGTCGGCTTGAAACGCCAGCACCATCAGGTCGCACAGGATGCGGACGTGTTCGCCGTAGTTGGCGGGGACCGTGGCCGGCGCTTTGTACTCGGGGGTCTTCACCGGCGGCAACTTATCGGCGCGGGCGATGCGCTGTTCCACGTCGCGGACGGCCGAGAAGTATTCGTCGAGCTTGCGCAGGTCGTTGGCCCCGAGTTTGTTCTTGAGGTCCGCGGAGTCGTCGCGCACGAAGTCCAGCACGCTCTTGCGGCGGGCGTCCCGCTTGGCCCGCTCGGCGTCGCCGCCGGAGCCGAAGAGGCGCTCGAACACCAGTTTCGGGTTCACTTCCTTCGGCAGCGGCTGCGTCGCCGACCGCCACGACATCGTGGAGGAGTAGACGCACGAATACCCGCTGTCGCAATTGCCGGCCATCGACCCGGCCTCGGCCCCGATTTCCAGCGAGGGGAGTCGAGTGAACTCGGCCAGCCGCCCGGCCGCGACCTGGTCCACGGAGACGCCGGCCCGAATGTCGGAGCCGTCCGTCTTGCGCGGTTGGCAGCCGGTGAGAAACGCGCCGAGGGCGCGGGCGTGATCCCCGCCGCCGTCGCCGTGGGCGCGGGCTTTGTCGGCGGTCAGCCCGGTGAGGATGAGGAAGTCATCTTTGACTTTGGCCAGCGGTTGCAGAATCGCCGGCAGGTCGGTGAAGGCCCCTTCCGTCTTCGGGGTCCAGTCGGCCATATTTTTGCCGTTGGGCACGTACAGGAAGGCCATGCGGTTCGGGGCCGGCGCCGCCTTGCCGGCCGGGGCCGCCCACGACGTGACTGCCCCCATCGAATCGAGCCACGGCAGGGCGACGGCCACGCCGAGGCCGCGGAGGAGGGATCGGCGGGAAAGATGGGTCATGGTTAAGTTCCTATTTGGTCACTTCAGTCAAGTCTCGCCCGCGAAAACCACCTCACCCCCAGCCCCATCTCCGCGGAGCAAGTGGGCGGAAGTCCGTCCGAATGTAGGGTACGTTCAATCCACGAACATGAACTCGTTGCTGTCCAACAACACTTGGGCGTACTGCTGCCATGCCGCGTCCGTGTCCGGCTTCACGAACGCCATGCCCAACTCCGCCTCGGCCGGCTTCGGTTGGCGGCCGAAGGCCAGTTGATAAGCGCGGGTGATCCGCTTGGCCGCGTCCGGCCCCGCGTCCGTTTTGAGCCGCTTGGCGAAGGCCGCGGATTGTTCGGCCAGCAGCGGGCTGTTGAGGGCGAATAACTGCTGCAACGGCGTGATCGTGGGAATGCGGTCCGGGCTGTGCGTGACCGGGTCGGGGAAGTCGTGCAACCGCAGAAGGTCGGTCAGTTCCCGGCGCTTGACGGTGCCGTAAAGCGTGCGGCGGTTATTCGTCGGCAGGCTCAACTCGGCCGGCGGGCAGCCGACCTTCAAATCCAGCGTGCCACTGACGGCGAGCAGGGCGTCCCGCCACGCTTCCACGTCCAGCCGTTGGCGGGGGAAGCGGGAGTAGTAGCGGAAGTTCGCGTCCCCGGCCGGGGGTTGGCCGCCGGCCTGTTGGTACGCGGCCGTCGCCATGACCTCGCGGTGCAGCCATTTGAGGGACCAGCCGTTGGCGATGAAGCGGGCCGCCAAGTCGTCCAGCAAGGCCGGGTGCGTGGGCCGGTCGCCCTGCGCCCCGAAGTCGCTGGGCGTGGCGACGATGCCGACGCCGAAGTGGTGCTTCCACACGCGGTTGACGAACACGCGGGCCAAGAGCGGGGCCGCGTCCGTCGCCATCGCGTCGGCCAAATCAAGCCGGCCGCTGCCGTGCGTGAACTTGGCCGGCGTCCCCTTGGACAGCACCGACACGAACCGCCGCGGCACCACTTGGCCGGGCCGGTTCGGGTTGCCGCGAATCTCCAACGGCATGTCCAACGGGGCGGGGGTGTACACGACCTTGCTGCCGTGCTTCTTGTCGGCCGGGAGGACGGCCAGCGTGCCGTCGCGCACGCCCGGCGTCAGCGTGGCGTCGTAACCGGGCGTGGCCTTCAACGTGGCGATCTTCCCTTGCGCGTGAGCCGCTTGGATCACCGAGGGGATGTTCCGCTTCGCCCCGAGCTTCTTGAGGTCTGCGTCCAGTTTCGTGACCTGCTCGCGGGCCTGGGCGACCTTCTCGCCGTCGATGCCGGCGGCCATTGCCCGGTCGGTTGTCTTGGTGCTGGCGAACACGCCGGCCAGGGCGTAATAGTCTTCCGCGGTGACCGGGTCGAACTTGTGGTCATGACAGCGGGCGCAGGCGATGTTCAGGCCCAGGAACGCGCTGGAGAGCGTGTGGACCCGCTCCTCGTACTCGTCAGAGACGATGGTCTTGATGATCTCGACCGGCAGTTCCAGTTCCTTCCAGTACGTCGGGCTAAGGCCGATGAACCCGAGGGCCGCCTGGTCGCCCGGCGTCGCGTCCGGCGTCTGGTCGGCGGCCAGTTGCAGCTTCAGGAATCGCGGGTACGGCACGTCGTCGTTGACGGCCTTCACCACCCAGTCCCGGTAGTGGTGCGGCAGCCCCTTGGTCTCGGCCCACGCTTCGGCGATGTCGCAGTAGCGCACCAAGTCGAGCCAGTGCCGGCCCCAGCGCTCGCCGTACTGCGGCGCGGCCAGCCAGCGGTCCACCAACTTGGGAAACGCGGCCGGGTCGGGGTCGGCCACGAACGCCGCGACTTCTTCCGGCGTCGGCGGCAGGCCGAGCAGGTCGAACTTGGCCCGGCGGATCAGCGTCGCCCGCGGGGCCGGGCCGCCCGGTTCGATGTGGCGCTTGTCGAGTTCCGCCCGCAGGAAGCCATCAATCCGCGTCGGGGCCTTGACGGCCGAGGGTTCCGTTACGGTCAGCGGTTGGAATGACCAGAACTTGCGGCCGGCGTCGATGTCAATTTTCCGGGCGACGGCCGGCCCCTTGTCCGCGGTCGGGTAGGCCAGCCCGCTTTGCACCCACCGCTCCAGGTTGGCGATCTCGCGGTCGGCGAGCTTATTCTTGGGGGGCATGTGCAGGTCGGCGTCCGCGTGCCGGACGGCCTTTACCAGCAGACTCTTGCCCGCATCGCCGGCCACGGCCGCCGGGCCGTTGTCCCCGCCGCGCAGGACGGCGTCTCGGGAATCCAAGCGCAGGCCGCCCTGTTGCTTCTTGGCGATTTCCGAGTGGCAGGAGAAGCATTGCGAGACGAGTAGCGGACGGATTTTCTGTTCGAAGAAGGCCACGTCCTCGGGGGTCGATTGGCCGAAGGCGGACGGCGTACACAACGCCCCGACGAACAGGGGCCAGCAGAGGCGTGTCATTGCGAAACTCGCACGGCGGGAGACTTATACCCTACCGGATTGGAGCGCGCCACGCAAGAATTTCTTCGTCTGCGTGGGAGTCCCGGCTTTAGCCGGTCTTGGGTGAACGGTCGCGCCACACGGGCAAAAGCGCTCGGGCGAGGCCAGCCCGAAGACCGGCTGAAGCCGGGACTCCAACGCAGACAAAACCAAGCGGGGTCACTTCTTCTTTTTGAACACCGTTTCCTTCTTCTTGGCGTCCACGGTCACCATTTCGTCGTCGGTCAGCTTGGTCACGGTTTCCGTCTCTTCCTTTTCCTTGCCCTCGGTGTCGCCCTTGAGCGAGAGCTTGTGGGTGAGCTGGTCGCCCTTGAGCGTGTAGGTCCCTTCGAGTTCCAGGCTCTTGCCGTTGAAGTCGAGGGTGGCCGTCAGTTTGCCGTCCTTGGTGAACTCGACGACGGTCCCCTCGAACCCCTTCTCCTCGGTCTTGCTGATGGTCCACTTGCCGACGAGCTTCTTGGCGTCGAGCTTCTCTTCGGCCGCGGCGAACCCGGCCAGAACGAACAGGCTCAGCGTGGCGATCAATGTCTTCATGGCGAACACCTCATGATGGGACGGCGCCGGCCCCGGCGTGGGGCCGTCTTGCCGAAAGTTCTTCCTATTCGCTTGCGGCCGCCCGGACAGGCCGGTACCATTGGCGAACCATATCCATAGACCGTCGGCTGGCCCCGGAGTCCATGCGCATGCGGGTGGCGATCACCGATCACGTGTTTCCCTCTCTTCAAACGGAGGAAACCATTCTGAAGCCGACCGGCGCCGAGATCGTCGTCGGCCGGGACAAGTCGGCGGCGGCGCTGATCGACGTCGTGGCCGACGCGGACGCGGTCATCACGCAGTTCGCCCCGGTGACGGCCGAGGTCATCGCGGCCATGCGGAAGGCCCGCGTCATCGTCCGCTACGGCATCGGCGTGGACAACGTGGACCTCGACGCCGCCAAGGCCGCCGGCATCCCGGTGTGCAACGTCCCCGACTACTGCATCGACGAAGTCGCCGACCACACGCTGGCCTTTATTTTGGCGGCCACACGCCAAGTCGTTCCGAACCACATGCTGATTCACGGCGGCGGCTGGGGCTTGGCGGTCCCGATGCCGCAGATGAAGAACCTGCGTGACCTCACCGTGGGCGTCGTCGGCTTCGGCCGCATCGGCCGCGAGGTGGCCGCCCGGTTGCACCCGTTCAAGTGCAAGCGGCTCGTCCACGACCCCGTGGTCCCCGAGGCGGCGATTCGGGAGGCCGGGTGCGAACCGATGTCGTTGCCCGATCTGCTGTCGTCCTGCGACATCGTGACGCTGCACTGCCCGTCCACGCCGACAACTCGCCGAATGATTAACGTGACTTCGCTGACGGGAATGAAGCCGGGGGCCATCCTCGTGAACCTGTCCCGCGGGGACTTGTTGGACACGCAAGCCGTGGTCGCCGCCCTTCAAAGCGGCCGCCTGGGCGGCCTGATGATCGACGTTTGCGACCCCGAGCCGATCCCGGCGGACAGCCCGTTGCGGACGCTGCCGAACGTGACGTGTTCGTCGCACGTCGCGTCGTGTAGCGCCAACGCCGTTCGGACTTTGCGGGAGACGGTCGCCCGGACGGCGTTGAAAGCGTTGACGGGCGAGGCGTTGGTGAATGTGGTCAACGGGGTGATGCAACCACGGGAGTTTCGATGAACCCCTTGGGCATTGGCCGTTTACCTCACCCCCTCACCCCCTCTCCGAAGCGGAGAGGGGGGACCAAACCTACTCCCCTCTCCCGGCTTTGCGGGAGAGGGGCCGGGGGTGAGGGCGGTTTTTCAAAAAGACCAAAGCCACCCTCACCCCTAACCCCTCTCCCGCAAAGCCGGGAGAGGGGGACCGTCTTTCGCCCCCTCTCCGCCGCGGAGAGGGGGCCGGGGGGTGAGGTTGCCTTTGGCGCCGGTAGTAGGTCCGCCCCATGACCCACCCGCCTCCCTCCCAGGCCGAACAAGACTACCGAGACAACGACCCGTTGATCGCCGCCCGCGTCCTGCGCAAGGTCGCGTGGCGGCTGCTGCCGTTCCTGTGCCTGCTGTACGTCTTCAACATCCTCGACCGGTCCAACCTCGGCTTCGCGTGGCTGTCGATGAAGGCCGACCTCGATCTTTCCGAGTCGGTCTTCGGCGTCGCTTACGGCCTCTTCTACGTCGGCTACCTGCTGTTTGAAGTCCCCAGCAACCTACTGCTTCGGCGCTTCGGCGCGCGGAAGTGGATCGCCCGCATCATGGTGTCGTGGGGCCTCGTCTCCATGGCGATGATGTTCGTGACGGACACGGCCAGCTTTTACGCCGTCCGCGTCCTGCTCGGCGTGGCCGAGGCGGGCTTCTTCCCGGGCATTATCCTCTACCTGACGTACTGGTTCCCGGCCCGCGAGCGCGCCCGCGTGACGGCCCTGTTCATGGTCGCCATCGCCTTCGCCCAAGTGTTCGGCAACCCGGCGTCCGGGGCGATCATGCACTACATGGACGGCTTCCTCGGCCTCAAGGGCTGGCACTGGCTGTTCGTCCTGGAAGGCGTCCCGTCCGTCCTGTTGGGCGTCTCCGTCTTGTGGCTGCTGACGGATCGCCCCGCCGAGGCGCGCTGGCTGTCCGCCGAGGAGCGCGACTGGCTGGTGGCCCGCTTGGCCGCCGAGGAACGCGAGCGGCGGGAACGGCACGGCCTCGACAAGCTGTCGGCCATGTTCAACCCGCGCGTGTGGCTGCTGATCGCCTTGTACTTCACCGTCGCCGTCGGGGCCAACGCCAGCGGGGCGTTCTTCCCGCGGCTTCTCGAAGCCCAGTTCGCCGACCTGACCAAGTTTCAACTCGGCCTTTTGCTTGCTCTGCCCCACCTGTCGGCCGTCGTGGCGATGGTCGTGATCGGCGCCAACTCGGACCGCACCGGGGAGCGCCGCGGGCACGTCGCCTTCTCCGCCTTGATGGCCGCCGCCGGCTGGGCGCTGGCCGCGACGGCGACTTCGCCGATACTGACGCTGGTCGGGTTCTGCCTGGCCCAAGCCGGCATGATGAGCATGTTGCCGACGTTCTGGGCCATCCCGACGGCATTCCTCACCGGGGCCGCGTCTGCCGGCGGCGTTGCCCTGATTAACTCCGTGGCCAATATCGGCGGCGCGCTTGGCCCGTCGATCCTGCACCATTTAGGTTTGTGGACGGTGGCCGGCACCCTGCTGGTCGGGGCGGGCCTGGCGCTGTGCGTGCCGCGCGAAAGTAAATGAAGAAAATCATTTCACGCAAAGGCGCAAAGATTGCAAAGCTCGCAAAGAGTCTCATGAAATAAGTTGATGACTGCCGGCCCTGAATTGACTCTTGAATATTTTTTTCAAAAGACTCTTTGCGAACTTTGCAATCTTTGCGTCTTTGCGAGAAATGTTTTAACCGCTGGGAGCCGACGATGCCTGACCTGTTCGACCTGACCGGCCGCGTGGCCCTCGTCACCGGGGCCGCCAGCGGCTTGGGCCGGGCGATGGCCATTGCCTTGGCCGAGTTCGGCGCCGACGTGACGCTCGTGGACCGCGACACCGCCGGCTTGGAAGCGACCGCCGGTGAAATCACGAAACTTGGCCGAAAGGCGTTGCCGCAGGTGTGCGACGTGTCCGACCCGAGCAGCATCCGCGACATGTTTGCCCGCGTAGACAAGGAGTTCTCCCGCCTCGACTTCCTGGGAAACGTCGCCGGGGACGGCCTGCTCGGCGCGCCCGAGACGATTGCCATCGAGACCGTTCAGAAGGTTTTGCAAAACCTCGTCATCGGCCGGTTCGCCATGTGTCAGGAGGCTGGCCGGCGCATGTTGGCGGCGGGCCGCGGCAGCATCGTGAACATCGGCTCGCTGGCTAGCATCACCGCCCTCGGCCGCGGGCACGTCGCCTACAGCATGGCGATGGGGGCCGTCGTGCAGATGACGCGCGAACTCAGCGCCGAGTGGGCCGGGCGCGGCGTGCGCGTGAACGCCATCCTGCCGGCCCAAGTCATCAACCCCGGCCTCCGCGAGCGCATCGCCGCCGACCCGGCGCTGGAGACGCGCTTCCTGGCCGGCATCCCGCGCGGGCGGCTGGGCCAACCGGACGACATCAAGGGCCTGTCCGTATTGTTGGCGTCGGACGCCTCTTCTTGGATCACCGGGGCGCTGATCCCGATGGACGGCGGCAACTTGGCGATGAACGCCGGGGGAACCATTGGCAAGTAAACCTGAGTCCGCGGAAATCGCCCTGTACCGCGAGATGGTGCGCATCCGCGTGTGCGAGGAGCAACTGGCCCGCTGCCACCAGGCCGGGTTGGTTCATGGCGCCTGCCACACCTACGTCGGGCAGGAGGCCATCGCCGTCGGCGTGTGCGCGCACCTGCGGCCGGACGACGTGGTGTTCAGCACGCACCGCGGCCACGGCCACGCCCTCGCCAAGGGCGTCCCGCCGCGAGAGCTATTCGCCGAGTTGTTCGGCCGGGCGACGGGGTGTTCGCAGGGGCGCGGCGGGTCCATGCACCTGTTCTCGCCCGAAGTCGGCATGATGGGCACCAGCGGCATCGTCGGCCCGTGCATTCTGCAAGCCGCGGGGGCGGGGTACACGTTCAAGCTGTTGAAGAAGGACAACGTCGGCGTCGCCTTCTTCGGGGACGGCGCCTCGAACAACGCGGCTTTCCATGAGGGCCTAAACATGGCCAGCATCTGGAAGTTGCCGGCCCTGTTCGTCTGCGAGAACAACCAGTTCGCCACGGAAGTCCCGTTCTCTTACGCGGCCGGCAACCCGGACGTGGCCAGCCGCGCCGCCGCCTACGGCATGCCCGGCGTCGCCGTGGACGGCAACGACGTGCTGGCCGTGCGGCAAGCGGCCGGCGAAGCGATCAAGCGCGCCAAGGCCGGCGAAGGGCCGACGCTGATCGAGGCCCGCACCTACCGCACGCGCGCCCACGCCGAGGGCATGGGGGACTTCACCTACCGCACCAAAGAAGACGTGGAGGAGTGGAAGACGCGCTGCCCGATCAAGACCTTCCGCGAACACCTGCTCTTCAAGAAACTGGCGACGGAAGCGCAACTCGCCGAGATCGACGCGGCGATGAAGGCCGAGGCCGCGGACGCCCAGAAGTTCGCCGAGGCCAGCCCGTGGCCCGACGCGGCGACGGCGACCACGCACGTCTTCGCCGAGCCGACGCCGGTCAAGCCGATGGCGGCCGGCGCCCCGCTGCGGGAAGTCACCATCATGCAGGCGATGCTCGAAGCCCTGCGGGACGAGATGGAGGCGAACCCGGCCATCTTCGTGATGGGCGAGGGCATCGGCGTCCGCGGCGGCAACTTCAAGACGACCTTCGGCCTGTTCGAGAAGCACGGCCCGGTCCGCCTGTGTGACACGCCGATCTGCGAGCGCGGCTTCGTCGGCCTCGCCGGCGGGGCGGCGATGACCGGCAGCCGGCCGGTGATCGACTTCATGTTCGCCGACTTCGTCCTCGACGGCCTCGGCGAGATCATCAATCAGATCGCCAAGATGCAGTACATGTCCAGCGGCCGGCTCAAGATGCCGGTCCTGCTGCGCGGCTGCATCGGCATCGGCCACTCGGCGGCGACGCACCACTCGGGCAGTTACCACACCCTGTTCGCCCACTGCCCCGGCCTGCGCGTGGTGGTGCCGTCCAACCCGCGCGACGCCAAGGGGCTGTTGAAGCACGCCCTGCGCTGCAACGACCCGGTGGTCTTCCTCGAACACCGCGAAATCCTGACCGTGAAAGGGATGGTCCCCGACGACGAGGAAATCCCCTTCGGCCAGGCGGCCGTCGTCCGCGAAGGCAAAGACGTAACCATCGTCGCCCTCGCCCTGATGGTCCAGCACGCCCTGAAAGTGTGCGACACGTTGGCCAAAGAAGGCGTCTCCGTCGAGTTGATCGACCCGCGCACCGTCGCCCCGCTGGACGTGGAAACGATCCTGACCTCCGTCAAGAAAACCGGCCGCCTGCTGATCGCCGACGGCGGCTTCGGCCCCTTCGGCTTCGGGGCCGAAGTGTCCGCGTGCGTCGCCGACGCCGGCTTCAATTACCTCGACGCCCCGATCAAGCGCTTCCACGGCGTCCACTGCCCGACGCCGTACAGCCCGCCGCTGGAGGCCGCCGTGGCGCCGGGGGTGAAGGAGTTGGAGCGGGCGGTCAGGGAGTTGTTGGCGGAGTGAGGCGACGACGCGGAATTGTTTAGCCGCGACGCGGAGGCTTTGCGCAGCGGAGCGCGGGGCCGCACGCCAGAAGTGGCCAAAGCGACCGTCAACGGCGAGCGTCGAGGCGTCAGCCCGACGTGTCTTGTTTGAAGAAGACACGTCGGGCTGACGCCGCGACGCTCGCCGGCCTCCGCTGAATGCGCCGGCCGTTATTGGGTTCCGGCCCGCGCTCCTCTGCGCAAAGCCTCCGCGTCGCGGCTCACAAGACTACGGGTATTGGCTTGGAAGGGAAACAATGTCGAAGCAATCTCTCACACGGGCGGTCATCTTCTTCTTGACGCCCCTCGCGCCGGCGCTGTGGGCGAAGCAGACGGAAGCGCATACCATTTTCGCCAAGCGGGAGGCGAAGGCCAGTCCCGAGAAATGAAAGGTGGTTATGCGTCACACACTCCGAACCGCGGCCCTGTTGCTCGCCGTCGTTCACGCCCCGCCGGCCCGCGCCGCCGGCCCGCCGCCGCTGCGGGCCGGGGCGGCGGCCGTGGACATCACGCCGAAAGAGTACCCCGTCAACATGGTGGGCCTGTTCAGCACGAACATGGCCGAGAAGGCCAACGACCCGCTGCACGCCCGCGCCCTCGCGCTCGACGACGGCAAGACCGCGCTCGCCCTCGTCGTCGTCGATAACCTCGGCGTCGCCCGCGACGTGGCCGACGAGGCCAAGCTCCTCGCGTCCCGGCGGTGCAAAATCCTGCCGGAGAACGTCCTCATTTCCGCGACGCACACGCACACGGCCCCGGCGTCGTGGGCGACGGACGGCCGCAAGGAGACCGCCGCCTACCGCAAGATTCTGGTGGCCGGCATCGCGGAGGCGATTGTCCAAGCCCACAAGAATCTGCGGCCGGCGGCGGTCGGCTCGGCCGCCCACCCGGTGCCGGACGAAGTCTTCAACCGCCGCTGGTTCCTCAAGCCGGGCAAGATGCCGTTGAACCCGTTCGGCGGCGTGGACTTGGTGAAGATGAACCCGGCGGGCGGCCCCGACGCGCTGTCGCACCCGGCCGGGCCGACCGACCCGGACGTGAGCGTCCTGTCCGTCCGGGACGCCACGACGAAGCGGCCGCTGGCGGTGTACGCCAACTACTCGCTGCACTACGTCGGCGGCACGCCGGCGAAGGCCGTCTCGGCCGACTACTACGGCGAGTTCGCCCGGCTGATGCCGTCCCGCGTCGGCGCGGCGGCCGACGGGTCAGACGGCTTCGTGGCGATGATGTCGAACGGCACGTCGGGCGACATCAACAACATCCCGTGGGGCGTGGCGCCGCCCCGGCCGCCGCGCGAGACGTTCGAGCAAATCCGCGTCGTCGCCGGCAAGACCGCCGACGCCGCTTGGCACGCGGTGGGCAAGATCGCCGCCCACGACCCGGCCGTGCGGCTCGCCATGTCGCGGCGCGAGATTTCATTGAAGCGGCGCAAGCCGACGGCGGCGCAGGCCGAGCGGGCGGCGGCCATCCTCGCGCTGAAAGACGACGCCGAGAGGAAGAAGCTGCCGGAACTCGCCGGGCCGTATGCCGAGCGGGCTTTGGGTTTGGCGAAGGAGGACGACACGCTGAACGTCCTCCTGCAAGTCGTTCAAGTCGGCGACACCGCGATCTGCGCCATGCCGTTCGAGACGTTCGCGGAGATCGGCTTGGACATCAAGAAGCGCAGCCCGTTCCCGCGCACCGTCGTGGTCGGCATCGCCAACAGCTACAACGGCTACCTGCCGACGCCCGAGCAGCACAAGCTCGGCGGCTACGAGACGTGGATGGGCACGAACAACGTGCAAGCGGACGCGTCCGTCATCCTCACGGACAATTTGTTGGAAATGCTCGGCGAGTTGGCGAAGAAGAAGTGACCGGCCCCGGGGGCAAGGTCGCCAAGGCCGCCAGTATGTGGGTTGGCGACCTTGGCGCCCGTCTTGTGAGCCGCGACGGACCCTCACCGCACCGCTACCAGTTTCAGCGTCGGCAGGTCGAGCCGCAGCGCGTACACCAAGCTGTTCGTATCGACGGCCCACACAAGTTTGCGTTTCGGGTCGGCCATCACGCCGAGGTTGTAACTCGGGTGCCTGCACAGGTCCGGCTTGTCGCCCGGCAGGACGGCGTGGAACCACGCGTTCTTCGCGCAGTCGTAGAACAGGCCGGTCGCCCCGATCATCACCATGTCGAGGTCGGGCAGGTACACCGCCTCGCGGAATTCGAAGTGGCCGTTGTCGCCGTGCGCCGCCCGGACGACGGTCTGCACCTTCTCGCGTCCGGCCGCCTCAATGGCTTTCGTCTCGCCCGTCGCCAAGTCGTATTCGTGGGCGGTCGAGCCGGCCTTCCCCTCGCAGGCGAAGGCGATCATGCGGTCCCGCTTCGAGTCGTAGGCCATCCCGGCGTTGTCGCACACGGGGACCGGGAACTTGCCTTTGACCGGCAGCGGGGTCCACGTCTTGTCGGCGGGGTTCAATCGCCAGAATATTTTGCCGTGGTCGTCCGCCGTCCACGCGACCAAGCCCTTCGGCGTGGGGATCAGCGTGACCGTGTAGAACGAGCAGCGGTACGGGTTGGGCTGACTTCCGCGAGACCACTTGCCGGCGCGCGGGTCGAAGAAGTACGGGTACTTGTGCGGGCCGAAGACGAGGGCCTTCACGTTCGGGTCGTACCCGGTGGCCTTGTAGGTGTGGCCCGTCATCCACGGGTTGCCGCCGAAGCTCCACTCGCCGGGCGTGCCGTCGTTGCCGTAGGTGAAGTCGATGGGCATTTCCGGGGCGAACGGCAGCGACCAGCGGTCGGTCTTGGTGTCGTAAACGTGCGGGGCCGTCCCGCCGTAGGCCGAGTGGCCGCCGGAGTAGCGGACGATCTTGTCGCAATCGACGGCGTAGACGGCCGATCCCCAGTCCGTGTTCGGCCGCGGCAGCTTGGGCGTGGGCCGCAAGTTCCACCGATTGGCGGGCATGGCCGCGAGGTCCGCTTCGACCTTGGCGGGGTCGGCCGCCGGGACGCCGTCGGAATACCACGCCGGGTCATACGGCCCCGTCCGGCGTTCGACCGTGCCGGGCTTCACGCCGAGCTTCTCCGTGAGGGAAGCGTCCCCGGCGGCCGTGCCGGCGTTCCACGTCCAGAACGCGCGGTTGGCGTCCACGACGGCGACCTGAGAATCGGAATCGGCGGCGGCGAGCAGGAAGTTCTTGGGCGGGCTGACCGGCCCGGCGGTGACGGCCGGCTTCTTCGCCGGCTCGATGCGTTGAACCAGATCCCAGCGGTCGGCCGCCGCGTCGTACGTCCACGCTTCCAGCGGCAGCGAGCGGTACAGGCCCGGCGTATACCCCGTGTCCGAGGCGTAGCCGTACCCGCCGAGGAGCAGCACCTTCTTCGCCGTCGGCAGCCACAACATCGCGTGCCCCGCCCGCGGCGCCGGGCCGACCGCCGGCGTCTTCTGTTCCCACGCCTTGCCGTCGAACACCCACGTGTCGGCGACGAGTTGGTTCAGTCGGTCGCCGCCGAACAACACCACCTTCTTGTTGAGCGGGTCATACACCAGCGCCGAGTTGGCCCGCGCCGGCGGCTGAACGGCCAGCTTCAATTGCGTCCACGTGTTGGTCGCAGGCGTGTACGTCCACGTGCCCGCGTCGCCGCGCTCCGTCTCGGCGTTGCCGCCGCCGAACAGCACCACGGTCTTGTTGGCCTCGTCGTAGCAGACGGACCCCCAGAGCAACGTCTTCGAATGGAGTGTGGTCTGCGGGTCGCCCGTCGCGGCCAAGTCCTTCCACGCGCGGGCGGCCGGGTCGTAGCTGAACGTGCTGCCGTCGATGTAAAAGAGGAACCGCTTGCCGTGAGAGTCGCACGCATAGTTTCGGCCGGCGCCGTACAGCCAGTACCACGCCTCCCAGTTCGGCCGGACGTTGCCGTCGGCGTCCTTGAAGCGGCTGCCTTGGCCCTTCCACGGCGGCGCGTTGGCGTCGCCGAACTTCGGCCCCCAGTCTTTGCCGGGCGGGTAGTAATTCTCCCACCGCCCCGCGGCCGGGTCGAACGCCAGGTCGTCGTAGCTCATGGGCTTCCGCTTCCCGTTGCCGGGCGGGAACAAGTACCCGAGCGTCATCCACCGCTGCTGGTCGGGGGCGTAGACGAGCGCGGCCGGCCGCGTCGGCCCCATCACGGCCGTGTCGTGCTTCACCCACGCCGACTGGGCCTTCTCGTCGGCAACGGCCCGGCCGTCGGCGGAGAAGACGGCCGACCCGAGTAGGGCGACGGACAGGGCGGCACGGTATCGCGTTGGCTTGTTCATGGGTTCCCCTGAAAGAGGAGGGTGGCCATGTCTCGTTATATGCCGTGGGCGGCGACTTCCGTCTGTAGCGATTAATCACCCGGGGCGCCGGCGACGGAACCCGCAAATTGCGCCCATTTTCTCGCCTCCCATTGACCTTTCGGGGGCAATCGACGATCTTGGAATGGACACATCTCGCGCATGGCTGCTGCGGACGAGCCGACTCCTCTTCTCTCATAGAGGCTCCGAAGTGGACCCGGAATTCTTGGACGTGTTGATATTCGACGTGGGGGGCCAGCGTCACGGGGTGCCCGCGGCCGCCGTGCAGGAATTGCTCCCGGCGTGCGCGGTGCTGCCGATCCCCGACGCGGCGGCCGGCGTCGAGGGCGTCATGAACTTGCGCGGGACGGTCGTGCCGGTCCTCAGCGTCCGCCGCCGCTTCGGGCTGCCGGCCCGTGACACCGCCCTGTCCGACCATTTCATCGTCATTCGCCACCGCGACGCGTTGACCGCGCTGCACGTCGATCAGGCCGTGGAGTTGGCACGGGTTGCCGCCGCCGCGATTGCCGAAGTCACCGCCGAGCCGACGGAACGCGCGCCGGGCGCCCCGCCGCCCGACGAAAATCGGCCGCGCGTGGCGAAGTACGGGGGGGGGATGGTGGTGTTGCATCAGGCCCACGCCCTCGTGGCTTCGGGCGCGGCCCACGAGCCGGCCGGCTTTTCGGCGCCGGACGCCGGTGGGGAGCGAACCCCATGAAGACGTGGACCCAATCCGGCTTCGAGGCCGTGGCTTCCGTGGTCAGTCGGCGCACCGGCCTGTCGTTCGACAAGCGGGAAGAGAGCGCGGAGTTGGGGATGCGCCGGGCGATGGCCCGGGCGCGCGTCCGCGACCTCCTGGAATACGCCGACCGGCTCGCCGCGGACGACGAAGCGTTTGACGATCTGCTGACCGAACTGACCGTGGGAGAGACCTACTTTTTCCGCGAACCCGGCCATTTCCAGTTCATCCGCCAGCGGGTCATCCCGGAAGTTCGGGCGGCGCGGGGCGGCCGGCACGTGATGCGCGTCTGGAGCGCGGCCTGCGCCTCCGGCGAGGAGGCGTATTCACTGGCCATCCTCTTCGAGCAACTCGGGCTGTCGGAAGAAGTGAGCCTCGTCGGCTCCGACATCTGCCGCGTCGCCTTGGCGAAGGCCCGGCGGGCGGTGTACTCCGAGTGGTCCCTCCGCGGCGACGGCGCGGCGGACGCCCTCCCGTACTTGACGCCGGCGGGGAAAAATTATCAGCTCGCGGAGCGCGTCCGCAAGCGCGTCCGGTTTGTGGCGCTGAATCTGGCGCTGGACGTTGTCCCGTCATTCGCCGTCGGCATATGGGGGATGGATTTGATTCTGTGCCGGAACGTCCTCATCTATTTCGACAAAGAAACGGTCCGGCGGACGGCCCAGCGGCTCTACCATTCGCTGGCGGACGGCGGCTGGCTCGTCACGGCGTCCTCCGACCCGCCGCTGTGGGATTTCGCGCCGTTCGAAGTCGTCGCCGGGTCGGACGGCTTGTTCTACCGCAAGCCCGGCGGCGCCTCATTCCAAGCTCCCGCACCCACCGGGGCGGCCGTGGAATCGTCCGCGGCGGAACCGCCCGATTTGGGGGCCTTGGGCGGCGCCCCGACTTCGCATGGCACAAGCATTTTCGACGAACCGCGGGCGGGAATGACTCTGGCGGCCTCGCCGTTCGCCGATGTCATTGCGGACGCCGACGCCGAAATTCGCAACGTCCGGACGCTGGCGAACGTCGATCCCGCGGCGGCCAACGAGGCGTGTGTGCGGGCGATTTCCCGACACCCGTTGTCGGTCGAACTGCATTACCTTCATGCCGTGCTGCTGTTGGACGGGGACCGCCCCGAAGACGCGGCCCAAGCGATGCGCCGCGTGATCTATCTGGACCGGACGTCGGCGGTCGCCCACTTCACGCTGGGCGCCATCCTGCGCCGCCGCGGCGACGTGCCGGGCGCCTGCCGCGCGTACCGCAACGCCCGCGACTTGTGCGCGGCGCGGCCGGCCGACGAGCCGGTCCCCATGGCCGACGGCGAACCCGCCGGCCGCTTGGCCGAGGCCGCCGCCGCCGAACTGGCGATCCTCAATTGGAAGGAGGGCGCAACGTGACCCCCCCCGCAAAGAAAGCCGTCGCCGCAGTTGATTGGGCGAGGGCGAAAGATCGCCTCAGTCAAGGCGCCCTCGCGGCCGAGGAGGCGAACCGGTTAAGCCCGCAGCGCGTCCTCGCCGTCCTCGCCGAGCGCGCCCGCGCCATCGCCCGCGTCCCGGCCGACGCGCCCGCGGCCGGCGCCCTGCTCGAAGTCATGCGCTTCCGCTTGGGCAATGAACAATACGCCTTGGAAACTTCGTACCTCCGCGAGGTTCTGCGGCCCAAAGAAATTACGCCGCTGCCGGGGGCGCCCGCGTTCTTGGCCGGCGTCGCCAACCTGCGCGGGCAAATCTTGGCGGTGTTCGACCTCCGGCCGTTTTTCGGCATCGCGGCCGGCCCCGCGACGGAACAAAATCGCGTGATGGTCCTCGGGCGAGAGCGGATCGAATTCGGCGTGCTGACGGACGCCGTCCACGAGGTGGCGCTCCTGCGGGTCGACGAACTGAGGGAACCGCCCGACTCGGTGTCGGGCGCCGTGGCCGAATACGTCCGCGGCGTGACGGCCGACGCCTTGATCCTCCTGGACGGGGCCGCGCTGCTCACTGACACCCGCCTGTACATCGACCTCGGCGACGACTTACCCGAAGGGGGAAGGCCATGACGATCGGAAAAAAAATCGGGTTGAGTTGCGCGCTGACACTCCTGGTCTTTCTGGTCGTCGGCACGCTGTCCCTGTTGAGCACCGTGCAACTGTTGGAAACCAACCGCCAAGTCACGCACACTCACGCGATTCTGGACGACGTCCAAAAACTGTTCTCGCTCGTTCGTGCAGTGGAAAGCGGCCAGCGGAGTTTCCTCCTGACGGAGGACCCCGAATACCTGCAACCCTACCACGCCGCCCTTGCGGACGTGAAGGAGACGCAGGACCACCTGCGGCCCCTGATCGACAAGAATTCCCGGCAAGACGAGCGGTTCACCGACCTCGTGGGCTTGATCGACGCGCGCATCAAGTTTGCCCAACTGACGATCGACGTGGCGCAGGCCAAGGGCCCCGAAAAGGGGTTCCCGGCCGCGACGGACCTGGTCAAGAAAAAGACGGGCCGGAATTTGACCGAGCAAATTCGGCGGAAGGTCGCGGAAATGGAAGCGGCCGAGACGGAGGCCCTCGCGGCCCGCCAGGCGGCCGCGGAGGCCAGCGCGCGGGTCACGGAAATCACGATCATCACCGGAACCGTGATGGCGTTCTTTCTCGTGGCGGTCGGCGGGTACTTCATGGCGCGGTCGATCAACCTTCCGATCCGTCAACTTCTCCGCGGGACCGAATTGATCGGCCAAGGGCGGCTGGACCACCGGGTGGAGGTGAATACCCGCGACGAAATCGGCGACTTGGCCCAATCGTTCAATCGCATGACGGAGAAGCGGCAGCGCGTGCACGACGCCATGCGCGAGGCCGCCAACCAGTTGACGACGTCGGGGGCGGAGATCTTGGCGGGGACGACGCAGCAGGCGGCGGGGGCACAGGAGCAGGCGGCGGCGGTGACGGAGACGATGACGACGGTGGACGAGGTGACGCAGACGGCGGACCAGGCGGCGCAGCGGGCGAAGGCGGTGGGGGAGACGGTGCAGAAGACGCTGGAGG
>JAYTTY010000352.1:0-5882 GCA_043744795.1 Zavarzinella sp. | reverse complement strand
CCATAGACGACCGGCCCCTCACGCGGGAAGCCGGACTTTTCGCGGAGCGAAAAGCGACGATGCTCCGCCGTGGCTCCCCTTCCACCCGTCGCCTCAGTGATTCCGAACGCTCCGTTGGAGCTGAAAACCAAGACAAAACCCCTTACGCCTGCAAGTTCTGCAACATCTCCCGCAGCGGCACCAGCCGTTGCCCCCGCGCGTCGTCGCAGCCCAAGGCCTTGAGGAACCGGCGCCGCAGCTCGGCCTGCAAGTCTTCGACGGCCGTGGGGCTGAGGTTGGCGATGGGGATGGCGCCGCCGGCCCGGCGGTCGTGGCCGCCGGCCTTGCCGAGCTTGCCCACCACTTTGCGGAGAAGGTCGCCGGCCTGGACGCCGTGCAGGAACGTCCGCAGCGAGAGCACCAACTTGTCCCCGCACACGCCGCCGCACAAGGCCCAGTCCACCTTGTCGAACCGGACCATGAAGTCCACGATCTCGGCGGCCTGCTCCGGCTGGGGCAGGTTGTTCACCCAACTGATGATGAGCCGGTCGTAGATGAACGAGCTTTGCAGGGCCTGCAGCAGCACCTCGAAATGGGCGTGCGGCAGGCGGGCGTTGCGCATGCGGGACACGAGGTCCATGTCCGCGAGCGGGAAGAGGAAGTGCAGGGCGCCGTCGTCCACGGCCGTCGCCTCGCGCGGGTAGCCGGAGACTTCCGTCTCGATGCCGTACAGCAGGGCGGTGGCGATGCGCGGCGGGATCGGCGCGCCCTGCTCGACGAGGTACTTGGTGACGAGCGTGCAGGTGGCCCCGAGGCTGGGCCGCACGTCCACGAACGGGATGTTCTTCAAGTCGCCGGGCGTGGTGTGGTGGTCGATCACCCCGTACAGCGGCACGTCGCAAATTTGGGAGTGCCGGCCCGTGTTGGGCTGGCTGTCCACCATCACGACGACTTCGCCGGGCAGGAAGTCGAGGTCTTCCACCGGCGTCAGGTCGAGGTCGAGCAGTTCGACCATTGCCCGGTTCTCGGCCCGGTTAATCATGCCGTCCCGGCTCAGGCGGCCGGGGATGCCGAGCGCGTGTTCCGCCAAGTGGGCCAGCCCGAGCATGCTGCCGAGGCTGTCGGGGTCGGGCTGAACGTGGGAGACGAAGGTGACGCGGGGGACGTCCTTGAGACCCGCCAGAAAGCGGTCCGACCGCCGCATGCCCGACGGCTTCCCGTTGACGGCCGGCGGCGGGTCGGCGCAGCGTCGCGCCATGGTGTTCTGATTCCTTGATTCACATGGGGGCCGGCGTAACTCCCGCCGGCGGTGTTCTTATGTCCAGTATATCAGCCCAGTGAACAGAGTACCGTTTTACCCCCTCGGACCCCCCTCGCCAACAAAAGATGGGAATAACGGCCGCGGGATCGCCGCAAGAGGTGACGGTAAAAGTGGTTGTGACTAATCACTTCGCCGCGGCGAGCCGCGCCACCGTCTTCCACTGAGCGTCCGTGACGGCCATGACGGACAGGCGCGGCAGCCGGACCAAGTCCCACGTTTCCAGCGTCTTCTCGGCTTTGACGGCCGCGAGCGTCACGGGTGTTTCCCAACGGCCGACGAACTTCATCTCGACGGCGACCGCCTTTTCATCATCGGCCGGGGCGGTCGGCTCGCCGACCACTTCCATCTCGCCGACGACGGCCTTCTCCTTGCCCGTGTGGTAGAACAGCACGCGGTCCCCCGGCGTCATGGCCCGCAGGTTCTTCCGCGCCACCGGGTTGCCGACGCCGTCCCACGTGGTGGCGCCGTCGCGCTCCAAGTCGGCGAGGGAGTAACAGTCGGGTTCGACCTTGCAGAGCCACCGGGCCATGAGAAATTCTCCTAAGAAGAAAGACCTCACCACAAAGGCACAAAGATCACACACAAAGGATCGCAAAGAAGACGGAAGACAAATTCCTCATCGGTTTTCTTTGTGAACCTTTGTGTGATCTTTGTGCCTTTGTGGTTCCTCTTCGTACCTTTCAAATCGTCACGGGACATTCTCGAAAAACTCCCACACAACCCGCGTCGCGTCCGCGTCCCCCGAAATCGGCCCGCCCAGTTTCTCGCCCAGCTTGGCTTGGCCGCCGGGCCAGTGGTGGCCGTGATTCGGGATGACCCGCACCACAAACCCGGGGGCGTTCACGGGCGTTTGAATCGCCGCGCTCCACTTGGCGAGCGTGTCGGCCACGGCCGGGCGATTCGGCAGCCGGCCCCACGGGGTGCGGGCGGTCCCCCCGTTCATCGGCAGGATCGGGTCGGCGTCTCCAATCATGTACAAGGTGGGAATCGGCCCCACGACCGGCGGCGCGAACCAACAGTGCCCGGCAACCGGGGCGACGGCCCGGAACCGCGTCGGCTCGGATGCCGCGTACTTGAACGCCATCCCCGCCCCGTTGGAGAACCCGGTGAGGAACATCCGGCCCGGGTCGATGGCCGTCCACGTGGGAAGGTCGCCCGACACTTCGGTCAGGAAGCCCACATCGTCGGCCCGCCCGCGGCCGGAGCCGTCGTTCCACTCCTGCGGGTTGGTGAGGAATTTCGGCTCCTTCGCCGGGTCAAGGGCTTGTCCCTCCGGGTAAACGATTATGATCCCGTGCGTGTCGGCGAACGCGGACCAGCCCGTTTCCCCCTCGGCGAATTCGGCCGTGCCGCCGGCGCCGTGCAGCATCATCACCACGGGGAATGGGCCGCTTCCGGGCGGGATGTGCAGCAAGTAAGAGCGTCGGTGGCCGCCGTGGGGTAGGGGGACGCGGTGCGAGCCGGGGGGGAGACGTTTCATCGTTGGATCGACCATTAACCGAGCGCAGCGAGGAAGGCGAGCCAGAAGCGTTAGCGCTCTGGAGGATCTTCGTGAGCAAGTGCGCCGCGAATCGAGTCTTCGAGATTCGCTATGCGGGTGACGACTCTCGCCCAAGGGGCCGGGCTTCGAAGACTCGCCCTCCGGCGGTCGCGTGGGCGGCGCGTCCTCCAGAGCGCTAACGCTTCTGGCTCGCCTTCCTCGCTGCGCTCGGTCGCCCCCGTTCTGGTACAATATCCCCCATCTCACGGGCGCCAATCACATGAGTACCGAAGCCGAGAAGCTCCTCGTCCGGCAGATCCGCACGGGGGACGAGCGCGCGTGGGAGCGGCTCATCAACCTGTACGAGGGCCGGCTGTTGGCGTTCGCCGTCCGCCGGGTGCGGGACCGGGCGGCGGCCGAGGACATCGTGCAGGAGACGTTCATCGGGTTCCTGACCGCCGTCCACAACTTCGACGAGAAGCGGGAACTGCAAACGTACCTGTTCACCATCACGGCCTACAAGATCACGGACCACCTGCGCCGCACCGGCCGCCGCCCCGCCCAGACCGGGGACGAGGCCGCCGAGCGCATGGCCGAGGCGGCCGACGACAAGCAGCGGGCCGCGTCCAGCATGGCCCGCAGCCGGGAGCGCGTGGACTTGGAATCGGCCGTCATCGCCCGCGGCCTCAAGCAATTGATCGACGGCTGGCGGGACCATGGGGAGTTCGCCCGCATCCAGGCGTTGGAACTGATTTTCGTCAAAGGCTGGGCCAACAAGGACGTGGCGAAGTTCCTGAAGGTGACGGAACAACAGGTGGCGAACTACCGCTTCGCCGCCATGAAGAAGCTCGGCGAACACGTCCGCGACGCCGGCCTGCCGGGGGACGTGTTCCCGGAACTGGCCGAGGCGAAATAACCAAGTTCCCGGGCACATCCTCACTCCCGGGGTTCGCAAAGCCTCACCCGCGGGCTACAGTCCAGCGCCCCCTCCGGGGCTAATAACCTGAGTCCGGGTGTTAGCCCCGGAGGGGCGACGGACTGTAGCCCGTGGGTGAGGCTTTGCGAACCCCGGGACTTATTGTTGCCAACACGCGGGCTTCAACTTCGTCCCACGGGTGAAGCCCCGTCTGCCCGGCGTCAAGGAGGGCGAGTCGGCGGTCCAGTTCTCGCCGCTGCGGTTCCGTCAACGGGGGGGCGGCCGGCTCGTTGAGCGTGTCGAGCAGTTCGCCGACCAACTGAAGTTGTTCTTCCGGCGACATGCGGTCAATTCCAAGGGATGTCATCAGCGCGGCCATCCGTCACCTCCGCGGGAAAGCGCCCACGGTCATTGTGCCGGCGCGGCCGCCCGGCCGCAAGGGTTTGAACCTCTCCTTGTGCCGGAGACCTCCGGGATAGAATACCCCCAGACCCCCAGAGGACTGAAATTCATGGCTCAGGCGACGACGCGGCCGGACGAGGCGACGCTTTCCGACTTGCAGGGCGAGGCCGACGCCCTGCGCGGGCGCATCAATCGGTTCCGCACGTCGCTGGGGCGGTTCTTCGTCCGTAAGCAGGAGATCATCGACTTGATGGTGGTGGCGGCCGTCGCCCAGGAGCCGTTGTTGCTGGTCGGGCCGCCGGGGACGGCCAAGTCGGACTTGGTGCTGAAGTTCAAGGACGCCCTCGGCATCCGCGAGGAAGACTACTTCGAGTACATGCTGACGCGGTTCACGGAGCCGAGCGAGATCATTGGGGCCATCGACATCGCCAAGCTGCGGGACGGGGCGTACATCCGCCGCAAAGAGGGCAAGTTGCCGACGGCCAAGCTGGCGTTCCTGGACGAAATCTTCAAGTCGAACAGTGCTATCCTGAACATCCTGCTGACCATCATCAACGAGAAGAAGTTTTATCAGGACGGCCAACCCGAAGCGGTCCCGCTGCGCATCCTGTTCGCGGCGACCAACGAGATCCCCGAGCAGGGGGAACTGTCGGCCCTCAAGGACCGCTTCGTGCTGAAGATCCAGAGCCGCAGCGTGTCGGACGACCACTTCCAAGAGTTGATCGACGCCGGCCTGCAAAACGAGGCGTACAAGAACCTGAACCAGAAGCCGTGGGTCGAGGGGCACTGCACGCTCGACGACCTGATGCGGGCCAACCGCTACCTGACGCTCCTGTTCGCCCGCAAGCAGGGCGACGGCCGCGGCGAAGAGCAGAACGACCGCCACGTCTACTTCCCGGACGACGTGTTCCGCGAGTTCCAGCGCCTGGTCAAGACGCTGGTGCGCGAGGACAAGGTGTTCATCAGCGACCGCAAGCTGGTGAAGCTGTACAAGCTGTTCCGCGTCCGGGCCTGGCTCCTCTCCGGCGGCACAGTGAGCCGGGACGACCTGCGGCTCTTGGCGTACCTCGGCGAGACGATCCAGGAGATCGACCACCTGCGAGAGAAGGTGCCGATGCTGCTGGGGGACGGGTAAGGCAACCTCATCCCGCTCGGCGCTCCCGCACCGCGTGGCCCGGGCCGGCCGACGCAAGGTTCAATTTAACTGGTACGGCGAGTCCGGCTGGTCTTCGTGGCGGATTTCGTCAATCAGGTCTTTGCGGTCCCACCCCTTGTAAAGGCGGTTGGCGCCGTTGAAGACTAGGCCGTCCACGGGGCCGACGTTGCGGTAGGCGTGGACGACGCCCGGCGGGATGACGAGGGAGAACGGGTCGTCGTCGCCGACGGTCTTGATGTCCCGGTGGCCGTAGGTCGGGGACGTTTCGCGGGCGTCCCAGAGGTAGACTTTGAACTGGGACGGGCCGATGAAGCAGAAGTAGTCCGTCTGGTCCACGTGCTCGTGCGGGCCGCGGGCGACGCCCGGCTTCGTCTGGGACATGTAGGCCATCACCGGGTGCAGACTCGCGTCCAAGTCGTCGTGCCGGAAGAACTCGCACAGCCAGCCGCGCGTGTCGTTGAAGAACTTCAACGGCTTCCAGATCACCCCGTCAATCGGCCCGTCGCGGAAGGTCATGGTCGCCCCATCAATTCAGGTCGGTTCAGCTACCCCGGATTATAGGGCGTGGCCGTTCGCGGAAGAGACCCCCTTGCGGCCGTTTAGCCGCGACGCGACGCTTTGGGAGTGG
>JAYTTY010000351.1:0-5905 GCA_043744795.1 Zavarzinella sp. | reverse complement strand
TCGGGAAGGGGGCCGGGGGGTAAGGTTGCCTTTGCGGCGAGCTTCCCACTCATCAAGAATTTCCCTCCGAGACCCCCACCCATGTCCCGCCTCCTGCTCGCTCTCCTCCTCGCCGCCCCAATCTTCGCCGAGGAACCCGCCGCCCGCTTGCGCAAAGCCCAAGAGTTCCACCGCCGCGCCCAAGAGCGGACCGGCGTCCTCGTCCCGCTGTACACCTACCCAGCCGACGTCCACAAGAATGCCGTGTACAACCGGTTGATGGCCGTGAAGCGGCGGTACGAGACGGTGCCAATGTGGGTGATTATCAACCCGGCGTCCGGGCCGGGCAAAGACGTGGATGCCAACTACACGAAGGCCATCGACCGGCTGGTCGGCGCCGGGTGCGTGGTGTTGGGGTACGTCTCCACGGCGTACGGCAAACGCCCGGCCGCCGACGTGACGACGGACATCGACCGCTGGCAAAAGTTGTACCCGCGCGCCCAAGGGATCTTCTTCGACGAGATGCTCTACGCGGACACGGAAGCCGCCGTCAGCCATCAAGTCGCTCTGAACAAACACGCCCACGCGGCCGGCTACTGGCCCACGGTCGCCAACCCCGGCGCGGAGACGCCCGGCCGCTACTTCGCCGCCGAGGCCGCCGACGTGATCGTCGTCCACGAGGGGAACGCCTGGCCGAAGGAAGACCGCTTGAAGGGGGATTACTTCGGCGGCTACGCCGACAACCCGCCGTTCACGCGGGCCGTGTTGTTGCACTCGCAGGAGAAACTCGACAAGGCCGCGCTGCAAATGGCCCGCCAGTACGCCAAGTGGGTCTACGTCACCGACGGGGTGTTCCGGGCCAACGACCCGACGGCCGCGAACCCGTGGGCTGTGTTGTCGAAGCATCTGGAGGAGACGTGCGACGTGTTGGGCGGGAAATGACGGGTTGGCTCGGCCGTCCGTCAAAGCCCGGCCAAACCGGCGCCCTTGGCAACTTTGGCAACCCCGGCGCCCTCGTCGCGGCCGGCTTTTTCCGCCCATCCGGCAAATTCCCTCAATTGCGCCCGGCCGGCGGCCGAAAGAGAGACCATGAGATTCCGGGCGGCCGGCCGCGCGAGCGGGCTGGCGGGGGCAACGACCATGACGATTCGCGGTTTGCGGATGTGGGGCTTCGCGGCGTTGGCCACGGCCGTCGTCGGGACGACGGGCTGCCAGACGTGGATCGGCGGCATGACGCTGCCGTCCGGTCACTACCTGGAAGGGCACCCGCCGCAATACTTTCCCGAGGAGCCGGACTTCCCGCTCACGAAGGAACTCTCCTACCAGGAAGAGGCCGCCGGCCTCCTGAACCCGCGGGACCGCGACCGGGCCAAGAACCCGAACCCGGTGCCGGGCGTCCCCGGGGCCGGCCCGGCGAAGTAAGGCCAACCGTCACCCTGATTTGATTTTCGAGTTCCGGGGAGGAGCGTCCCATGTGGCAGCGGAAATGGAAGCGCGGAATGCTCGCGGGCGCCGGGCTGTGCCTGAGCGGGCTGGTCGGGTGCCAGGCGCCCGGCACGCAGTTCGCCAGCCCGTTCGCGGGCGCCCAGGCGATGGACCACCCGAACATGCCGGCCATGATGCCCGCCTCCCCGGCGTTTAGCCGCGTGCAGGCCGGGCAAAACCTGCCGATGATGCAACCCGGCATGATGCCGCCGCAACAGCAAATGCAAATGGGCTACCCGCAAGGGATGCCGCAAATGCAAATGGGCTACCCACAAGGGATGGTTCAACAGCAACAGCAACAGCCGGTCATGGGGTCCGGCGGCATGGTCTACCCGGTCGCCTACCAGCAGCCGGGCATGATGCCGCCGCAACAGCAAATGCCAATGGCCCCGCAGTACCCGCAACAGTACCCGCAACAGTACCCGCCGCAGACGTTCGCCCCGCCGTCCGGCCCGGCAACGCTGTACACGCCGGCCGCCCCGGTGACGCCGGCCCCGGCCCCGCAGCCGAACGTCTCCGTGATCCAGGGGCCGAACGGGCCGATCACCGTGACGACGGAAATCTTCGACCAGCCGCCGCCGGCCCAAGGCGGCGCCCCGACATTCAGCGCGCCGGCGCCGTACACGGTCCCGATGCCGGAAGCCCCGGCGCTGCCGCCGGCCAGCCGCGCCCCGGAACCGCTGCCGCCCGCGTTGGGCAGAGCGCCGGCCGGCCCGACGCTGCCGGGCCTGACCGCCCCGGCGGGCTTGGGCACGTATCCGGCCGTGCCGGTCGGCCATCAACAAATCGTCACGCCGCCCGCCAAACTGCCCGCCCCGGTCGGCGCGCCGTCCGCGGAAGACGACATCCCGTCGGCCCCGGTCTTCTTGAAGTAACGGCCTGAAAATCACTGCCTGCCTGGCCGGTCACTCCGCCGGCTCCTCTTTCTCCGGCGCTGCGGATGAACAGGTTAAACCCACTTGTCCGGCGCCAGCTCCTCCGCTGGGCTTCGCGGACGCGGCGAGGACCTCGTCCGTATGCTTGCCGGTCGCCGGGTCGCCAGTGCTGACGAGCAACTTCCAGTTCCCGTCGGGCGTGACTTGGAAGTTCACGAAGGAGAGATTCTTGCCGTCCGTCAGATGGCGGAATCCGAACCGCCACGTGAGATTGTGGCCGCGGCCGCGCAGGGCGATGGCGATGGCTCCGGCCGGGGGGGCGAGCGGGTTGTTATAAGCGTCAACGCCGATGAACTTGCTGTCGTTGATCTCCGCCACGTAAATGCCGTCGCGCAGGTAAGCCTTGCCGACTTTCGATTCTGGTAACGCCTCAGCCGCCTGAACAGGTTTTCGTCGGCAGCGGCGGCAATTGGCCGGCTTGCATGAACTGACGCAGGGCGTTCTCGGTTTCCTCAAGCGGGTCGAGGCCGCGTTGTTTCAGAGTGCGATCGATTGACATGAGGATGCTTCGCGTCTCGGCCCCTTGTCGCGGGCGCTGCCGTCACTGGCTTTGCGCATCAACACCGCCGGGCGGATTTCCCGCTCCGCTTTGTTGTTGCTGCTCGGCACGCCCTCGAATTCGAGGAACCTCAGCAAGTCCTCGCCGTATTCCAGCAGCCGATTCGCCAGACGGCGGGCGTGCGGGTTCGTCCACGGTTCGACCGCGAGGTCGACGATCCGGATGTGCAACCGTGGCCGGCGCCGACACGGCGCGAATTTGGGACGCGGCGACCGGCCTGGAACTCGCCTGCCTCACCGGGGAAAGGCAATACGAGGGGCCCGTCGCCTGGAGTCCCGACGGCGGGCGCCTCGCCACCGTGGCGGACGGGAACGCCGTCCGGGTATGCGACGCCGCGACCGGGCAAGAAGTCTTGCGCCTGGCCGGGCACGAAGGCTACGTGGCGTGCGTGGCGTGGAGCGCGGACGGCCGCCTCATCCTGAGCGCGGACTGGGAGAATGCCGTGCGCGTGTGGGACGCGGCGACCGGCGCGGAGCGGGCGGGCGTGCGCGACCAGACCCGGGAGGTGACCGGCGTGGCGGGCGCCGGCGACGGCGCCCTCATTTTGATTCGCATGTGGGATTCGTCGGTCGAGGAATGGGACGCGCTCGCCGGGCATCGGCTCCGCCACCACACGCCCGACAGTGCGGCGGCGGTCGCCGCCCGGGGGGAGGGCAATCACCCCTTCGTCGCGCGCGGCCGCCTGCTTCAACGGGGCAACGAACTCCGCGATCAGGTGATGGCGTTAAGGAGTCCGGACATCCTGCTCGGCTCAACATTGGAAATGGAGGTTCAAGAGGCCGGCTCCCGCCGCCCGGTGGCGTGGCTCCCGCAAGTGTGCTTCCACCTCGCCCCGCACCCCTCGGGCCGGGCGTGGGCCGGGGGCGACCGGAATTTCGTCATGGAAGTCGCGTTGGAGGGGGGCGACCCCGAAGGGCGGGCCCCATGATCTTCCCCCTCGTCCAAGACTTCGCCGACGTCTTGGGAGAGATGCCGTCATCGTACCCACGGCGGCGCGTCCTTGAACTCCTCGCCGAGGCCGTCCGCCGCGATGCGCACTTTCTCGACCGGCACCCGACGGCGCTGTTCCAGTGCCTGTGGAACACTTGTTGGTGGTACGACTGCCCGGCGGCGGAAGGCCATTACGAGGCGCCGCGGGCCAAGCGGTCGTGGTGGATTTGGGGCCGGTCGAGGGCCAAACTCTGCACCTTGTTGGAGCGGTGGCGACGACGGAAAGACCAGGCCACGCCCGGCCACCTTTGGCTTCGGTCACTCTGGCCCCCGCCAAACCCTCTGGGGACGGCGCAAAAGGCGATCATTTACGGACATCAAAGCGAGGTGACGTGCGTCGACTTCTCCCCGGACGGGACGAGAGTCGTCAGCGGGTCCGCGGACCAAACTGTGCGGCTGTGGGACGTGGTGACGGGCAAGGAGTTGAGGGCGTGGCGCGGTCACAACAGACCCGTCCTTGCCATCCGCTTTTCGCCGGACGGGGCGAGGGTCGTCAGCGGGTCGGAGGATGGCACGGCGTGCGTCTGGGATGTGGACGGCGAGACGGCGGCGGCCGTCATGCACATGCTCTCCGGCCCGGTTTATTGCGTGGCGTGGTCCCCGGACGGGGCGCGGATCGTTTGCGGTGCTTACTGGGATGCGAGCGTGTGGACTGCGGCCGGGGCCGCGGTGGGCGTATTACGCGGGCACGCGAACGCCGTGCGCGGGGTTAGTTACTCCCCCGCGGGGGATCAATTGGCGAGCGGGGGCGAGGACGGCACGGTGCGCCGGTGGGACGCGACGACCTTGGAGGAAGTCGATGTCTTCCGCAGCGACGGCGGCGAAGTCGTTACTCTCGAATACTCCGCAACCGGGCTACGCGCGGTCACGCGGAAAGACCGGACGCTCCGCGTCTGGGACGTCGACACGCGGGCGGAACTGGCAGCGCTGGCCGAGACGGGGGACCGGACGTGTTGCGCGGCCGTGTCCCCGGACGGCCGCCGCGTCGTAACGGGGTCGTATTCCCGGATCATCCAAGTGTGGGACGTTCACGCGGGCGCCGAGGCGGCCCAGCGCCGCGGCCATGGCTTGGCGGTTTTAGGAATCGCCTTCTCCGCGGACGGGACTTATTTGGCGAGCGCCGGAAAAGACCGGACGGTTCGCTTATGGGCCACGACGGGCGGCGCGGACCCGCGGCCGCACCACCAGGATCAGATCTACATCGGATCGACATACTACAGTACATACTACAGTGATGACGGCCGGCTCTTGCACATGATGGGTACCCGCTCGCTGACGGGGGAAGGTGTGACACTACTGTGGGACGCGGCCACCGGGCGGGAACTGGCGGAATTCATTCCCATTGGGGAGGCGACCGCGGGCGGCTGGAAGAAAGTGGTTTGGAATCGGCACAACCTCCGCCATTTGGATGACGCGGGGTGTCGGGCCGTGTTCCAGTTTTTGCAGTCGGTCACTTGGGTCTGGAATCTGAACCCGTTGCCGTCGCGGTTGCATCGGTGGGCGATGAAACAGGAGTGGCGGTCGTTTTGGCGGCACACCCTGGCGGAATGGCGCCGGGCCGCCCGCCTGCCCGCCCGGCCGCCCACAGCCCCGGAGCCGGAACCGCCCCCGCCGGACCAACTCGTTCGGTTGGTACCCGGCGAGGCCGAAACGACGTTCGCCGTCACCGTCCCCAACATCCACGTTCCTGCCCCGTTCGGCTGGTTCCCCGCCGACCTCGAAACACGGAAGCACCCGGACGCATTAAGAGGGGATGTGTACCGCTGGGAACCGTCATCTGTCGTGGCGAATCCCGCCCAGTATCAATGGGCGACGTCCGGCGGGTGGTGCCTCGGTTTGATTCAATTGGAAGGACGCCTCTCAGACTAGTCTTTCGCACTTTTCAGGGCGCATTGTCCCCGTTGCCGGAGCCAGTTTTTTGGCTTGGTGAACAAATCAACACTCGTTGATCCGGCTT
>JAYTTY010000350.1:0-5913 GCA_043744795.1 Zavarzinella sp. | reverse complement strand
GGGCGACCAAAAAGGGGCGAAAACCGGTGGGGACGCGCGTGCTGGTGTGGCGGCGGAAGGGGGACCGCAAGGCCAAGGTGTTCGCCTTCGCCGGGTGGGGGGCGGCGGAAGCCGTGGCCGAGCGGAAACGGGCCTGGCTGGCCCGGCGGCGGTACCGGGAGCGGTTCGGCATCGAGACGAGTTACCGGCGGAAGAACCAGGCGAGGGCGTGGACGACGAGCCGGTCGCCGGAGTACCGGTTGCTGCTCGAAGGGATCGCCCACGTCCTGCGACAGGTGTGGGTGTGCCGGTCGGCCGAGGCGGCCCGGGCGGCGAAGCTGACGCCGTCGGCGTGGGTCGGCGATTTGCCGTTCATCGACCTGCTCGAAGGCCTCGCCGACCGGCTCCGCCAGCAGTATCCGCTCGCCTGGCCGTCCGTCGCCGATCTCCAAAAACCCCTTGAAAATAAGGCCTAAGTCAGTGGAACTACTGTGACGCCGGGACTCCAACACGACCGCCTCCCGGTGGAAATGTGTTGCGTATAACAATTTCATTCTTTTAGTGCAAATGGTATCACCCAAAGGGGAAGTCATGCGTGCGACAGGCATCGCCGTGGTGGGGACCGGGTTCATCGGCCCGGTCCATGTGGAGGCCCTGCGCCGGCTCGGCCGGGACGTGCGCGGCGTCTTGGGGTCGTCGCCCGAAAAGAGCCGGGCCGCCGCCGCGGCGATGCGCTTGCCCACGGGCTACGCCACGTTCGCCGACGTGTTGGCCGACCCGGCCGTGGGCGTCGTCCACCTCACGTCGCCGAACCGGCACCACTTCGAGCAGTGCCGGCTGGCCATCGCGGCCGGGAAGCACGTCGTCTGCGAGAAGCCATTGGCCATGACCTCCGCGGAGACGGCCGAACTTGTCCGCCTGGCCGCCGCGGCGAACGTGGTGACGGCCGTCAACTACAACGTGCGCTATTACCCGGTGTGCCTGGAAGCCCGCGAACGCCGGCTGGCCGGCTTGCTGGGGAAGATTCACCACGTCACCGGGTCGTACCTGCAAGACTGGCTGCTGCACGACACCGACTTCAACTGGCGCGTGCTGGCCAGCGAGGGGGGCGAACTGCGGGCGATGGCCGACATCGGCACGCACTGGCTTGACCTGATCCAATTCATCACCGGCCTGGAAGTCGAGTCGCTGTGCGCCGACCTCGCCACGGTCCACCCCGTCCGCAAGTCGATTCAGGGGAGCGTCGAGACGTTCCAAGCCGTGGACGTGACGCGGCCGTACCAGGCCGTCCCGGTGGACACCGAAGACTACGGCTCCGTCCTGTTGCGCTTCGCCGGCGGGGCGCGCGGGGCGGTGACGGTCTCGCAAGTGACGGCCGGCCGCAAGAACTGTGTCCGCTTCGACATCGCCGCCGCCGAGGCCGCCTTGGCGTGGGACAGCGAAGAGCCGAACGCCCTGCACATCGGCCGCCGCGACCGCCCGAACGAATCCCTCACCCGCGACCCGGCCCTGCTCTCCGCGGCCGTGCGCCCCTTCGCCAACTACCCCGGCGGCCACGCCGAGGGCTTCCCGGACTCGTTCAAGCAACTCTTCCGCGCCGTGTACGAAGCCATCGACACGGGACGTTCGACGATTCCCTACCCCACCTTCGCCGACGGCGACCGCGAAGTGCGCCTGTGCGAAGCCATTTTGAAGAGTCACCGCGAACAGCGATGGGTGACGGTGGAAACGCCGGGGTGAGATGAGTGCCGACATTGTCTCACCAGCCGCGGGGCCGGGTTTTCCGGCCTGCAGGGCCGGTTACCATAGCCCAGCCCGCAAGGGCTGGGTAACGGGCGGATTTGGTTTTCGGTCTGAAGGACCGTCTGGGTCTGACGGGACTGCCAGCCGATCATCGGTCCTTCAGACCGAGTCAACTGACGGCCGACGTTCCCAGCCCTTGCGGGCTGGGCTATGGCAACCGGCCCTTCAGGCCGGAAAACCCGCTTGGATGTCCGACAAAGCCCCACCACAACCGGATAGTCGGCCCTCAAGTCCGACCGCTATCCCGAACCGGCCGGATTGCCAAGAATGCGGCAAATCGGTCGCGCGCAATGGCAGGCGGTTTGGCAGACCTTCACAATCGGAGCCGATTCTGTCAAACAACCCCTCTATCCATTCCTATCCGGGATGACGGAGACACAAAAACCAAATCGGGCCATTACCCCGCCGCCACCCGGCCTTGGCAGCATCGCCCGCCGCCGGGTAGAATAAAACCTGACACGTCTTGGAAGTGGTCCCCGCGATGGCCGAGTACGTCCGCCGCAAACGCCCGCCCGCGACCCACCCGTATTGGGCCAGGCTGCACGACCGCACGCACCCGCCGTCCGGCAAGTGGGCCATGCTCGTCCTCGGCCTCGTCGGGTTGCTCATGGGGATTTTCTCCGGCGGCCGGGCCGCGTGGACGCTGTACGACGCCGCCGCGATGGGCGCCCAACTCAGCATGTACTTGGCCGTCCTGTACACCCTGCTCGTGTTCGGGTCCGGCGTGCGCGAGCGCGACACCGGCCGGCCGTGGCGGGACATCGCGGCCTCGCTCGGCGCGTCGTGCCTGTCCGGCGCCGGGGCGTACATCGCGATGGTCGTGACGTTCACCTTGCTGATCGTCCTCTTCTACTACCCCATGAGCGGCATGGGCCGGCTGTACGGCGGGCTGATCGGCGTGGCCATCTGGGCCGGCGTCGCCCTGTCCGTCACGCGGTCGGAGTACCGCCACTGGCGCAGCCGGCAGGCCAACTGGCCGAAGTGGGAAGAAATGGGCCGCGGCCACCGCCGCCGCCGCGAGTTCGCCGTCAACCTCACCGTCCGCCAAGTCCCGCCGCCCGAGCCGGAGCCGGGCCGGCCGACCCACGCCGCCTGATTCAGCCTCATACAACGAACACACACCGGCCGCCCACGCCTCACGCGCGGAGTCCCCATGTTCGTTCGCCGACAGCTCCTTCTCCTGGCGGCCCTCTTCCTAACCAGTGAACTGACCGCCGCGGAAGAGCCGTATGACGTGGTCTTCCGCGGCGGCCAGATCATGGACGGCACCGGCAACCCCTGGTTCGTCGGCGACGTGGCGATTCGCGGGGACAAGATCGTGGCCGTCGGCCGGAGTCTGCCGGGGCCGGCCAAGCGGGAGATCGACGCCAAGGGCCTCGTCGTCGCGCCGGGCTTCATCGACATCCACTCCCACTCCGACCTGCTGCTGCTCGAAGACGGCAACGCCCCGAGTAAGGTGCGCCAGGGCGTGACGACGGAAGTGCTCGGCGAAGGGCAGTCGGTCGCCCCGCACCCCGGCGCCAGCCCATCCAGCGGGCCGCAAACACGCTTCCCGCGCCTGAGCGACTACTTCACCAAGTTGGAACAAAGCAAGACGGCGGTGAACGTCGCGTCCTACGTCGGCCTGGACAACGTGTGGCAGGGCGTCATGGGCACGTCGTTCGACCGCCCGACGGCCGAGCAGTTCGCCAAGATGAAGGCCATCACCGACGCGGCGATGGCCGACGGTGCCTTCGGCCTGTCGAGTTTGTTGGCCATGCCGCCGGGGTCGCTGGCCACGACGGACGACATCGCCGACATCTGCACGGTGGTGGCCAAGCACAAGGGCATCTTCTCCAGCCACATCCGCAACGAGGGGAGCGAAGTGTTCGCCGCCGTCAAGGAGGCCATCGCCGTCGGCGAGAAGGCCGGCGTGCCGGTGGACATCATCCATTTGAAGATCGCGGACGAGAAGTTCTGGGGCCGGATGAATGAACTGGTCGCCCTCATCGAAGCCGCCCGCAAACGGGGCGTCAACGTGCAGGCCAACGTCTACCCGTACACGCGCGGCAACAACAACCTCGCCAGTATCATCCCGCCGTGGGCGCACGAAGGCGGCGCCGCGAAGATGCTGGCGCGCCTGAAAGACCCGGGGCAGCGGGCGAAGTTGAAGACGGACATCCGCGACGGCCTGCCCGGCTGGTACAACCACTACACGGCTGTCGGCGGCGACTGGGGCCGCATGTTCATCAGCGACAAGGGCAAGTACGAAGGCCTGACGATGGACCGCGTGCTGGCCGCCCGGGCCAAGGACAAGTCCCCGGCCCCGGACCCATTAGACATGCTGTTCGACATCCTGATCGAAGAACGCGGCTCCGTCTCGACCGTCTACGAACACCACACCACCAAAGACATGACGCTGGCCCTCGCGCAGCCGTGGTGCTCCATCGGCGCCGACGGCGCCGCCTACGCGACCGACGGCCCGCTGCGCCGCGGCAGCCCGCACCCGCGCAACTTCGGCACCTTCCCGAGAGTCTTGGGCGTCTACGCCCGCGACCTCGGCGTCCTGCGCCTGGAAGATGCCGTCCGCAAGATGACCTCGCTGAACGCCGCCAAGATCGGCCTCACTGACCGCGGCCTCCTGCGCCCCGGCCAATTCGCCGACGTGACCGTCTTCGACCCGGCCACCGTGATCGACAAGTCCACCTACGAGAAGCCGTTCCAGTACCCCGAAGGCATCGCCTTCGTGATGTGCAACGGCCGGCTGACATTGGACCAGGGGAAGCCGACCGGCGACAAGCCGGGGCGGGCATTGCGGCACGGGAAGTAAGTACGCACTGAACCGACCCGACTTGCTCCCCTCTCCCGGCTTTGCGGGAGAGGGGACCGTCTTGCTCCCCCTTCCTTCTTAGGGAAGGGGGCAGGGGGGTTAGGTCCGAAGGGGAAGCGACTGGCTGTCAGACTGGCCGTGAAAGGCAACCTAACCCCCTAACCCCCTTCCCTAAGAAGGAAGGGGGAACAAAACTAAGACGCCTGTCACCCGCCGGCGCGCCTACACTTTGAGCGCCGCCACATTTCCCCGCCCGAGGCCGTCATGGACCTTCCCGAAGTCATCTTCAAAGACGACCCCGCCGGCTTGCAAGCCGCCCTGTCCGCCGGCATGGACCCGGACGGCGAAGACCAGTATGGCAACTCGCCGCTCACCGCCGCCGCGTCCAACGCCCTGCCGGGGAACGTGCCCGTCCCGCCCACGACTCGCCGTTTCCATTCCGCATTGAATTTTTTTTGCGAGTCGTGGTAAGCGGCCCTGCCCGGCCGATTGGCCGATTGTTTCCGACCGCTCTTGAATAAGAGGCTCTAACAAAACCCTCGGCTGACCCTTTAAGATCAGGTCTCAAACGAGGTTTTGTCACAGCCTCAAGGGCCTTCCATGCGTGCGACCGAAATCATCCTCCCCCTTCGCGGCCAGTCCGCGAAGGGGGAGGAGTTGGTGGGCCGGCTGATTGCTCGGGCAGGTGTCATCATCGCGTGGACGCTCGTCGCGAGTCTGTTCATGGCCGGCGGGGCGCCCGCGCAGGACAACCAAGCCGATCCCCCGGCGCCGAAGCCACTCTTCGCGGAAACGCGGGGGCCGGGCGGCGTGACGGCCGAGAGCGACGGCAGTCCGCCGTTCCTGCAAAATACCGCGGCGGGCAAGGGCGAGAACCCCGAGAAGAAAGCCCCGCGGCCCTACAAAGAACCCTTCTTCAACAATAACTTCCGCTACTTGGACGCACCCGACTACGTGTCCCGCGACCCGTTTGACGCCCTCAAGCGAATCGCGGTCGCCCCGCGCACGCTCCTTGACGTGGGGGGAGAGGTCCGCTTTCGCGGCCACGACGAGGACAGCCTTCGGCTGGACGGCAACCGGAACGATTACCTGCTCAGCCACACGCGGCTTTACGGCGACTTGCGGTATGACGACTGGCTGCGCGGCTACGCCGAGGTGATCGACTCGGAGATCTCCTTCAATCGCCGGCCGCCGCGGCCCAGCGAGGAAGACCGCGTTGACGTGCTTATACCTCACACGATCAATAATGGCACATTTTCAAACGTCTGGAATTTCGGCGTCAGCAGGGTAGCCAGCGCAGCTTTGTGTTTGGTTGACAGCTC
>JAYTTY010000349.1:0-5938 GCA_043744795.1 Zavarzinella sp. | reverse complement strand
TGCTCGTCATCGCCAACGCCATGCTCCAAAAACAACGGCCGTGGTCCCCGGAAATGGCTTGACAAACAACACAGTCACTCTCCGCCGCGGAGAGGGGGGGCCAAACCAAGACGGCTCTCGCCCACTTGCTCTCCGCCGCGGAGAGGGGGGGCCAAACCAAGACGGCTCTCGCCCACTTGCTCTCCCTCTCCGCCGCGGAGAGGGGGCCGGGGGGTGAGGTGGTTTTCACGGCGTTGCTTTCTACTTTTACGAGACCACTCATGGACCCGACCCGCGCCCGCCTCCGGCAATTGTACCTCGACCGGGCCGTCGCCTTCGGCACGTTCACGCTCGCGTCCGGCAAGACGAGCAGCTATTACATCAACTCCAAGAAGGTGCTGTTCCACGGCGAGGCCGTCGCCCTGCTCGGGGAATTGCTGTACCAGGCGACGCACGACTTGCCCATCGTCGGCATCGGCGGGCTGGAAGTCGGGGCCATCCCGATGGCCGCCGCCGCCGCCATGAGCTACCACCAGCACGGCCGGGCGATGGAAGGCTTCTTCGTCCGCAAAGAAGCCAAGGGCCACGGCAGCAAGCAGCGCGTGGAAGGCGAGATCAAGGCCGGCGATCAGGTCGCCGTGATCGACGACGTGCTGACGACCGGCGGCAGCGTGGTGCAAGCCATCGAGGAAGTGGAAAAACTCGGCGCCATCGTGGCGCGAGTCGTCTGCGTCGTGGACCGCCTACAAGGGGCCGGGGAAGCCTTGGCCAAGTACGACTACCGCCCGCTGTTCACGATTAAGGATTTCGGGATTAACCCGGCATAAATCAATTGAACCGCCAAGACGCCAAGGAAAACATTTTTTGAATTGGTCTTCTTGGCGTCTTGGCGCCTTGGCGGTTCAACCTCTTCTCGGGAATGCACACATGCTCAAGTTCGGCCTGCTCGACTTCGACACCTCGCACGCCGTCGAGTTCACCCGGCGGTTGAACCAAAAGGACATCGCCAAGGACCAGTTCGTGGACGGGGCGACTGTCGTCGTCGGGTGCCCGGGGGAGTCGAAACTCTCGCCGGAGCGCATCCCCGGCTATACCGAGGCAATGAAGAAACTCGGCGTCCCGCTCGTGGACAAGCCGACGGACATGATCGGCAAGGTGGACGCCGTGCTGATCGAGGCCGTGGACGGCAGCGTCCACTACGAGCGGGCCAAGCCGTTCCTGGAAGCCGGCGTCCCGTGCTACGTCGACAAGCCGTTCGCCTGCTCGGTGGCCGACGCCAAGAAGATCATCGACTTGGCGGCCAAGAAGAAGCTGCCGCTGTTCTCGTCGTCCTCGCTGCGCTTCGCCCCGGAGGTGGTCGAGTTCGTGGCCGCCGCCAAGCAGGGCAAAATCCTCGGGGCGGAAGTCCACGGGCCGGCCTCGCTGCACGAGCGGAACCCCGGCCTGTTCCACTACGGCATCCACGCCGTCGAGGTGCTGTACACGCTGATGGGGCCGGGCTGCGAGACGGTGACGTGCGCCCACTCGCCCGGCGTGGACGTGGCGACCGGCCGCTGGAAAGACGGCCGCGTCGGCAGCGTCCGCGGCATCCGCGCCGGGGCCGCCCCCTACGGCGCGACGGTGTTCGCCGAGAAGGGCGTCGCGACGGTCAACATCGGCACCACCTACATTTACCGCGAACTACTGAAGAAGATCGTCGAAACCTTCACGGCCGGCAAGCCGCCCATCGACATCAATGTGACGTTGGAAATTGTCGGCTTCATCGAGGCGGCGCTCAAGAGCCAAAACAACCACGGGACGCCGCAACAAATCTGACAAGGTGACCGGGTGACAAGGTGACAAGGTGACAAAAACCGGGTTGATGTGAAGGGGAGGTGTGGCGTGGCGGGGAAGAAAATTGTCTCGCACACCGACCTGGACGTGTACCGCAAGGCGTTTGAGACGGCGATGGAACTGTTCGCCATGTCCAAGTCGTTCCCGAAGGAAGAGACCTACTCGCTGACCGACCAGATGCGTCGCTCCTCGCGAAGCGTCAGCGCAAACATTGCCGAGGCGTGGCGGAAGCGCCGGTACGCGGCGTCATTCGTCTCCAAACTCTCCGACGCCGAAGCGGAAGCGGCCGAAACGCAAGGGTGGATCGAGTACGCCGTCCGGTGCGAATACGCCGACCGCGACCACGCGGCCAAACTCTACGCGACCTACGAGGAAATCCTTAAAACCCTCGTCGGGATGATTAACCACCCCGAGACTTGGATCCTGACCCGTCCGAAGTGACTACTTTCTGTCACCTTGTCACCTTGTCACCCGGTCACCTTGTCATGTCCTTTTCCGCGGCCCCCGCACCGCCGTCGCCGTCAGCGGGTCGTCCGGCCACGAATGCTTGGGGTAGCGGCTCCGCAGTTCCTTCCGCACGGTCGGGTAGGTGTTGGCCCAGAAGCTGGCGAGGTCGTCCGTCACCTGTTCGGGGCGGTAATTCGGGGCCAGCAGGTGCAGCAGCACTTTGACGCGGCCGCCGGCGATTCTGGGGGTGTCCGTTAATCCGAAGAGTTCTTGCAGGCGCACGGCCAATACCGGCGGGCGGCCTTCCTCGTAAGTCAGTTTGATCTCGCTGCCGGTCGGGACTTCCATTCGCTCGGGGGCCTCGCGGTCCACGGCCTGGCGTTGCTGGTGCGTCAGCTTCTCGCGGAAGGCGCCGGCCCAGTCGGCGTCGCGCACCTCGGCCAGCGACCGGCAGCCGGGGGCCAGCCACGTCAGCAGTTCGCGGGACACGTCGCCGCTCAGGTCCGGCAGGTTCAACTCCGGCATCCACTGGCGCAGGCAACGGACACGGAACAGATACATCCCGCCGTCCGACTCGGGCGACGGCAACGCCCGGGCCATGTCGCGCTCGGCGGCGGCGACGAGCGCCTCGGCCCGCAGATTCTTGTCGATGTTCCCGGCCGGGCGTTGGTCCAGCACAAGGTCGAGCCAGCGCGTGACCTTCCAGCCGTTGACGCGGTCGGTGGCGTCGTCGTAGGTCGCCTCGAACGACTCGACGGCCGGTTCCAACCATTCGCGGTCCACGGCCGACGCTTGGCGAACCAGCGTCTCGCCGGCCCCGGCGTCCACGTCAATCGCCACGAAGAACTCGGCCCGCTTCACGCCGCTGGCGCCGGTGATCTTCACGCCGCGGCCGCCGACCATCACGCCGCGGTCGCTGCCCGGCTCCCGGCGCCGACAGACGCGGTCCGGGAAGCCGGCGAGGATGGCCCGCCGCACGGCCGTATCGGCATCGCACTTCTCCGAGGGCTTTTCGTGGTGCAGCAGTCGGGCAAGTTGGTCTCGCGAGCGCAGCACGAACTTCGCCCCCTGCGGGTTCAGCGAGGCCGGCCAGTTTCGCCCGCCGCGGTCGCCGGCGAAGGCTTCCAGCCATTCGAGGCGGTCCAGCACGTCGGACGCCGTGTCGTGCGGGGCGCTCATGCGGCCGAACGGGTCGCGGTCGGAGAGGAACGCCGCCGCAAGGGCGACGCGCGCCGGGTGGCCGAGCCGCGCCCCTTCCAGCAACATGCGGCCCAAGCGCGGGTGGACCGGCAACGCGGCGAGCCGCTTCCCCAATGGGGTAATTTTTCCGACGGCCACCGCCCCGAGTTTTTCCAACACGTCCACGGACTGTTCGACGACATGCTCGGCCGGCGGGTCGAGCCAGTCGAACGTGAACGGGTTTTCGCCGAGGTCGAGCAGGTGCAGCGTGCTGGCCGCGAGGTCGGCCCGGCGAATCTCCGGCGGCGTCTGCGGCACGCGAGACCGTTGCGCCAACTCGGTCCACAGGCGCACGCACACGCCGGCCCGCGTGCGCCCGGCCCGGCCGGCCCGCTGGTCGGCCGAGGCTTGCGAGATGGGCAACAGTTCGAGCCGGTCCATGCCAACGGCCGGGTCGTAGATCAGTTGCCGGGCGACGCCGGTGTCGATCACCGTGGCGACCCCTTCCACGGTGACGGACGTCTCCGCGACGTTCGTGGCCAACACCACCTTGCGGCGGTCGGCCGGCTGCAACACGCGGTCCTGGTCTTCGGCCGACAAATCTCCGTACAGCGGCAGAATCAACGCCGATGGCAACCGGGCTTCCAAGTCGGCCTTCGCCGCCATGATCTCGCCGACGCCGGGGAGAAACACCAACACGTCCCCGGCCGTGCGGTCCCAACACTCGTCGACCGCTTTGCACGCGGCCTCGGCCACGCGGTCCCCGTCCCGCCCCGGCCGGTACTGCACGTCAACCGGAAACGCCCGCCCCTCGCTGGTGACGACCGGGCACCCGCCGAGGTACGCCGCCACCGGCCCGGCCGACAGCGTCGCGGACATCACGACCGTCTTCAACTCGGGCCGCACGTTCTGCCGGATCAACTTGGCCAGCCCGAGCGCGAGGTCGGTTTCCAACCCGCGCTCGTGGAACTCGTCGAAGATCAGGCAGGAGACTTTTTCGAGGTACGGGTCGTCCTGCAACATGCGGAGCAGAATCCCCGGCGTGACGCAGAGGATTTTCGTGCGGGCCGTCGCCTGCCGCTCGAACCGCACTTGCCACCCAATGAGGTCGCCGGGCGCCGTCCCCCGCTCCTGCGAAATGCGCCGGGCCGCCGCCCGCGCCGCGATGCGCCGCGGCTCCAGCATCACGATCTGCCCGCCGCCCGCCAACCCCGCGTCCAGAATCGCCGGCGGCACTCTCGTCGTTTTGCCCGCGCCGGGCGGGGCTTGGAGGACGACGGCCCCGGCGTCCCGCAAGGCGGCGGTGACGGCGGGCAAGATGGCGTCAATGGGGAGGGGGAGTGGCGTCACGAAATATCGGGCCGACCGCTGGCTGACGCGACCCCCCCCGGCCCCCCCTTGGCAGGGGGGGAGGAAGAAGGTCGTCGCGCGAAACGTACCGTCACAAGTGTGCGCCGGCTTTCCTCCCCCCCTGCCAAAGGGGGGCCGGGGGGGGTCGGTCTTGGGCGAAAAACTGTTGCCACGTTCACAACTCCTTCGTCATCCCAAATGCCCGCCCAAGAACGTCATCGACTTCCTCGCCGTCTCCACGGCATCGTGACTATGCCGCGACAACTCCACGAAGACTCCGCCAGCGTACTCGATCTCCCGCAACGCCGAGAACACGTCCGCGAAGTCCATGTCGCCGTCGCCGAACATCAGGTGGTCGTGGGCGCCGACTTTCATGTCTTCGACGTGGGCGTTCCAGAGGCGGTCTTTCCACTCGGTGATGTGCCGGCTCGCCGGCAGTTCGCCGAGGCAGTGCAGGTGGCCCACGTCCAGCGTGAGGCCGAACGCCGGGTGGTTCACGCGGTCAAACAACTCACGGAACTTCGCCATCGTGTCGATGAACATGCCCGGCTCTGGCTCGAAGGCGAGCCGGACGTTGCAAGCGGCCGCGAAGTCGCACAGCGGGCGCAGCTCGGCGACGAGGCGGTCCATCAGCGCTTCCGGGGACGCCGAGTCCGCCGGCGTGCCGGACCACAAACTGACGGCGTCCGACTTCAGCGCGGCCGCCAGTTCGATGCACCTTTTCAGAAAGTCGGCCCGGCGGGACCGCGGCACGGCCGACGGGTCGAGCAGCGTCGGCTGGTGCTTGCGCGTCGGGTCGAGCAGAAACCGCGCCCCGGTCTCGACCACGCTGGCCAAACGCCGGGCGGCCAACAACTCGGCGATCTCCTCGCGCTCGGCGGCGTGGCGTTTGGCGAACACGTCCAAGGCATGAACGTCCACGGTGAGGGCGACCCCGGCGTACCCGAGGTCCGCGAGAATCTCGACGGCGTCCGGCAGGCGGTGGTGGGCGAAGCCGTTGGTGTTGTAGCCGAGGAACATTTCTGGATCTCCAACCAGCGACCGTTTAGCCGCGACGCGGAGTCTTCGGAGCGGAGCGCGGGCCGACCTGACACCTAACGAACGCATCACGCAGTACCAACGGCGAGCGTCGAGGCGTTAGCCCGACGTG
>JAYTTY010000348.1:0-5958 GCA_043744795.1 Zavarzinella sp. | reverse complement strand
GTGGAGTCAAACCGACCGGCGGGACGCCGGTCCCACCGCTACGGCAAGATGAACTCTGATCTAACGGGGGCAACCGGCCTTAAATCTCTTGACCGGCGGCCCTCGTCGTGTCATCATACCCCTCACCCATCCACTCCGAGGTCGGACGCCATGCGAACGATGATCTTGGCCGGCGTGCTGCTCGCCGGCCTGTGCGTATTCCCCGCCGCCGGGCGGGCGGACCTCGCCCCGCCCGTGCCGGAGCCGAAGGCGGTTCCGGTGAAGATTTACCTGGACGAGAAGGCCAAAGAGTCCCGCATCCAAGTGCCGCAAGGGCTAACCACCGTGTGGTTCCGCCCGCGCGGCGTTCCGCCGCAGCCGCCGTCGAGCGGGGCCGTCCCGCCGCCGAACCTCCCGCCCGGCACTCGGCCGCTTCCGCCCGGCGCCGTCCCGCCGTCGGGCGACATCGGCGCCCCAATCAGTGAAATCGAAGCGGACGTTGAGTACGCCCCGACCCCGACCGAGAAGAACCCGAATCACCTGATGATCGCCGGCGCCGCGCTGACGATGGCCTTCGGTTGCGGCGGCGTCTGGCTGCTGCGCCGGCCGGACACGTCGTCCCTGCGGGGGATCGTGCTGCTGATCGCCTCGGGCGTCACCCTCTGCGGCAGCACGTTCGTCTGGGCGAACAGCGCCCCGCCGCCACGCCCGCCGCAACCGGCCAAGCTTGACCTGCCGGCCCGGTTCGACGGGAAGATGAAACTCGAAGTCCTGACCGACGGGGACACGATCAACATCATCTTGGACAAGGCAACCTACGCGAAGCTGAAGGAAGCGAAGTAGGCCAAACACGGCCCGCCTATTTCTCGATTCTTTGCAATCTGTTGGCCGGCCCGGCCCGTCGTGTCACCATGTCCCGCCCCCAACGTTTCGGAGGTCGAACCATGCGAACGATGATCCTGGCCGGCGTGTTGCTCTCGGGTCTGGGCGTTTGCCCCGCGGCCGGACGGGCCGACATCCCGGTCCCGGTCCCCCCGGAGCCGAAGGCGGTGCCGGTGAAGATTTTCCTGGACGAGAAGGCCAAGGCGTCTCGCATTCACGTGCCGGCCCACATGACCGAAATGCAATACCGCTTGCGGAACGACCCGCGGCCGCCGGATGCCGGCCCGCCCCTGTCGCCGCCCAATGTCCCGCTTCCCGGCTTACAGCCGCTGTCGAACGCGGTCCCCTCACCGGGCGGCCCGTCGGCGGCCGGCGCCCCGGCCGCGCCCCGACCGGCGGAACAGAATACGAATCACTTGCTCATCGCCGGCGTGGCCTTGACGATGGGCCTCGGCTGTGGCGGCGTCTGGCTTCTGCGCCGGCCGGGGGCGACCTCCGTCCGTGGGGCCGCTCTGCTGATCGCCTCCGGCGTCGTCCTGTTCGGCAGCGCCATCCTCTGGGCGAACGGCGCCCCGCCGCCCCGGCCCCCGGCCGTCGGCTCGATTGATCTGCCGGTACTCGCCGACGGGAAGATGACTCTCGAAGTCGTGACCGAGGGGGACTCGATTCATGTGATCTTGGATAAAGAGACGTACGCGAAATTGCAAAAGGCCACCAAATAAGCCCCGAGGCCGAAGCCTGTATTCGTCATGCAAGCCCTTGCCGTCCCCCGGTCCACGCCGCTTCCCGCCCGCTGCTTCGCCGGCGGCCTGGTCGCCATTGCCTGCCTCGCGGCCATCTTGGCCGGGTGGGCCCCGGTCACTCTCTCCATCGCCACGGTCTTCCTGTTCGCCGGGCCGCACAACTGGATGGAGGCCCGGTACATCCTCGGCCGGCTGCCGGCCCGCACCGGGCCGCTGTTCCCCTTCTTCGCGGTCTCATTCTTCGGCGTCGTCGGCCTGACGGCCGCCTTCGCCGTCATCCCCAACTATCTGCGGGGCACGTCCGCCACGGTCGGGGCCGAGTCGCTATACGCGGCGTGGAACACGGCGTTCCTGGTGTGGCTGGCGACGCTGGTGGCCATGCGGTCGCGGACGAACCCGCGCTTTGAAGCCGGGTGGGTGTGGCCGTTGGCGTTTCTGTTGATCGCCGGCGTGTGGCTGGAGCCGTTCGCGTTCAGTTTCGCGCTGGTGTACCTGCACCCGCTGATGGCGTTGTGGCTGCTCGACCGCGAGTTGCGGCGGTCGCACCGCGAATGGCTGCCGGCGTACCGCCGCGGGCTGCTGGTGATGCCCGTACTGCTCGTCGCCCTCGTCGCCAAGTTGCACGCCGCCCCGGACTTGCCGGGCGACGACCCGCTGACCGCGGCCATCGCCGGGCACGCGGGGGACTGGTTCCTGTCCGGCGTGTCGAGTCACTTGCTCGTGTCACTGCACACGTTTCTGGAAATGGTCCACTACGGCGTGTGGATCGTCTTAATTCCGCTCGTCGGTTATCGCTTCAAGGCGTGGGAAATGGACACGATTCCCGTCGCCCGCCGCAGCGGCGCGTGGCGGGGGGCCGTCGTGGGCCTGCTGCTCTTCGGTTTGCTGTTAGTGGCGGTTTTGTGGAGTTGCTTCCTGCTCGACTACGGGGCGACGCGCAGCGTGTACTTCACCGTGGCGCTGCTGCACGTCCTCGCCGAAGTCCCGTTCCTGTTGCGGATGATTTGACCCATGCCCGATGCGTGGCTGAAGATGATGGCCGTCGGCTACCTGTTCACGGTGGCCGTCGAACTCCCCATCCTGCTTGCCGGCTTGTCCCGCCGACATCCGTTCCCCCACCGCCTCTTTGCGGGGTTCTGGCTGACGGCCTGCACCTACCCCGTCGTCTGGCTCGTGCTGCCGCCGCTGATCGAAGACCGCGTGTGGTACCTGATCGTCGCCGAGACGTTCGCCCCCGTCGCCGAGTGCCTGCTGTTCTGGGTCGCCTTCGGCAAGGCCGTCCCGCGGCGGGAGTTGGTCAAAGACTTCGTGACCATTACCGTCGCCAACCTGTTGTCGTTCGGCCTGGGCGAAGTCTTCAGCCGCCACGGCCTGTGGGACTGGGTGCGGTGACGCCTACCGGCGGCGTGGCACGGGGTCTCCGCTTGTGTTGTCTCGTCATGTCGGGGAGAATGCGGTTAGTGTGTCAGAGGCCAATTGTGAGGGGAGAACATGAGTGCGGTTCGACAACTGCCGAAGCGGGCGACGTTGGACGATCTGATGCGATATGACGGCAAGGCCGAACTGATCGGCGGAAAGGTCGTTCCGTACATGGCCTCCGGACATCGGCCGCACATGGTCGGCCTGCGAATCACCATCAGCTTAATGAGCCACGCGACCGCCGTCGGCGTCGGGACGGCTTATGCCGACGGCATCGGATTCGCCGTCCCGGAGTTGCCGTCCGGCCGAGAATCGTTCTCCCCGGACGCCTCGTACTACACCGGGCCGTTGCCGGCGAACATGATGCGGTTTATCGAGGGCACACCCGACTTCGCCGTCGAAGTGCGGAGCGAAAATGATTACGGCCGGGCCGCCGAGGTTCAGATGGCCGCCAAGCGGGCCGACTACTTCGCCGCGGGGACCAAAGTCGTGTGGGACGTGGACCCGGTGGCCGGCGTGATTGACTGTTTCAGGCCGGATTCCGAAACGCCCGTCCGCTTCGCCAGCGGCCAAACCGCGGACGCCGAGCCGGCTGTGCCAGGCTGGTCGATGACCGTTGACTCGGTGGTTGGGTAGTCAGTTCTTCGCGATCAACTCCCGCAGGGCCGCCGCCAACCGCTTGCCCCCCTTGTACGCCTGATACTTCGCCGTCTCGCCGGCCGCTTTGGCGTAGCCGTCGGGGGCGTCCGGGACGCCGTCTTTGGCCTTCTCGCTGTACTTCGACACCACGAGTTTGCCGTCGGCGTAGCCGACCTTGAAGCCGAGGGCGTGCCCCTCTTCGCTCCACGACCGGGGGGTGGTGTGCTTCTCCAATTCCTCGGCTGTTTGCTTCGGGTCGGCTTTGATCAGCTTTTCGATCTCATCCACGGTGCCGCCGATGGACGACAGGGAGACCTCGTTGCCGAGGAGGCCGTCCCACATGCTGTGCAACCGGACCTGCTTGCCGTCGAGCTTGATGGCCGACTCGTTGCCGCCGCGGTCGCCGTCGGGCAGGTCGTCCGAGAAGCGGGTGATGTTGTGCAGCGGCTGGTGAATGTCGCCAATCAGGTGGAAGACCCACGTGAGTTGCACGGCCCGGTCCTCGCGGTTGGTGGCGTTGACGACGGCCTTCTTGGACAGGTCGATCTGCTTGACGATGTTCTTGGCCCCCTCCCCCGGCGGCGTCACCTTCGACCCCTCGGCGACGAACGGGACGTTGACGTAGTGCCACACCGGGCGGTTGAACGCCTGCCGGGCCGGCGGGCCGCCGCGGACCCAGTCGGCCCACGTCCCGGCCCGCAGGAACGCCCACTCGTCTTCCGGGATGTTGTCCGGCCGCTTGGCCGTCAGGAACTCCTGGTAGTGCGGGTGCGGCTTCAGGAGTTCGATCACCTTGGCCCGCTCCTCGGCCGTCAGGTCTTTCCACGCCAACCGGGCGACGACCATGTGCCCCTTGTCGTTCCACGCACTCGCCGAGTTGGCGAACAGGACTGCGGCCAAGAAGGTCAGACAACGAACCATGAAAACTCCTTGCTCGGTCAGTGATGGTCGCCGCCGGTTTTCCGGCCTGAAGGGCCGATTAACATAGCCCAGCCCGCAAGGGCTGGGTCAACCAGCGGTCTTGATTTTCGGTCTGAAGGACCGCTTAAAGGCCGCCGGGCCGTGATGGTCGAAGGTACTGTCACTTTACCTCGGCGGGCGAAGGCTTTAATCGGTCCTTCAGACCGAAAAGACATTTCGACCTCTTACCCAGCCCTTTCGGGCTGGGCTATGTTAGGCGGCCCTTCAGGCCGGAAAACCGGCCGTTTACAGGGCCGTCCATTTTCTTCATTTCTTCACCGTTGGCATTTCGGGCAGAAGTGTGTGGAGCGGCCCGCGAGTCGGACGCACTCAATGGGCGTCCGGCACGTCCGGCAGGGGTCGCCGGTGCGGCCGTAGACGCGGAACTCGTCTTGGTAGCCGCCGGCCAAGCCGGACCCGCCGACGTAGTCGCGGATCGTCGAGCCGCGGGACGCGATGGCGTTCGTCAGCACTTGGCGAATCTTCGTCAGCAGGCGGTTGGCCTCGGCGGCGGTCAGGCTTTCGCCGGTGCGGCGCGGGTCCAACTTCGCCGCGAAACACGACTCGTCCGCGTAGATGTTGCCGACCCCGGCGATGAGCGTCTGATCCAGCAAGATGGCTTTCAAGTTGCGGGCGGTGTCCTTCAAAATCGTTCGCCACGCCGTCGGGTCCGTGTCCCACGGCTCCGGGCCGAGTTTGCCGCTGAGATAGTTTTCCCAAGTCGGGCGGTCGGCAAAGTAGGTCACGCTGCCGAACCGGCGGATGTCGCGGAAGCGCAACTCGGCCGAATTGTCCAGCGGGAAGACGAGGTGCGTGTGCGTCTCGCCGGGGGCGTCCGCGGCCCGCACGGTGAACTGCCCCGTCATGCCGAGGTGGACCATCAGGAAGGCCCCGCCGCCGAGTTCCACCAGAATCCACTTCCCCCGCCGGTGGACCGCCGCCACGGTTTGCCCGGTGAGGAGCGTCTCCCACGCGGGAGACCACGTTTGCCGCAAGGCGTGCGGGCTGCGGCGCACGCCTTGGAGCGTGCGGCCGATCAGGAGTGGCCGCAGGTCGCGGACGACGGTTTCGACCTCGGGGAGTTCGGGCATGGGGGTCCTGTCGGAAACGCCGGTCACTGTCACGGTTGGATTCGGCTTTCGTTGGCGTCCCGGCTTCAGCCGGTCTTCGGGCCTCTCGCCCGTCCGTCGCTCTCGCCCATACGCCCCAGCCGCCGCCGCAGACCGGCTGAAGCCGGGACTCCAACGCAGCCGGCAATCCTCGCCCGTGGCGTGGTTTTGGCCTTCGTTGGCGTCCCGGCTTCAGCCGGTCTTCGGGCCTCTGGCCCGTCCGTCGC
>JAYTTY010000347.1:0-5984 GCA_043744795.1 Zavarzinella sp. | reverse complement strand
GGACTGTAGCCCGTGGGTGAGGCTTTGCGAACCCCGGGGATTCAGGCCAACGCGGATGACGAAAATAATTCACCAAACACAACAACCTTCCAATCAAGCACTTCCGGCGAATTATGCACGTCTCATGCCGGCCGATTTTCACGAACACGCGAACCCGGTTCCGTGTCCCTTGTCGTGAGTCGCCCCAACGCCCGCCTCCCCGGCGGGCAGAAGAATAAGCACTATGTTGAACGTCATCAGGCTTTGCCTCGGTGGGGTTCTTCGCTCACATCAAGGCGGCCTGGTTCACGTTCAGCGGAACGGACAAGGACCATGGACCTCTGGCACGAAGTCGGCAGCAAGGGCGTCGGGGTTTGCCTCGGGATCGTCGCGGGCACGACCATCACCGCAATCGTCGCCCGCTGGAAACTCCACCGCCAACGGATGAGCATCCTGCGCGGCGACGCCCGCGACACGGTCGTCATCAACCACCACGTGATCGAAACGCACATGCAGGCGCTGATCCCCGGCGAGCCGCCCGTCAAGCGGCCCAAGGCGATGCGGCTGCGCTGCCTCGGCCAGTCCGAAGTGTGCCGGGTGGTGCCGAACGGCCACTTGGCGCACGTGCTGCTCAAGCGGGCGTTCGCGGTGACGGCCAAGGACACGCTGATCTCCATGGAAGGCCCGGAGGGGTCGTACCTGTTGGAGACGCTCACGAACTTCGTGTGCGACCGCGTGGCCAACGGCCCGTTCCCGCACGGCCTGTACGTGATGGCCCCGTGCTGCGAGCCGGTGGACATGGCCGACCACCAGCCGATCACGATCCTGCTGATCGCCGTGGAAGACCTGATGCTGTTCGACGACTGGTGGGTCTGCCGCGACGTGGAAGTGGAGCACAACTCGGACGGCGCCCGCGTCCTGACGCTGATGGAAATGGCCCGCCGCTTCAAGGCCGAGCAGGCCGAGTTGATGCAGTTGCGCGTCGGCGGCAAGCGCACCCGGCACGTGGAGACGATGTACATCCTGGACTTGGCCCTCGACACCGAGACGGCCGCCATTCCCGTGAAGCCGGTCCCGTGGGGCCGCTTCGAGGAGGTGCTGAAGGTGATGGAGTTGCAGGGGTAGACCGGGCGAAAGCCCACGGACGGCCGTCCGTGGGCTTTCGCGACTTCGTCCAACCCACATTGCATCCGCCGCCCCCTTCCGGCAATATCCTCTCCCATATGCGCATCCTTCACACGGCCGACTGGCACTTGGGCGACCGCCTCGGGCGGATCGACCGCACCGACGACTTGCGGCGGGCCGTCGAGCGCGTCGGGGCGTTTTGCCAGGGCCATTCGGTGGACGTGCTGCTGGTGGCCGGCGACTTGTTCAGCGAACTCGCCCGGCCGGACAACTTGCGGGAGACGATCCAGCACTGGCAGCAGATCTTCCGCGAGTTCCTCACCAACGGCGGGACCATCCTCACCCTCACGGGCAACCACGACAACGAGAACTTTTGCCGCACGCTCGTCAACGCGATGGACCTCGCCACCCCGGCCGTCGGGCACATGGGCGATGTCGTCCCCACGGGCCGGCTGTATCTCGCCACCGAGCCGACCCTGCTGAAACTGCCCGACCGGCACGGCGGCTTCCACGTGCAATTCGTGCTGATGCCCTACCCCACGCCCGCCCGGTATTTCCGGGCCGACCCGGCCCCGAAGTACGCCGGCCCGGAGGAGAAAAACGCCCGGCTCATGGAAGCGTTCCTTGCGGAGTTGCGTAGAATCCAGGGCCACGAGCGGTTCGACCGCCGGCTGCCCACGGTTCTCGGGGCGCACATCAACGTCCACGGGGCCAGCGTCGGCCCCACGCTGTTCCGCATCTCGGAGCAGGAGGACGTGGTGTTCCGGCCCGAGGACTTGCCGGAAGAGTTCGCCTACGTCGCGCTCGGGCACGTCCACAAAGCCCAGAGCCTTGGCGGCCGCGAGAACATGCGCTACTCCGGCAGCATCGAGAAGATGGACTTGGGCGAGGCCGACGACCACAAGAGCGTGGTCCTGTTCGACGTGACCGAGGCCGGGCTGGCCGGCCCGCCGGAGTTGTTGCCGTTGCCCGCGACGCCGATCGTCGAGATCAAACTGGACCGGCCGACGGCCAACATGGAAGTGCTGCGGGACCGCTACCCGGACCCGTGCGACGACTTGGTGAACATCACCATCAAGTACACCGCCGGCACCGACTCCTTGGAGGAACTCCTCACCGAGTTGGACAAGATGTTCCCCCGCTGGTACGCCCGCGACTGGCGCGAGGCCGGCGACCTGACCGACCGCCTGGCCACCGAGGAGAACACGCCGAGAGGGGCCAGCTTCGAGGAGACCGTCCGCGAGTACGTGAAGCAAGAACTGTTGAACCACACGGCCGAAGAACGGGCGGATGTTTTCGGGCGGCTGGACAAGCTGTTCCGCGAGGTGACGGGTTGAATGACAGCGAAAGACGGAAGAGTTTTAGCCACGGATGAACACGGATCAGACACGGATTCGGACGAAAGACAAAGACGGATGAGAACCGGATAAACACCGCGACAAAACGCCGCCGCGCGCTGTTTATTCGAGCTTGATTTCACTCAGTGGTTTTCCGTGCCTTTCATCCGTCTTATCTGATTTTCGGTTTTGGTGTGATCCGTGCTGATCCGTGTTCATCCGCGGCTAAAAAAAGTCTTGATTGCAAAGGCGTCCCATGATCCCGAAGCGCGTGCGGCTCGGCGGCTTCCTCTGCTACAAGGACGAGCAGGAGGTCCGCTTCGACGGGTCGAGCCTGTGGATGCTCGCCGGCCTCAACGGCAGCGGCAAGTCGTCCATCTTCGACGCGGTTACCTACGCGCTGTTCAACAGCCACCGCGGCGGGTCGTCCAGCGCCGTGGACCTCATCAACAAGGACGCCAAGTCCCTTGCCGTCGAGTTCGACTTTGAACTCCAGAAGACCCTCTACCAGATTCGCCGCACGTACCGCCGGGACAACAAGGGCGGCGGCAGCGGCACGCAGCAAATCAGCGAATGGCGCCCGGCCGACGGGGGCGGCGGGGCGTGGGCGGCCGTGCCGGACACGAACTTGGCGGCCGGGTTCAAGAAGTGGGTCGATGAGCACGTCGGCCTGACCTACGACATCTTCACGTCCAGCGTGCTGCTGCGGCAGGGGCACGCGGAGAAGCTGCTGGACGCCAAGCCGGGCGAGCGGGCGAAAGTCCTGTCCGGCATCGTGGACATGGACCGCTTTATCGGCCTCCACGCCAAGGCCGACGAGTCGCGCAAGAAGGCCAAGGCCGAGCAGGAGGCGACCGCCGGCCAGTTGCAGGGCGTGCCGGAAGTGGTCGAGATCGAGTGGGTCGCCGCCGAGAACCGCATCGCCGAGGCCGAGGACACTGTCCGCGAGGCTGAGGCCGCCGTCGAACGACTCAAAGAGCTGGAATACACGGCGATGAAGTGGGCCGACCTGCGCAAGCGGCAGGCCGAGTTGCAGGCCAAGTCGGCGAAGTTCCAGGCCACCCTCGCGGACGCGGACAAGATCGAGAAGGCGTACCTCCGGCTGCGCGAACTCAAGGAAGTCATCCCCCATGTGCTGACGGTGCAGGCCAAGCAGCGGGCGATGGAAGAGTCGGTCGCGCGGGCCAAGAAGTTGGCCGACGACTTGGAGATGGCCGAGGCGCGGGCCGCGAAACTGGAGGCGGACGCGGACGCCGTCCGCAAGAAGCGAAAGCTCCTTCAAGAGAAGGTCACGAAGACGGAAGCCGAGTCGGCGAAGCTCATCGACGAACTGCGGGAACTCACCGGCCACCTCGCCCAAGTCCGCGTCTACGAACAGCAGACGGCCCGGCTGGAGCAGTTTCAAAAGGAGATCGACCAACTCCCGCGCGTGACGCGCGACCAAGCCGACGCGCTGGAAGCGAAGGCCGACGCGCTGCAACGCTTGGCCCTCGGCATCCCGCTCGTGGAGTCGTTCGCCCGACAGCGGAAGCTACTGCACGAGTCCGTGACGCGCCGGGCCGAAGTCGCGGCCGCCCAGAAAGTGACCACCGAGAAGGGGCTGAAGACTCGCAAGGCCCACGACGACGCCAAGCGGAAACTGGACGAGGCGACGGAGGTTCGGGCCAAGGCCGACGACGAGGCGACCGCCGCCCGCACCCGGCAACAAGACGCCAAGAAGGGCGTCGATGAGTTCGCCCAACTCGACGGGGCGAAGTTGTGCCGGGCCTGCGGCCAACCGCTGACGGCCGCCCACTTCCACTTGGAGCAGGACAAGCGCAAGGCCGAGTTGAAGGATGCCGTCGCCGTCTTCCGCGCCGCCAGCGACACCCAGGCCGAGGCGAAGGCCGCCGAGCAAGAAGCGAAGGCCGCCCACGCCGTCTTGATGGACGAATTGCAGAAACTGCGCGACCACCTCAGCGAAGCCAACACGGAACTGAAGTCGCTGGACAAGGCCGTCGAGCAGCAAACGGAAGCGTGCCGCTCGGCGTATGCGACCTTGCCGGACCCGCAGCGCAAACTCGTGTCGCCCACGCCGCCGGACGATTGGGCCGCGACGACGTGGCCGACCGCGGACGACTTGAAGGCGCTGAAGCGCGAAGCCGGCGAGGCCGAGGCGGCGAAGACATCACTCGCCCAAGCCCGCGCCAATCTCGCCCGGCTGGACAAGCTGCACGGCGACATCGACTCGACGCGCCAGCAGATCGAGCAAGTGAAGCAGACGCTCCCCCCCGGCGACCCGACCAAACTGCGGCAACGGGAAACGACGTTGAAAGCCGACGAGAGCGGCGCCCAGTCCGTCCTCGTCGGGGCGAAGGCCGACATCAAGAAGGGGGAACTGGATCTCGACCGCCTCGCCAAAGAGACGACGGCGAATCAGGCGGGCCTCGCGGACATCAAGGCCAAACGGGCCGCGGAAGAGTCGTCCCAATCCGGCTTCCACGACGCCATCGAGCGAGCCGTGAACCAAATCCCCGAGGCGTGGCGCGCCCAAGCCCAGAAGGCCGGCTTCGCCGAGCAGAGCCGCTGGAAGGGGGAACACGACCAACTGGTCGCCGACCGCATCGAGGCGAAGTACGACGACCTCGCCAAAGTGCGGGCCGAGCGGGACAACCTCAAGCAGGACATCGACACCGTGGCCGCCCAAGCGGACGCCATCCCCGAAGAGGCCCGCCGCGCGCCCGACGACGTGCGCAAGGAACTGACCGCCGCCAAACAAACCGCCAAATCGAGAGCCGGCGACTTGCAAGAAGCCCGCGAGCACCGGGCGATTCTGGACCGCCACCGCGAGCAGCGCCGTTTCTTGGCCGAGAACCTCAAGGCGAAAGATCAGGAGTTGAAGGGAACAAAACTCCTCGCCGAGTTGCTCGGCAAGGACCGCCTGCAACTGCACCTGTTGCGGACGGCCGAGAAGCAGATCGTCTCGCACGCCAACGCCATCCTCGACCGCCTCTCCGGCGGGCAACTGTTCATGAAACTCGCCCCCGGCAAGGACGGCGCCGGCGCCGACACCGCCCTCGACCTGGAGGCGTACAACCGCCAGACCGGCGGCGCCCCGATCAACGTCACGTTCCTCAGCGGCAGCCAACGCTTTCGCATCGCCGTGAGCTTGGCCCTCGCCATCGGCCAGTACGCCAGCAAGCAGCACCGCCCCATCGAGAGCGTCATCATCGACGAAGGCTTCGGCTGCCTCGACCGCAACGGCCGCCAAGTGATGATCCAAGAGTTGCAGAATTTGAAGGGCCACTTGGAGTGCATCCTCTTGGTGTCCCACCAAGAGGAGTTCGCCGAAGCCTTCCCCGACGGGTACAAGTTCGAGCTGGAAGACGGCTCGGCAAGGGTGACGCGGTTTCAACAATGATTGAGCGTGATCGGAAACATGAGGCCGGGCGAAGCATCGTCGCTTTTCGCTCCGCGAAAAGGTAGGCCTTCGCCCCAGGGGTGACCGGCCCCTCGGGCGGGGAGCCGGACTTTTCGCGGAGCGAAAAGCGACGATGCTTCGCC
>JAYTTY010000346.1:0-5991 GCA_043744795.1 Zavarzinella sp. | reverse complement strand
AAGTGGGTAAATGTAACTGCCCGGTGGGACAGTAGCATTGTGGATCAGACTCAAACTCGCTTGCTCCCCCTTCCCGTCCTCGGGAAGGGGGCCGGGGGGTTAGGTTGGCGGCAAGCCCGATTTCCGGCTCCGGCCCGCGCTCCGCTCCGAAGACTCCGCGTCGCGGCTAAACGGGGGTTCATCTGATAGATTGACCCCACCCGGCCCGCACGGATATTTCCCCGCCATGCTCCCCCTCCTTGCCAACGCCTTTTACGAAGTCGATGAAGCCAGCGGCCGGACCCTGCTCAAGGCCATGCCGGTGATGGTCGGCGTGCTGTGCATCTTGGCCATCGCGTACCGCTACTACTCGGCCTTCCTCGCCGCCAAGGTGGCGGTGTTGGACGATTCCCGCGTCACGCCGGCGCACCAGTTCAACGACGGGGCCAACTACCACCCGACCAACAAGTGGGTGCTGTTCGGCCACCATTTCGCCGCCATCTCCGGGGCCGGGCCGCTGATCGGCCCCATCGTGGCGATGCAGTACGGCTACGCCCCCGGCCTGCTGTGGCTGCTCGTCGGCGTGTGCCTCGCCGGGGCGGTGCAGGACATGCTGGTGATGGCCGCGTCCGTGCGCCGCGGCGGCAAGTCCCTCGCGGAGCTGGCCCGCGTCGAGTTGGGGAAGCAGGCGTCCGTCATCGCCTCACTGGCAATCATGGCCATCGTGGTCATCGCCCTCGCGGGCTTGGCCATCATCGTCGTCAGTGCGTTGGGTGGGGAAGAGGCAAAGTTGCCGGCGGGGATGACGGTACGATTGCCGACCGAAAGCAAGGAGATTGTTCTTGATTTACCGGGGGGCAAGATAGAGGTGCAATTCCCGCCCGGGTGTTTCGTCCGCTATACGCCTGGCGAACAGGAGTCACTACGGTCGGAAGGTTTCCGAGTGCGTCTGCCTGACAGGTTGGCTGTCACGACAGTTGAAATAGAACGATTTTTCAGCTCGCCAGAGTTTCGGGGACCGGAAGTGCGCGACAAGCCAGTGCAATATGACCTCCCCGCCGGTAGCGTCCAAGTCGTCCCCGGCAGTTCGTGGGGGACGTTTACCATCGCCTGCACCATCCCGATCGCCCTCTTCGTCGGATGGTACATGTACCGCTTCCGCAAGGGGCGCGTCGTGGAAGCGTCGCTAATCGGCGGGGCGCTGACGCTCGGGGCGGTCGTGCTGGGGGCGTACATTCCTGGGTCGCCATTGGAAAAGTATTTCTCCCTCACGCGGGAGAACACCATCTTGGTGTTGTGCGGCTACGGGTTCGTGGCGGCCGTTCTGCCGGTGTGGGTGTTGCTGACGCCGCGGGACTACATCTCCAGTTTCATGAAGATTGGCACGCTGGCCCTGCTCGTCCTCGGCGTCATCGTCGCCAACCCGACACTGCTGCATCCGCCGATCAACCACACGTTCGCGGACGGCGGGCCGACGTTCAAGGCCGGCGGCATCTTCCCGTTCGTGTTCATCTGCGTCATGTGCGGGGCCGTCTCGGGGTTCCACTCGCTCGTCTCCTCCGGGACGACGCCGAAGATGATCGAGAAGGAGTCGCACATCCGCACCATCGGCTACGGGGCGATGCTGCTGGAAGGCTTGGTCGGCGTGGTCGCCCTGATCGCGGCCGCGTCGATGCCGCCGGAGTTATATTACGCGATCAACGTCAAGATCGATGACGTGCCCAAGTATCAGAAGCAACTCGACGGCATGTACGCCGACCTCAACGGCGAGCCGGCCGCCCGCGACCGGATGCACGCCGCCGGCGCCCGCGACCTGCACCAGTTGAACTTGGCCCAGGTGGAAGAGAACGTCGGCGGCGAGTCGCTGCGCGGCCGCACCGGCGGGGCCGTCACACTGGCGGTGAGCATGGCGACCATCCTCACCGATGCGTTTACATTCGCGGACGACCAGACCAAGGCGTGGATGAAGTATTGGTACCACTTCGCCATCATGTTCGAGGCCCTGTTCATCCTGACGACCATCGACGCCGGCACCCGCATCGCCCGCTACTTGTGTCAGGAGGCCCTGGGCAAAATCCACCCCACCCTCGGCCGCACCGACCACATGCCCGCCGCCCTGCTGGCGACGGCCATCGTGACCATCGGCTGGGGCGCGCTGGTGTGGACCGGCCACGTCAGTACGATCTGGCCCATGTTCGGCATCGCCAACCAACTCTTGGCCGTGTTGGCCCTCGCCCTCGTGACGACGTGGCTGGTGAACGCCGGCCGCGGCAAGTACGCCATCGTCACCGTGCCGCCCATGCTATTCGTGATGTCCACGACCCTGAGCGCCGGCTCGCTGATGATCTGGAACCGGCAACTCACGTCCTACAACTTGGTCCTGGTGCTGTTCGTGATCACGTCCATCGTCACGCTGGTGGCGATGGCGATGGTGAAGTGCGTGGGCGTGGCGTGGGGCGGCCAAAAAAGGTAAATCCCGAATTCAGCGGCCTTGCGAATCGCAATGAGTTGGCGCCGACAAGTCCACACGGGCCAGTCACTCATCCCGAAACTGTTACTCGGTCGCGTCGCCGAGCAGTTTTTGACGCAGACGGCCGACAGTGGCTCCGATCAGCCGCCCGATCATTCCCGCGGTTTTCTTCGGCGGCGGGACGGCCCTGCGCCTCGACGGCCACACCGCTGGGTGCACACGGTCGGCTTCACCCCGGACGGCCGCCGGCTGATCTCCGGCGGCTCCGACAAGACCGTCCGGGTGCGGGACGTGGCGACGGGCCGGGAGACGGCGATGCTGACCGGCCACTTCGGCGGCGTCCAAGCGCTCGCCGTCAGTTCGGACGGCAAGCGGCTCGCCACGGCCGACGGCAGTATGTTCAAGTTTTGGGACGCGACGAAGTCGTACGAGATGGAAAAATAGCGCCGGGGCATTTCCCCGCCTTCGCCCGGGCCAACGCATCGGCGCACGGCTCGGTGGAGTGGCAACGCCCCGACCCGCAACAATGACAGGGATCAATCCAGTCATGCCAGACGCACCCGACCGCTTGAAACTTTGGATCTGGCTTCTCCTCGCCGTCTGGGTGGCCGCCACGTCCGCGGCCGGGCGGTCTTCCAGCACGAACCCCTGGAAGGCTTTCCACGTCTTCGGCTCGAATTGTGGCTCCAACATCGCCAACAGGCGCCGCGTCACGTACAGATCGTGTTCGCGGTCCCACTCCTGGCTCAGGGGGTTGTCGGAGTCTTCCAACTGGTCGAGGAGGCCGCCGAAGTCCGTCCCGCCGTGGGCCGCGGGCGTGATCTTCTTGGCCCGCCAGAACTCGCGCACGCGGTTGACGGTGATGGTCCGCAGCCACGCCCGGAACGCCCCGACCCGCTGGTTGTGCCGAAACTCCGGGAACCGCCGCACCACGACAGCCAACACGTCCTGGGCCAAGTCCTGCGCGTCGTCGGCCCGCACGCCCTGCCGCGTCAGCCAGCGGTGGATCAGCGGCGTGTACAAGTCCACGAGCCGGCCCCAGGCGTCGTCCTGGCCGTCCTTCATCCTCCCCAACAAACTCGCCGACGTCGCGTGCATGGCCGGGCCTCCCCCCGGGACAGTTTACGCGACGCCGGGGGGGGAAGCGATTGAGATTGGCGACCCGATCAAGTACATTTAGGGTGATCGATTCCACGCGAGAGGTTGGGCGTAACGTGATGGTGATTGCAGCCCCGTTGCCGCTGGACGTTCTCTACGAGCAGGACGAGACGGCGTGGCTCGAAGCCATGTCGGCCCTCGCCGCCGCGGGCCGCCTGTCGGAAATGGACCACCGGAACCTGAGCGAGTACCTGTCTTCCATGGCCAAGCGAGACCGGCGGGAAGTGTTCAGCCGCCTCGTAGTTCTCCTGACACACCTGCTGAAATGGGAACATCAAGCCGACCGCCGCGGCGAGTCGTGGCTGGGGACGATCCTCGAACAACGGCGGGAACTCCGCAAGCTCGTCGAGAGCGGCACGCTGTACAACCATGCGGACAGCGTGCTGGCCGAAGCCTATGCGGAGGCCCGCAAACAGGCGGCGGCCGAGACTATGCTGCCGCGTGATGTGTTCTCAGCAGATTTTGGACATGACTTGGATGGGCTACTGGCCGACGACGAGGAAGCAAACGATATTTGATGCTGACTGACACCCCGGAGTTCGACGACCCGTTTCAAGGACAATTGGGGCGGTGCGCCCATTGCGGGGCACCGTTCACGCCAAGCATTGAGCAAGTCGATGCCGCCGTCTTTACGCTTGCAACGGATGAAGGAAATGGAAAAGCGGGATCGCGATGTGGCGTGATCTTTTTAAGTCAATGCCCTGCGTGCGGAACACGGCTTTGGGCTCCTCATAACATTGTCGATGAGTGGGCAAAGTGTGATCCTGCATTGATCGCCTGGTACCGCAGCAACATCAACTGGGTATCCTCCTGACTCTGTTTTGATGTATTTTTATCATCGCCTTTCGCGACGATTGGAAACGTCTGCCTGACCCAAACTGTACCCAAGGCTTCCCCATGCTCCGCATCCTCGGCTCCCGCAAGCGGCTGTGCGACGGGTTGACCCGGCGTGATTGGCTGCTCGCCAGCGCCGCGGGGTTTGGCGGGTTGTTGCCATCCAGTCAAAGCACAGCCAAGCCGGCGGCGGCGAGTGGGTTCGGGTCGGCGAAGAATGTCATCCTGCTGTACCCGTTCGGCGGGCCAAGCCACATCGAAACCTTTGACATGAAGCCGGGGGCTCCGGCCGAGGTGCGCGGGGAGTTCAAGACGATCCGGTCCGCGTTGCCGGGGTGCGATGTTTGCGAATACCTGCCCGAGACGGCGAAGGTGATGGATAAAGTCACCGTGCTGCGGTCGCTGCACCACGTCTGGAACTTTCACGGGATGCAGTGGGCGACGACGGGGTTGCCGGCCGGGTCGATCCCGCTGGAAGAGACGTTGCGGCACCCGGGGCATTCGCCGTTCGCGGGGTCGATCTTCGCCCACCTCACGCAGCAGCGGGACGGGGCCAAGCCGGCGGGGGCGGTGCCGGACAACGTGATCCTGCCGTGGGTTCTCAGCACGCAGCGGAAGGCGGCCATGTACGCCCGGCCGCACGCCTCATACTTGGGCAACGCGTTCGACCCGGTGTGGGGCAACTTCAAGGGGACGGCCACCAAGACGGTGACGCGGGCCACCAACGGGCCGGCCGAGGAGTTCCGCGACCCGTATCTCGGCCTCACGCCCGACAGCCGTTTCGAGATCGCCCCCGGCACCGAGCCGGCCGCCGGCATGACGCTCGACAAGCTCAACGGCCGGCGGTCGCTGTTGGAACAGTTCGACGGCGCCAGCCGACAGGCGGACGCCAGCGCGGCCGTCCGGCAGTTCGACCAAGTCCGCGGGCAAGCCTTCGGCCTGTTGCAGTCCCCGCGCATCCGCACCGCGTTGGACCTCGACGCCGAGGCCGTGCGCCTGCGCGAGCGGTACGGCATGACGCTCTTCGGCCAGGGGGCGTTGCAGGCCCGCCGCCTAGTCGAGGCCGGCTGCCGGTTCGTGACGGTGATCTGGGACGAGTTCGGCCAACTCAACAGCGGCTGGGACACGCACGTCGACCACAAGAGCCGCATGAAGAACGAACTGCTCCCCGGCTTCGACCGGGCGTTCTCCAGCCTGATCGCCGACTTAGACGACCGGGGAATGTTGGCCGACACGCTGGTGTTGGTGCTGTGCGAAATGGGCCGGACGCCGAAATTGGAAGGCGACGGCCGCGGCCACTGGGGCCGGGCGTACACGAACCTGATGGCCGGGGCCGGCGTCGCCCGCGGCCGCGTCGTCGGCAAGACCGACAGCATCGGCGGCGACGTGGTTGATCGCCCGCTGACCGCCAAGGACGTGCTGGCCACCGTCTACCACCTCTGCGGCTTCGACTCGCACACGATGCTCATCGACCGCCAGAACCGGCCCAACCCGCTGCTGCCGTACGGGGACGTGATTTCCGAAGCGTTGGGGTGACCCGGTCAGAGGCG
>JAYTTY010000345.1:0-1569 GCA_043744795.1 Zavarzinella sp. | reverse complement strand
ACATCGCCCCCGGCATCAACCCGGCCAAGCCGTTCGCCGTGTACGGCCTCGCGGACGCCGACATCCATAAATGCCGTCTGGTCATCATGGTTCCGGTGAAGGACGAGCCGCAACTGTTGAAGCAACTGGAGACGATGCACCTGATGCCGGAGAAGCCGGACGCGGACGGCGTCGCGGCCGTCGGCGCCGGGCCGGGCTTACCGTTGCCAATTCACCTGAAGTTTCACGAGGGGTACGCCTATTTCAGCTTCGGCGGGGCCGACGCGCTCGCGGCGAAGGCGATCCTCGCCCCGAAAGATGTCCTCAACAAGAAGGACAAGTCCCCGGCCGTCCTCACCTTGAAGTTTGACCGGATGCCGCCGGAACTCAAGAAGTTTCTGGTCGCCAACCTCGGCGAGCTGATCGACCAAGGCAAGGAGGGCATCCAAGACGCGGAGACCAAGGAAGTCGTCTCCGTCCTGCAATCCCTCGGCCTGCGCTGGCTGCGGCAACTCGCCGACCAAGGGAAGGAACTGACCCTCCGGCTCGACGGCGACCCGAAGACGGCCGACATCAAGTTGGACATCGCGTTGGAAGCCCTGCCGAAGACGGCCCTCGCCGCCGCCATCGCCCGCCGGGAACCGTCCAAGAACGCCTTCGCCGGCTTGGTCACGAAGGACGCCGTGCAGTGGATGCTGCTGTCCGCCCCGCTGTTCCACGAAGACGTGCAGGACGCCTTGGTGAAGTTGTTGGCCCTCGGGGAGAAGGCGGCCGTCGCCCAAGTGGCGAGAGGCGCCCCGCCGGAAGCGGTCGCGCTCACCGAGACGGCCTTCAAGTCGCTTCGGGCGACGCTGAAGACCGGGGAGATGGACCTCGGCTTAGTGCTCCGCGGACCCAACAAAGACGGCCATTACACGGCCGTCGGGGCGGCTCACTGTCAGGAGACGGCCGACTTGGAAAAGGCCCTCAAGACGGCGTTGGCCGTCGCCCCAGAAGAAGCGAAGAAAATGATCAAACTCGACGCCGGGAAAGTCGGCGCATTGAACCTCCATGAAATTCACATCCCCGACGCCCCGGAGGAAGTCCAGAAGTTCTTCGGCAAAGACCAGACTGTGTACGTGGGCGTCGGCAAGACGGCGGTCTACGCCGCCTACGGCCCGGACGCCAAAAAGGCCCTCGCGGATACCGCCGCCCTCAAGCCGGCCCCGGCCGCCGCGTTCGACAGTTCCGGCAACACCAAGCGCACCGCCGGGCTGATGAAGAAACTGCCGTTGTTCGGCAATGAACTGGGCGGCGACGACGACCACGGGCCGGGGGGGTCGATGAAAGCGATGCTCAGTGCGATGGAGAAGAACGACCGCACGGCCGGGACGACCTTGGCCGTCACCGGTGGGGACAAATTGCACATCACACTGGGCTACAGCGTCCAGTTCGGCAGCTTCGGCGGCCCGACTTCGCTGTTCCTGTTCGGCGGCATGCGGATGGGGGCGATGAAGGGACCGGTGAGGATTCAGGCTAAGTGATGCGAAACGAAAATGGACGAGCCGTGGGGTTCATCCCCACGGGAGTAAGACTTACTCCCGTGGGGAT
>JAYTTY010000344.1:0-6034 GCA_043744795.1 Zavarzinella sp. | reverse complement strand
AAATCCGCTTCGACGAAGAACTCCCCGCCTGGAACTATCGTGCCATCCCGCACGATTCCGACCAAATGGGACAGTTAATAAATTCGTGATCCTAAGTCTCGGCGGCGGCGATTTTGACGGCGTCGGCGTAGCAGTCGGCCAGCGAGGCCTTGGCGTGGTTCCGCAGGACGCCGCGGCCGACGTGACGGGATAATTGGAACTGCTGTTCGAGGATCGTGGCGTGCCACCCCCCGCTCCGGCGGTCCGGCTGGTACCGCCATTTCAAGACGTGGGCCAGCAAGACCATCAGACGGTTTTCCACTTCCCGGCGTTCGCTGATGGCCATGTCGGTCAGGAACTCCGTCAGGCTGGCGTAGTCAAGGTCGGCGTAGGCCCCGGCGCGCAGGCGGTCTACCATTGTGTCGAGCCATGCCAGCTCGTCTTCGAGGTACAACTCGGTGAGCGGCGGTTCCGTGCGGGTCATCGGCGTCTCCGGGCGTCTCTCAGCACTTTACCTGACAGCGTCGGCTCCCCAAATCAATTCACGCCGCCTACGCCGCCGGGTCGAACGCCAGCAGTTCATTCAGCGAGTATTCGCACGCGGCCGGGAACGCTTCGGCCGGCAGCCCGGTCTCGGCGGCGGCGAGTTTGACGGCGGCCGCATAGCAATCGGCCAATGACGCCGCGGCGTGGTTCCGCAGGACGCCGCGGCCGACGTGGCCGGACAGTTGATATTGCTGTTCGAGAATCGTGGCATGCCACCCGCCGGTCCGGCGGCCCGGCTGATGCAGCCATTTCAAAACGTGGGCCAGCAAGATTCGCAATCGGTTGACGACTTCTCGGCGTTCGCTGATGGCCATGTCGGTCAGGAACTCCGTCAGGCTGGCGTAGTCGATATCCGTGTAATCCTCGGCGCGTAGGCGGTCCACCATCGCGTCGAGCCACGCCACCTCGTCTTCCAAATACAGTTCGGTCAGCGGCGGTTCCGTGCGGGTCATCGGCGTCTCCGGGCGTCTCTCAGCACTTTACCAGACGGGCGCCGGTTTTGGCGAGCCAAGACAACAACTTCACCCGCGGCGGCGAGTTCGCCTCACCACCGCAGCGGCTTTTGCCACGCTTCCTTCAAGTGGTCCAGCTTCGTCCACACGACCCATTCGCCGTCGGCCCCGGCGATTCGCAACCGCGGCTCTTTGACGGTGACGCCCACCTTAACGAGCGGCAACCCGTCGAAATGCTTCTTCAGCGCGGCGGCGTTGGCGGGTTTCACTTCCACTAAAAACCGCGTGGCCGATTCGCTGAACAGGCGGGCGGTGTCGTCCAAGGCGGGGGCGGCGTTCTTCAAATCGGTGATGTCGGCGCCGAGGCCGCCGGCGAAGGCCATCTCGGCGGCGGCGACGGCGAAGCCGCCTTCGCTCAGGTCGTGGCAGGCGCGGACCAAGCCTTGCGTGATCGCCGTGTGCATCGCGGCGAAGATGCGCGGGGCGGTCGCCACGTCCACCGTCGGGACTTGGCCGCCGGTCGTGCCCGTCACCATGTAGTAATGGGAGCCGCCGAGTTCGTTCTTCGTCGTGCCCACCAAGTACAGTTCGTTGCCGGCTTCCTTTAAGTCCATCGTCACGCACTGGCGCACGTCATTCACATGGGCCATCGCCGTGACCAGCAGCGTGCCGGGGATGGAGATTTTGCGGTCGGAACTGGTGTACTGGTTGTTCAGCGAGTCCTTGCCGCTGACGAACGGGGTGCCGAAGGCGAGCGCTACGTCCCGGCACGCTTCCGACGTGCGGACCAGGGAGCCGAGAATCGCCGGGTCGTTGACGTTGCCCCAGCAGAAGTTGTCGAGGATGGCGGTGCGACTCGGGTTGCCGCCGACGGCGACGACGTTGCGCACGGCCTCATCAATCGCGGTCGCGGCCATGTGGTACGGGTCGAGGTCGCCGTAGCGGGGATTGATTCCACACGCGACGGCCAAGCCCTTCATCGACCCCAAGACGGGCATCACCACGGCGGCGTCGGACGGGCCGTCGTTCATCACGCCGGTCAGCGGCTTGATCACGCTGCCGCCCTGCACTTCATGGTCGTATTGCCGGATCACCCATTCCTTGGAGCAGACGGAGTAGCTGCCGAGGATTTTCAGCAGGGCGTCCGCGGCCGGCATGGCCGTGCCGCCGCTGGCCGGCGCGGCCGGCTTCACTTCGTACTCGGCGACCTTGGCCGTGTTGGGCCGGCCGTCGTGCAGAAAGTGCATCGCCACGTCGCCGACTGGCTCCCCGTTGTAACTCAGCTTCAACCGGCCGGTGGCTTCGAACGTGCCGATGATGGCGGCTTCGACGCCTTCGCCGGCGCAGAGGGCGTGCAACTCGGGCCAGTCCTTCGGCGGGACGGACAGAACCATGCGCTCTTGCGATTCGGAGATCCAGATTTCCGTGTAGCTCAGGCCGGCGTATTTCAGCGGGCACTTGTCGAGTTGAACGCTGGCCCCGAGGTCGGCGCCCATCTCGCCGACGGCCGAGGAGAAGCCGCCGGCCCCGCAGTCGGTGATGGCCGTGTACAGGCCGCGGTCGCGGGCCTGCAAGATCACGTCCAGCACCTTCTTTTCCGCGATGGCGTTGCCGATCTGCACGGCCCCGCCGCTGACGGATTCCGACTCGTGGGTCAGTTCCAGTGACGAAAACGTCGCCCCGTGGATGCCGTCCCGCCCGGTGCGGCCGCCGACGGCGACGATGTGGTCCCCCGGCTTGGCGGCCTTCTCGATCTTGCCCACGGGGATGATGCCGAGCGTGCCGCAGAAGACCAGCGGGTTGGCCAGGTAGCGCTCGTCGAAGACAATCGCGCCGTTCACCGTGGGGATGCCCATGCGGTTGCCGTAGTCGCGCACGCCGGAGACGACGCCGATCATCGTGCGGCGGGGGTGGATCACGCCGGCGGGAAGCTCGTCCGGCGGGAAGTCCGGGTTGGCGAAGCAGAACACGTCCGTGTTGCAGATCGGCTTGGCCCCGAGGCCGGTGCCGAGCGGGTCGCGGATCACGCCGCCGAGGCCGGTGTTGGCGCCGCCGTACGGTTCGATGGCCGACGGGTGGTTGTGCGTCTCCACCTTAATGCAGGCGTGGAAATTCTCGTCAAAGGTCACGACGCCGGCGTTGTCCGCGAACACGCTGACGCACCAGTCGTCGGCGCCGAAGCGCTTGCGCAGTTCCTGCGTCGCCCCGAAGATGGTTTCCTTCAACAGGTTGCCGTAGCGGATCGTCTTGCGCTCGCCGTTGGAAATCAGCGTGTAGTCGATGGTCCCCTTGAGCGTCTTGTGGGAGCAGTGCTCGCTCCACGTCTGGGCGACCGATTCCAGTTCCACGTCGGACGGGTCACGGCCCTGCTCCTTGAAGTGGGCCTGCACCGTCTTCATCTCGTCCAGGTTCAGGGCGAGTTGCCCGTCCTTGCTGAGTTTCACCAACTCGTCATCTTTGAGATTCAAAATCGGGACGACAGTCTTCTTGAAGCTGTAAGGCTTGCCGAGGGCGAGGTGCTCGGCCTTCAGCGGGCCGACGATGACTTGTTCGATGGCGTCATTCGCCAACACCTTGCGGAAGAGCAGGTCGCGGTCGGCCGAGGGGATGTTCTCCGGGCCGAAGTAACGGCGGAACGTGCGCACGGCCAGCAGCGGGGTGCCGAGATCGCGGGCGGCGTCGAGGACGCTCTCGGCCACGGGGTCCATCACGCCGGGCTTGAGCAGCACGGTGAAGCTGTAGGTGGCCGACACGTGGTCGATGCGGTTCAGCGTGGACTCTTCCACCACCGTGTCCACGAGCAGTTCCCGCGTCAGGCGGCCGGCCTCGTCGTCGGTGAACTCGCCTTCGAGCAGGTAGCCGCGCGAGCTGGACGACACCCAGTCGCCGCCGCGGTCGGAATGCGTGAGCAGGTCGAACTCGTCGCACACCCGCTCCCGCTCGCCGTCTTTGCCCAGCGGGCGGATTTCAACTTCCCAGAGCATCGCGCACCTTTTTCGCTTCGGCCAACAGGAGGACCAAGTCGTCCTCGTTCTGACTCAACACGGCGTCCCGCAGCTTGTCCAGTTGCCCGGCGAACGCGGCCAGCGCGTGGCTGACGGCCAGGGCGTTCTCGCGGGCGATGGCCGCCCACAGGTGCGGGTCGCCGGCCGCGATGCGGGTGGCGTCCCGGAAGCCGGTGGCCGTGAACGGCACCCACGCGGCCGGCAATTGCCGGGCCAGCAGGGCGGCGATGAAGTGCGGCAAGTGGCTGGTGGTGGCCAGCGCCAAGTCGTGTTCTTCGGGGGAGAGGATTTTGACCGTGCAGCCGACCGCTTCCCAGAATTCCGTGGCCCGCCCCAGGGCGGCGCCGTCGGTGTTGGCGGTCGGCGTCAGCACGCAGACGCGGTTGACGAACAGGTCGGCCTTGGCGAACTCGGCCCCCTGCTTTTCGGACCCGGCCAGCGGGTGCGCCCCGACAAACGAGACGCCCGGCGGCCGGCGCGCCTCCACGTCGCGGACGATGTTCCCCTTGGTGCTGCCCACGTCCGTCAGAAGCGCGCCCGGCTTGACGGCCGCGGCGGCTTCCAGCAATTGCTTGGCGATCAGGTCCACCGGGGAGCAGACGACGACCACATCCGCGGCCGCGACGCCGGCGGCCAAATTCGTGGTGAACTCGTCGAGGACGCCGAGGTCTTTGGCGCGGGCCAGCGTGGCCGCATTCCGGCCGACGCCGACGACGTGCCGGCACACGCCGCGGGCTTTCGCCGCCAGCCCCACGGACCCGCCGAGCAGCCCCGCCCCGACGATGGCAAGCGTGTCGAACCGCATGGGGTTGAGTGTACGTTTGAAAGGGATGAGGGATAGGGACGAGGGGCGAGGAGTCGCGGTGACAAGGGGAAATGGTGACAAGCGGTGTCCGATCGTCCGATTTTGCCAAGAAGTGCGGCGAATTGTGAAGGTCTGCCAAATTGTCTGCCATTGCGCGCGACCGATTCGGCGAATTCCCGGCAATCCGACGGGTTCGGGATAGCGGCCGGCCGCGCGAGAACCTACTCGGCTGTAATGGCGCCGGCTTGGCGAGACGTCACGGGTCGTTGGCGGCCCCGGCGTTCGTCCCCGTCCCGGACAGGCGCACGACGCTTTCGTGGTCGAACCATTCTGGCGCCCCGCCGGGGGCCAAGAACACCGCCACGCCGTCGCGCGCGATCAACGCCCCCGGATGGTCGATCTCAAATCGGTGCCCGCCGATTAACTCGACGGTGAACACTCGGAACGGTTGCGTGGTCCGGAGCCGCTCCAGCACGGCCATGAAATTGTCTTGTGTCATAACGTCATTTTCCCTGAACGTGACCACGATATTGTACGGCGCCCACGACGGTCCTGGTTTTCTTTCATCCTTCATCCTTCACCCTTCATCCTTCACTTTGCCCGCCCGCCCGATATGAAGTCCCCAACGGTGTTTCCCTTTCCCCCGGAGAGATTGTCCATGTCCATGTTCATCGGCGAAGCGTTGGTGATTGAAGGGTCGGACCTCGCGAACGTGTCCCACATCGACCTGCTGATCGGGTCGAAGGACGGCCCCGTCGGCATCGCCTTCGCCAACGCCCTGGCCAACCAGTCGAGCGGCCACACGAACCTGTTGGCCGTCGTCAGCCCCAACATCGTGTGCAAGCCGGCCACGGTGATGATCACGAAGGTGACCATCAAGGGCAGCAAGCAAGTGATCGACATGTTCGGGCCGGTGCAGGCCGCCGTCGCCCGCGCCGTCGTGGACTCGGTCGCCGAAGGCGTGATCGCCAAGCACCTGGCCGAAGACCTCGTGATCGTGTGCGGCGTGTACATCGACCCGAAGTCGGACAGCAAGCCGAAGATCTACAAGAACAACTACGAGGCCGTGAAGCTGGCCATCAAGCGCGCCATGACCGGCGAGCCGAAGATCGACGAGATCATCGACAAGAAGGAAACCAAGCACCCGTTCGAGTGAGCCGGGGCGGCGTGTGGACAAAATTAACCACAAAGGCACAGAGGTCACACAAAGTTTCACAGAGAAGACCTGAGAAGAAATTTCTCTTCCG
>JAYTTY010000343.1:0-6058 GCA_043744795.1 Zavarzinella sp. | reverse complement strand
GTGGGTGAGGCTTTGCGAACCCCGGGGCGATGTTGGCCGCAAGTGTTCATCACCATCAAACTCTCCCCCCGCATGGCCCACCCGATCAAATTCCCGCTGGCCTTCCTGCACCACCGGCTCGACGGCGGGGCGATCCTCTCCGAGTGTCTGTTCTTCCCGGAGCTGTCCCGGCTCGGGCACACGCGAGAGCAGAACATCCGGCACCTCACCGAGAACATCGCCGAGACGCTGAAGACGCTCCCCACCACGGAGTTGTACCACCGCCGGCTGGCCGTCGCCGGGCAGCCGCGCTGGGTGTGGGTGAAGCTGGACCCGCCGCGCCGGAGCACGTTCTGGAAGAACCCGGTGAAACTGCGGTTCGCCGCCATCACCTGGCAGCACGGCGACGAGGCGACCTTGGCCCGCATCCCCATGCTGGGCATTGAGGTGATTGTCCCGCCTGGGGAGAAGTTGCAAGAGACCTTGGAGCGGGAAGCCGTCGCGGCCCTGCGGCGCACCGGGGCGGCCGCGAAGTTGGAGCCACTGGTGTGGCTGCAGCGCGGCATCAAGTTCCGCGTGGACTGGCAAACCATCGACGCGCCGATCCCGACGCTCAAGCAGCGCGGCCAGAAGGAAAAGTCCAAGGACGGCGAGCAGCCGAAAGTTTTGTCCCAAGTCGCCACGTTGCTCAACGACATGGACTTGAAGCCGGGGTACGAAGTCGATGACACCGTCGAGCAACTCGCCGACGCCCTGACGGCCGACCGGCCGTCGAGCCTGTTGTTGATCGGCCCCAGCGGCGTCGGCAAGACGGCGGCCGTGCGGGAGTTGGTCCGGCAGCGGGAGTTGTTCTCCCTGCGCGAGACCAAGTTCTACCAGACAAGCGGCGCCAAGATCGTCGCCGGGCAGACCGGGTTCGGCATGTGGCAGGAGCGCGGCCAGCAACTGGTGCGAGAGTTGGCAAAGGCCCGCGGCATCCTGCACATCGGCAACCTCGTGGAGCTGATGGAGGTCGGCAAGAGCGAGCACAACCAGACGGGCATCGCCGGCTTCCTGCGGCCGTTCATCGCCCGCGGGGAACTGCTCTGCGTCGCGGAATGCACGCCCGAGCAAGTGCCGATGATCGAGAAGGAAGACCCGCAGCTCATCGACGCCTTCCGGCAAGTGAAGATGGAAGAGCCGGACGCCGCGAAGAGCGTCCGCGTCCTCACCAAGACCGCGGCCGAGAAGCACGGGCTGAAGCGGGCCGTCCCGCCGCCGGCCATCGAACTCATCGACCGGCTGCACCGCCGCTACGCGACGTACTCGGCCATCCCCGGCCGCCCGCTGCGGTTCCTGGAGAACATTCGCCGCGACGGCCGGCGCACGGAGCCGGTCTCAGAACCCGATGTGCTGACCGCCTTCGCCCGCGAGACGGGGTTGCCGCGCGTGCTGCTCGACCCGGCCGTGCCGTTGGACGCGGAAGAAACGCGGGCGTGGTTCCGCAAGCGCGTGATCGGCCAGACGGAAGCCGTGAACTTGGTCGCCGACTTGCTCGCCACCATCAAGGCCGGGCTGACGCGGCCGAACCGCCCCATCGCCTCGCTGCTGTTCATCGGCCCGACCGGCGTGGGCAAGACGGAGATGGCCAAGGCCCTCGCCGAGTTCCTGTTCGCCTCGAAAGACCGGCTGACGCGCTTTGACATGAGCGAGTTCGGCGACCCCATCGCCGTGCGCCGACTCGTCGGCGGGGTCTTCGGCAGCGAGGGACTGCTGACGGCGAAAGTGCGGGAGCAGCCGTTCTGCGTGTTGCTGCTCGACGAATTCGAGAAGGCCCACCCGAGTTTCCAAGACCTGATGCTGCAAATGCTCGGCGAGGCCCGGCTGACGGACGCCGGCGGCCGGCTGGCGGACTTCCGGAACGCGGTCATCATCCTCACGTCCAACCTCGGGGCCGAGACGTTCCAGATGGGGACGCCCGGCTTCGGGGCCAGCAAGCAGGACCAGAGCGGGGCGAAGCAGCACTTCGTCCGCGAGGTGGAGAAGTTCCTGCGGCCCGAGATGTTCAACCGCCTCGACCGCCTCGTGCCGTTCGCCCCGCTGGACGCCGACACGATCCGCGACATCGCCGCCCGCGAGTGGGACAAGGTGTTGGCCCGCGACGGCGTGCGCTTCCGCGACGCCCGCATCGACACCGCCGACGGCGTCATTGCCGAACTCGCCGCCAAGGGCTTTGACCCGCGCTACGGCGCCCGGCCCTTGAAGCGGGCGATGGAGCGGGAACTCCTCGCCCCGCTGGCCCACCAGTTGAACCGGCACACCGGCGCCGCCCGGCTGGACGTGAAGATCGCCGTGCGGGACGGCAAGCTGTCCGCCGCCGTGAAGGCCCTCAGCGACGGGGCGACCCCGCCGGCCCACGTCGCCGCCGCGACCAACCTATTGAGGGAGGTGCAACTCCTCCGCCGCATGCACCAAGCCCTTGAGAAGAGCACCACGCTGCGGGAACTGGCCAACGACGCCTACCAGTTGGAGCAGGTCGAGAAGCGCGTGCTGGCGAAGAACCTCAAGCAGAAGCCGATCAGCGGGGCCGAGCAGCAGAAGCTGGCCGAACTCGGGCAATTGCGGGACGTTCTCGGCCGCGTCACCAGTCAGCGCGTGGACGTGTTCCAACTGGAAGAAGACGCCCTGCTGCGGTTCCACACGAAGCCGGACGCGGCCGCCCCGGACGCGGAGCCGTACCGCAAGCTCAAGGCCGCGTGGGACGAGTTGATGCTCTCGTTCATCGCCCGCACGCACCAGGAGGTGAGCGTCACCCACTTGGCCCTGTACGGGCAGGACACGCCGCACTTGCTGGAACTGTTCAAGGCCTACGTCCATGTGGCGGCGGAGAACAAGATCGAGTTCAACGTCGGGACGCTGGAGACCGTCCCGGCCGGCGAAGCCCCGGCCTTCGAGGGGTCAAATAAGGTCCGGCACAGCTCCGCGAAAGACCCGCTGACGCACCGCTGGGGGGACGACAAGCTGTCCGGCTACCTGATCGAAGACCGGCACGGCAGCCCGCTGAAAGCGCTGATGTGCCACCGCTGGACGGAACTGGCGACCGTCGAGAAGAATTGGAACCCGCGCTACGTCGGCCTGCACCTGTGGGTCCGGGCCGAGGGGACGCTGCTGCGCTTCCAGCGGGACGCGGGCGTGCATAAATTCCCGGGCGCCGGCGAGAAGGGGGACGCCGACGTGCTGGTGCAAGTGCGGACCCCGAGCGCCGGCCTGATCCCCCCGGAGGGCGTCACCCGCCGCGGGTCGTTCGCCAACCACCCGCCCGTCCGCGTGTACAAGCGCGACCGCGGCGTCGTGACCGACCTGCTGCTCGACGAGAACTTCCCGTGGCACGACGACCTCGGCCCCGTGCTGGACACGCTGACCGAGCGGCACATGAAGAAGACCCTCGAACAACTGGTGCTGGAATGAGGGGAAGGCAATCGCCGTTTAGCCGCGACGCGACGCTTCGGAGTGGAGCGCGGCCTTCCCGCGCGCAATCGCCGGCCGGACAGGAAGCGATTTTGCGCGTCCGGCCCGCGCTCCACTCCCAAAGCGTCGCGTCGCGGCTAAACAAAGACGGCCCCGGGAGTCGCCCATGATCTTCCGCGTCCCCGTCTACGTCGCCCAGGACCGCCGCGTCAAGGGCCACTACGTCGCCCAGTGCCTGTTCGCCCCCGCCGTCACGCGCCGGGACGACAACTTAAACCGGCTGATGAGCAAGTTGGCCCGCGACATCGCCAAGACCATCGAACGCCTCAGCAAGGAACCCCGGCACGACGGCGTCGGCATGTGGGCGTTTTCCCCCGCCCTCACGCAGCACCGGCTCACCATCGACATCGACCTGCGCCGCCGCAAGGGCAAGGAGAAGGCCCTGTTCGTGGTGTTCCGGCACATGGGCCGGCGCGTCGCGTTCACGCCGAGTCACCCGGAGTTGTGGTTCGAGATCGGCCGGTCGGCCGACCTGCAAGAGCGGGCCGCGGAAGTCTTGACCGAACACTGGCGGGAGAGGGAACGCGAAGACGAAGAAGACTGCCACCCCGAGAAGGAGGGCATCGAGGGCAAGGCGTGGGTGCAGGTGCTGCGGCTCTCCGCGGCCGTGTCCGCGGCGCTGCCGAAGAAGTTGGACCTGCGCTTCCTCAACATCGGCGGCGACAACGACATGGACGGCCAAGCCGAGTTGCACCGCGTCGGCCGCTGCCTCGACTGGCTGTACCCGGACGAACTCGACCGGGCCGTCCTGCGGGACGCCGAGGTGACGGAACTGGCCGACCTGTTGGAATCGTCCGAGCGCCGGCCGCTGTTACTGGTCGGGCCGCGGCAGTCCGGCAAGACGACGCTGATCCACGAGTGCGTCTTCCGCCGCGTCGCCAAGCGAGCCTCGCCGTTCGTGAACCGCGAGAACGTCTGGCTGATCTCGCCGCAACGGCTCATCTCCGGCATGAGCTACGTCGGCCAGTGGGAGGGCCGGCTGTTGGCCATCTTGAAGCACGCCAAGAAGCGCCGGCACGTCCTGTACTTCGACGACCTCGTCGGCCTGTTCCTCGCCGGCATCTCCGCCAATTCGACGCTGTCGGCGGCCCAGGTGCTGAAGCCGTACCTCGAACGCCGGGACATTCGCGTGTTGGGGGAGATCACCCCGGAAGCCCTGCGCGTGTTGCAAGAGCGCGACCGCAGTTTCGCGGACTTGTTCCACGTGCTGCCCGTGCGGGAGCCGAAGGACGACGAGAATTTGCGGATGCTCGTCAACATCCAACGGCGCTTGGAAGGCAAGCACGCCTGCGGCTTTACTCTCGACGTGCTGCCGGCCGTCATCGACTTGCAGCGCCGCTACGACCGGGCGACCGCCTTCCCCGGCAAGGCCGCCCGCATGTTGACGCGGCTGGCCGTGAAGGGGGAACAGGAAGAGGCGACCTCGTTCGTCAGCCGACTCGCGCGCATGGCCGCCTCGGTGATCGCCTCGCCGTTCGACCCCAAGCGCACAATCGGCCGCGAGGAAGTGTTCGCCGAGTTCGCGGCCCAGAGCGGGCTGGCCAAGAGCTTCCTCGACAAGTCGGAGAAGTTGGAGCGGGACAAGATCATCGAGGCCATCAGCAAGCAGGTGATCGGCCAACCGCAAGCCGTGGAGGCGGCCGCGGACGTGATCGCCGTCGCCAAGGCCCGGCTAAACGACCCCGACCGCCCGCTGGCCGCGTTCCTGTTCCTCGGGCCGACCGGCGTGGGCAAGACGGAGTGCGCCAAGGCCGTCGCCAAGTACCTGTTCGCCGACGCGGACCGGCTCTTGCGCTTCGACATGAACGAGTATCTCGACCCCGGCTCGGCCGCCCGCCTCGTCGGGACGTTCCGGCAGCCAGAGGGTTTGCTGACGGCCGCGATTCGCCGGCAGCCGTTCGCCGTCGTGCTGCTGGACGAGATCGAGAAGGCCGATCCCGAGGTGTTCGATCTGCTGCTGCAAGTGCTGGGCGAGGGCCGGCTGACGGACTCGCTGGGCCGCACGGCGGACTTCACGAACGCCATCATCATCCTCACGTCGAACTTGGGCGTGCGCGAGGCCGAGGCCCAAGTCGGCTTCGGCGACGTCGCGGACAAAGCGGCCCCCTCCTACACGCGGGCGGCCGAGACGTTCTTCCGCCCGGAGTTCTTCAACCGCCTCGACCGCGTCATCCCGTTCCGCCGCCTGAGCCGGGACCACACGCGCCAAATCGCCGAGCGCATCGTCACTGAGGTCTTGGAGCGCGAAGGCTTCCGGCAACGCCGCTGCATTCTGAATGTGTCGCCCGCCGCGTTCGAGCAAGTGATCGACGCCGGGTACGACCCGCTGATGGGCGCGCGGGCCATGAAGCGGTCGGTCGAACGGCAACTCACGCAGCCGGCCGCCGTCAAGCTGGCCGGCGTGCCCATCGACCAGTTCACCGTAGTGACGGTCTTTTCATCGACGGAGCGGGCAATCTCCTTATTTGAAGTGGGTTCCGGCGGTCGCGCGGGTGAGACCCCCCCCGGCCCCCCCTTGCCAAGGGGGGGAGAAAATCCGGCCGACACGCACGCGCTCAAGCCGACCCCGGGC
>JAYTTY010000342.1:0-6060 GCA_043744795.1 Zavarzinella sp. | reverse complement strand
CCCCGGGCTGGATCACGCTCTGGCGCGGCTGGGCCCGACTCCACCCCCTCATCCGATACCACTTGTCAATGACAAAGATGTGATGAACTGTCAGCCCTCACGGGCTGGGCTATATAATCGGCCCTTCAGGCCGAAAACCGGAACCAACATTAACCACTGCGATCCCCCGTGTTCACCCGCTTCTTCATCGACCGCCCGATCTTCGCCAGCGTCCTCTCCATCATCGTGGTGCTGGCGGGGACGGTCGCCTTGTTCACGCTGCCCGTCGCCCAGTACCCGGAGATCACGCCGCCGACGGTGGAAGTCTCCGCCGTGTACCCCGGCGGGAACGCGCGCACCGTGGGGGACACGGTGGCGGCCCCCATCGAGCAGCAGGTCAACGGCGTGGAGGACATGATGTACATGACCTCCCGCTCGACGAATGACGGCAGCTACACGCTGACGGTGACGTTCAAGCCGGGCACGGACCTGAACATCGCCCAGGTGCTGGTGCAGAACCGCGTGAACCTCGCCCAGCCGGTGCTGCCGGACATCGTGAAGCGCCGGGGGGTGACGGTGAAGAAGAAGTCCCCCACCGTGCTGATGATTATCAACCTGTTCAGCCCGGACAACTCGCGGGACAACTTGTACCTGAGCAACCACGCCACCATCCACCTGCGGGACGAGCTCTCCCGCGTCTCCGGCGTGGGGGACATCACCTATCTCGGCCAGCGCGACTACTCCATGCGGCTGTGGCTGGACCCGGAGAAGATGCGCGTCCGCAGCCTGTCCGCGTCGGACGTGGTCCACGCCATCGAGCAGCAGAACGCCCAAGTGGCCGCCGGGCAGATCGGCCAGCCGCCGGCCCCGAACGGCCAGAGTTTCCAGTACACGATCAACACGCTGGGCCGGCTGGCGGACGAGAGCCAGTTCGCCGAGATGATCCTGAAGACGGATGCCGAAGGCCGCGTGGTGCGCATGCGGGACGTGGCCCGCGTGGAACTCGGGGCGACCGGGTACGACCAGTCCTGCACGATGGACGGCAAGCCGTCCGTCGCCTTGAACGTGTACCAGCTCCCGGGGTCCAACGCCATCGAAACGGCTAAGGACGTGCGGGCGAAGATGGAGGAGCTGAAGGCCAAGTTCCCGCAGGGGGTGGACTACGCCATCGTGTACGACACGACGCCGTTTATTGACGAGTCCGTGCGCGAGGTGTTCAAGACGCTGTTCGACGCGGTCGTCCTCGTCGGGGCGGTGATGCTCTTGTTCCTGCAAAGCTGGCGGGCGGCGATCATCCCGCTGGCGGCCGTGCCGGTGGCCATCGTCGGGACGTTCGGGGCGATGGCGATTTTCGGCTACTCGCTGAACAACCTGACGCTCTTCGGCCTGGTGCTGGCCGTGGGGATCGTGGTGGACGACGCCATCGTCGTCGTCGAGGCCGTCCAGCACCACATCGACGCGGGGATGCCGCCAAAAGACGCGACCGCGCGGGCCATGGACGAGGTGGCCGGGCCGGTCATCGCCGTGGGGTTGGTGCTGGCGGCGGTGTTCGTGCCGTGCATCTTCATCTCCGGGATTATCGGCCAGTTCTTCCGGCAGTTCGCCGTCACCATCGCCATCAGCACGCTGATCTCCGCGTTCAACTCCCTGACCCTCAGCCCGGCCCTGTGTGCGATGTTGCTGAAGAAGGGGGACGAGCAGAACAGCGAGCCGCTGCCCAAGGCCGCGTACTTCGGCATCGGGGCCGCCGTCGTGGCGTACTTCGGCTGGACGATCCTGCCCGAACGAATCCTGACGCACGTCCCGCAAGAGTGGCGGACCCATTCCGCGAAGATGTGGCCGTACCTCGTCCTCGTCGTCACCGGCTTGGCGGGCGGGCTGATCGGCTACGCGGTCGCCCGGCCATTGAACTACGTCCTCGCCCATGTCTTCAAGGCGTTCAACGCGGCGTTTGAGACCTTCACCGGCGGCTACATCGGCGCCGTCCGCGGGCTGCTCCGCGTCAGCGTCCTGCCGCTGGCGGTGTACGGCGTGCTGATTTACTTCACGGTCACGATCCTCGCCAACTCCCCGTCCGGGTTCATCCCGCCGCAGGACAAGGGCTACTTGTTGGTGAACGTGCAACTACCGGACTCCGCGTCCGTCACGCGCACGGAGCAGGTGATGCGCTCCATCGAGGGATTGGCCCGCGAAACGCCCGGCGTCCGGCATACCGTTGCCATCGGCGGGCAGTCCGTGCAACTGGGGGCCAACGCCCCGAACTTCGGCACGGTGTACGTGATGCTCGACCCGTTCGAGGACCGCCTGGCCGCCGACCGTTCCGCGGACGCCATCGCCGAGAAGTTGCAAGCCACGCTGGCGGCCCAGGTGCCGGGCGCCTTGCTGAACGTGTTCTCCGCCCCGGCCGTGGACGGGCTGGGCACGTCCGGCGGGTTCAGCCTCGTCGTCCAAGACCCGGCCGACGCGGACCCGATGCTCCTGCAAACCGCGGCCCGACAAGTCGTGGCCGCGGCGAACGGGGCGGACGAGCTGCGCAACTCCTTCACCGGCTACCGGGCCGACACGCCGTGGCTGCGGCTGGAGATCGACCGCGTCGCCGCCAAGACGATGAACGTCTCCGTCGCCGAGATCATCAACACGCTGCAAGTCTACTTCGGCTCGCTGTACGTGAACGACTTCAACAAGTTCGGCCGGACGTGGCAGGTGAACGTGCAGGCCGACGTGCGCTTCCGCAAGAAGGCCGAGGACTTGAAGACCGTCCACGTGCGCAGCGACGACGGGAAGATGGTCCCGCTGGCGTCCTTCCTCAACGTGAAGGAGGCGACCGGCCCGGTGATGATCCAGCGCTACAACCTCTACCCGGCCGCCACGGTAAACGTGGACCCGGCCGCCGGCGTGAGTTCCGGGCAGGCCATCGCCAAGACGGAGCAAGTCGCCGCCGCCAACCTGCCGCCGGGCCTCAAGAGCGAGTGGACCGAGCTGGCCCTGCTGCAACTCCAGACGAAGGACACCGCCGCGAAGGCGTTCATCCTCGCCGTGGTGCTGGCCTTCCTGGTGCTGGCCGCCCAGTACGAAAGTTGGGCGCTGCCGCTGGCCGTGATCCTCGTCGTGCCGATGTGCCTGCTGAGCGCCGGCATCGGCCTGCGGCTGGCGCACCAAGACATCAACATCTTCACGCAGGTCGGCTTTATCGTGCTGGTCGGCCTGGCGTGCAAGAACGCCATCCTGATCGTGGAGTTCGCCAAGCAGAAGCGCGACGAGGGCATGCCCCGCCGTGAGGCGACGCTGGCCGCGTGCCGGCTGCGCCTGCGGCCCATCGTGATGACCTCGATGGCCTTTATTCTTGGCGTCGTCCCGCTCTTGATCGCCGAGGGCGCCGGGGCCGAGATGCGCCGAGCGCTGGGCACCGCCGTCTTCGCCGGCATGACGGGCGTGACGGTGTTCGGCTTGGTCCTGACGCCGGTGTTCTACTACACGATCCAATGGGTGAAGGACCGCTGGGACCGCGACCACGGCCACGGCGACGCGGACTTGGCGGCGAAGCGGTCGAATCCCGTTTAGCTGCGACGCGACGCTTCGGAGCGGAGCGCGGGCATGCAACAATTCAGAATCGTTGGCCACGGATCGAACACGGATAAAACACGGATCCGAACTGAAAACCAAGACGGATGAAAACCGGATTTACACCGTCGAACCTCAATCCCTCAATCATCCGCTCGAATCGGAAGGGCCGTGTTCATCCGGTTTTCATCCGTCTTTGGATGCTGATTTCTGTTTTCATCCGTGTTTCGTCCGTGTTCGATCCGTGGCTAAAAATGCCTTTGTTCAGGCCCCGGTCACCGCGCTCCGCTCCGAAGACTCCGCGTCGCGGCTAAACGAAATGGTCAGCCGCCCGCCCGTCCCGCACCCCGGTACTCGACGGACTTCCAGCACAGCACCGTCGACCAGGTGCGCGCGTGCCTGGAGGACGCCGTCCGGCTCGGCTTCCGCGTCCGTCGGGACCACGTTTGCGTCGACATCGCCGTGTCTGGCAAGAAGTCCCGCCGGCCCGGTCCGAATTTCAGGTCGCGCTGGCCGACGACGGAGTTTTCACTTCGCACGCGCCGAGGCAGGGCTACGCGGAGGTTGACGTTGGGTCGGTAAGTTCGCGCGTGAACCCCTTGCCAAAAAGTTGGCCGGTTCCACCTTGCCGAATCGTTCCATTTGATGGCCCCGGATGGGGCGCCGAACTTCCTGCGGCAGTTTGCGGGACGCGAGGCCATGGGTTGGGGCCGCCATAACTGTCGGGTTCGATGGACGGGCGCCACAGGCCATTTCCCGCGAAACAAGCACATGACCGAAGTCGTTCGTCACGTCACGGAAGTGGCGAGCCAACCGAATTTGACCATGCCATCTGAGTGACATGACGGCGAAGTCGAAACCCGTTGGGGTTGACCGGCCCCCTCACTTCTTCGGCTCCGTCTTCGTCGCCAGCTTCGTCAGGTCGGCCCCGCGGAGAGCCCCCTCCACCAGGTCCGGCAGCCGGGCCGGCGTGCAGGCGAAGCACGGGATGCCGAGGGCCGACAGTTTCCGGGCCAGCCCCTCGTCGTAGCACGGGGCGCCGGCGTCCGAGAGGGCCAACAGGCAGATCGCCTTCACCCCGCCGGCCACCATTTCGCCCATGCGCCGCACCAACTGCGCCTCGTTGCCCCCCTCGAACAGGTCGGTGATGAGGATGAACAGCGTCTTCTTCGGGTCGGTGACGAACTTCTCGCAGTACGCCACCGACTTGTTGATGTCCGTCCCGCCGCCGAGCTGCACGCCGAAGATCATGTCTACCGGGTCGCTGCCGCACTTTTCGGTCAGGTCCACGACCTCGGTGTCGAACGCGACGACGTGCGTGTCCAGGGCCGGCAGGCTGGCGAAGATGCTGCCGCAGATCGCCCCGTACACGACCGAGTCGGCCATCGACCCGCTCTGGTCCATGTCCACGATGACCGTCCAAGCGTTCGACTTCTGGGACCGGCTGTAGAAGTACACCCGCTCCGGGACGATCGTCCCGACCTCGGCGTTGTAGTTCTTCAAGTTCCGGCCGATGGTCCACTTCCAGTCGATGGCCGCGGCCGACGGCAGCGGCGAGTGCTCCCGGCGGTTGAGCGCCCCCAGCACCGCCTGCCGGAGCCGCTGCTCCAGCTTCTTCTTCACTTCTTCGACGACGGCGCTGACCACCATGCGGGCCGTCTCCTTCGTCCGCTCCGGGATGCGGCCGGCCAGGGACATGAGCGTGCCGACGAGGGCGATGTTCGGCTGCACGCTCTTCAGCGTCTCCGGCTCGAACAGCAGTTGCTTGAGGCCGCGGCGCTCGATGGCGTCGGTCTGGATGACGGACACCACGTCCTCCTTGAAGTAGGTGCGGATGTCGCCGAGCCACTTGGCGAGCCGCGGGGCCGACGACCCGAGGCCGGCCGACCGCCGCGTGCCGGAAGACCCCTCGTCGTCTTCCGGCACGTCGTCGTAGATGGCGGCGAGGGCGTCGTCGATCTCGGCGTCCGGGCCGGCCAGGGCGCAGCCGCCCATCTGGTCGAGGGACTGCTGCGAGTCTTTCCCGAGGATGAGCCGCCAGCGGCGGAGTTGGGCCGGGTCGGCGGGGGTGGCGGGCATGGCGTCTCCCGGGCGAAAACCCAAGGACGGCCGTCCCTGGGCTTTCGGCGGCTCTTAAATGTCGTCGAACGAGAACGCGTTCAGGTCGGTCAACTTCTTCTGCTCGACTTCACTCAGCGGGGCGTCGAGCATCTCCTTCGCGTCGTCGGCGTGGACGCCCCACAGTTCGGCCAGGTTCTCGCAGATCTGCCGCTTCTGCGGCGGGGAGAAGCCGCCGAACGCCCGCCGCAGGAACACGACGGCCCGCTTGAACTGGTCGTCGTCCAGCGCCGCCACGTACCCGGCCAGTTCCGCCCACAACGCCTGCCGGGCCAGCAGCGCCGCCCGGTTCCGCTTCGACAGCCCCTCGAACCAGCCGGCCCCGAGGTCGGCCGGGACGCCGGGAGACAGCCGGCGGGACACTTCGCGGGCCAAGTCGTCGGTGGCGACCAGGCCCCGTTC
>JAYTTY010000341.1:0-6064 GCA_043744795.1 Zavarzinella sp. | reverse complement strand
CCGTGTTGTCCGCGTATGACCAGATTCTCTTGGGGTGTCAGGTGAAGACCCCCCCCAGCCCCCCCTTGCCAAGGGGGGCCGGCTTTCCTCCCCCCCTTGGCAAGGGGGGGCTGGGGGGGGTCTTCACCTGACACCCCAAGAGAATCTGGTCATACGCGGACAACACGGCCATGATACGACGCCGCTTCGCACCTTGGCCATGCGGAAACGCTGCCGTAAACTACTGTCAACACTCCTTCGTCGCCCCGTTATGAACGACGCCCTCACCCGCCACGTCTACCCGGTCCTGCTGCACGGGCTGAACCTGCGCGCCCGGCTGGAGCGGCACGAGCGGCCCAACCTTGCCGCCGAGCAGGGCGAACTCAAGCGGCTGCTCGGCAACGCCTCCCAACCCGCGCCGTGGGGCGCCGGGCGAGAAATGGCCGGCTCGATTGGCGGCCACGAGCCGGGGCGATTCCTCGGGCTGCGCTACCCACTCGTGTGCTGGCTGGACGAGATGTTCATCGAGTCCCCGTGGGCGCGCGAGTGGGACGAGAACAAGCTCGAATCGGCCCTGTTCGAGACGAACATCCGCTACCGCAACTTCTGGGACCAGGCCAAACTCGCGGAGGCCCTGCCGGACGCGGCCGACGTGGTGGAAGGCTTCCTCATGTGCGTGCTGCTCGGGTTCCGCGGCGAACTGGCCGAGCGGCCGGAGGCGTTCAAGGAGTGGGTGACCGCCGCCCGCTCGCGGTGTTCCAAGGGGTACGGCAAGGAACTCGCGGCCGTCGCGGAGAAGAAGACGACTTCGGCCGTGCCGCTGCTGCTGGCCGTGGAAGGCTACCGCAAGATGGCCAAGGTCGTGTGGGCCGGCGTGCTGGTGGCCATTCCCGTGGTGACGGCCCTGTTGGTCGTTCTCTTAGGAGGCTGAGCCGCGATGAAATTTTTTCGCTGGGTCGGCAAACTGTTCGTGCCGATGTTCTCCCGCCCGACGTTCGCCGCCACAGTGGTGTGGGTCCTGCACTTATTGATGGTCGCCGCCGCGGCCGTCGGCCTGTACTTCGTGGAAAAGAAGTACAACCTCGCCCTCAACCTCCGCGGGCCGGCGGATTTCAAGGACTACTGGCTGTCCGCCCTTTTTCTGTTGGGTTACGGCCTGCTCTGGCAAGCGTGGTGGGTCTGGCGGCTGATGGCCCCGGAGTCTCAGGCCAGCCACTTCCCCGATCTGGACGACGATTGGAACCGCGTCCTCGACGCGCTCGACGGGGCCGGCATCGGCGTCGGCGACACGCCCGTGTTCCTCGTCCTCGGCCCCGTGACCGGCGTGGAAGAAGAATGGCTGTTGGCCCTCCCCGGCGGCGTGCTCGTGGACGGCGCCACGCCCGGCGGGTCGGCCATCCGGGCCTTCGCCAACAAGGAGATGATCGCCGTCACCTGCCCCGGCGTGTGCCTGCTCGGGGCCGGCATCAAGCTGGACGTGGCCGCGTCGGCCCACGCGGGCATCGACGGCTCCGTGGCGGGTGACGGGCTGGCCGCGTCCATCGGCGTCGACGGCGGGGCGTCCGTCGGCATGAGTCTGGGCGGGGACTTGCAGAGCATTCAGAAGATGATCCGCAAGGCCCGCGACGAGAACCGCACGCTGTCGGACCAGGAAAAGCGGGAAATCCAACGCCTCTCCGGCTCGCCCGTCCGCGGCAACGAGCCGGCCGGCGGCGGCAAGGCCACGCTGGTCCGCGACCCCGCGGAGATCGACCGCCGCGCGCGCCGCCTCGCCCACCTGTGCCGACTGATCGCCGCGTCCCGTTGGCCGCTGTGCCCGGTCAACGGGGCCATCGTCGCGATGCCGGCCGGCCGACTGGACCGCGAGGACATCGCCCAGCAACTCGGGCTGAACGCCGGGCAAGATTTGAAAGTCGCGGAAGAGACGCTGAAACTGAAGTTCCCGGCCTACGCCCTCGTCACCGGGCTGGACACGCTGCCGGGGGCGACGGACTTCCTGACCCGGTTCGCCGCCGACCGCAAGACGCAGCGCCTCGGCAAGGGCTACCCGCTGACGCCAGATTTGCCGGCCGTCGCCGTCGCCGACTCCGTGGACGCCAACGTGAAGTGGGCGCTGAACAGCCTGTTGCCGTACTGGGCCTTCCGGCAGTTCCACGTCGAGCGGGCCGGCGAACCCGCGGCCCCGGCCACCAAGGCGAACGCGGAAATCTTCCGCTTCCTGAACGCCGTCCGCGACCGGGCCGGGGCCGTCGGCAAGTTCGCCGGCCGCGTCGCCGGCGGGGAGGCCGCCCGCTTCGGCGGCTGCTACCTGACGGCCCGCCTGCCGGAGTTCGGCAACGCCCCGCTGTTCGTGGACGAGTTCTTCAAAAAGGTGACGGCCACGCAAGGCGCCGTCGCGTGGACGGACGCCGCCTACGCCGAAGACGCCGGCTACCGGGCCGCGACCCGCTTCGGCTACACGATGCTCATCGTGCTGGTCGTCGGCGTGCTGGCGCTGGCGGCGTACGTGATTTACGACGCCAAGCAGTTGTGAGCGTCAGGGGCCGGGTGGCGCGTCGGCGGGTCGCTCAGTCCGGCCGGGCCCCCTGTTCTTTAACTTCAACGCCTGCGATTCCACCAAATGCCACGAGGCGGCCGCGAGCAGGCCGGTGACCGCCAGTGTCAGGAAGAAGTAGGCCGCCCAGCCGTAATCGTTGACCCCCGCGGCGGCGAGAGACTGCTGGACCGGGCAGCCGTAGATGTAAAACCCGTAGCTATAGTCGGCCCGCCGGCCCACCCATTGCAACGGCAGCACGCGGGCCAGGTAAAACACCAAGTACGTCGTGGTGAACGGGGCGACCAGCGGGAACGCCTTCAGGCCGAGCGCCGCGCCCGCGACGACCAGACACCCCAAGGCGACCCGGCCCCGCAGGCGCGGCTGGTACAGATAAAAGGTCGCGCCCGCGAGGAAGTGAACCATCGTCCGCGGGAATTTGGCGGTCAGCGGCCACACGGGCGTTTGCGTCCACGCGTAGATCAGCCACGCCCAACTGAGGAGCAGGAGCGGGACGACCACGGGCCGCCGCAGCAGGCCGGTCAGACCGAGGACGCCGACAAGCAGGTACATGCGGAACTCGTAGGCTAGCGTCCAGAGCGAGCCGTTGACCAGGTTCTTCTCGGCATTCTCCGCGAACAGGCCCGGACTCGTGGCCTTGCCCGTCGCCGCGCCCCACGGCAGCGGAACGGCTTCCGCGTCGCGGGAAGGGAACATTCTCAGGACGACCGGGCGGAACACGCCCGCGGCCGGTTCGACGATGTTGCGGACCAGATAGTCCGCGTCCGGCGGCCGGCCGAACAGCGGCGGGAGGAGAAGACTCGACAAGAGGACGCACGCCCAATATCCCGGAAAAATCCGCAGGCAGCGGTGCCAGAGGAAGACGCGGAACGACCGCGCGCGCTGATAACTCGCGGCGATCAGCCAACCGCTGACGGCGAAAAAGCCGTCCACCCCCAGCGCCCCGACCGTGTACGGCGCCCCGGTGAGCGTGGAGAGGGGTTCCACGCCGACGCGGCCCAGCAGGACGGCGTGCCAATATAAAACAAGAACCGCCAGCGCCAGTCGCAGGAAGCCGATGCTGTTGTGGCGCGGGTCGAACCGGTCGTCAGACATACGGTTGATTCTCAGAGGACGGGGGCGAGAGTCAAATCCGGAACCGGGCGGGGAAATTTATGATGACGCTTCGACAGTTCACCCGGGCGCTCGCCGCCAACCCGGCGGCGGCCATTCACCTGATGCTGCCGGACGGCGACTTCGTCCCCGCCCACTTCCACGTCACCGAGGTGGGCCGCGTCCACAAGGTCTTCATGGACTGCGGCGGCGCCAAGCGGGAAACGCTCGCCTGCGTGCTGCAAGTGTGGACGGCCGACGACGTGGCCCACCGCCTGGACACGACGAAACTCGCGGGCATTCTGGGGGCAACCGCGGCGCTGTTCGGCGGCGAAGACCCGCCCGTGGAAGTGGAGTACGAGACCGGGGTGATTTCCCAGTACCCCGTCGGCGGCGTGGAATTCACGCCGGCCGGGGTGTTGTTCACGCTGGGGACGAAGCACACGGACTGCCTCGCCCCGGACAAGTGCGGCGTCGGCGGGATGGGGTGTTGTTAAACGCAAAGCCCATGCACGGTCGTGCATGGGCTTTCTGGCGCCTCACTCCGCGATCACACCGGCGAACCGCTTCTTGAAGTCGGCCGGGCTGAGGTTCGTCATGCCGGCGAGGCCGTTGAGGGTGTCGCCGTTGTCCAAGTCCCCCTTTTCCAGCCGGACCATGTAGCGCAGGGCGCACTTGAACGACTCGCTGTCCACGTTCACCTTGCGCGGCCGCATGCGCTTCGTCTTGGGGTCGATCATCTGCTCGAACGGCAGCGGCACCATGCGGCCGCCGACGAAGCTGATGATGGCCCCGTACTGCGTGGACAGGTCGCCGGCGAGGAACTTCACCGCCCCGTACCCGAGGTCGCGCGTGTACTCGCAGTCGAACGGGATCGGGTCGGCCGACCGCAGTTCGTACCCCAAGTCCTTGTCGATGAAGTCCACCTTCAAGCCGAGTTCCTTGAGCCGCTTCTTCAGGTAGTCCTTCACGATGCGGCCGAACTCCAACTCGCCGAGCCGCAGGTGGCCGTGCTCGTCCCGCTCGATGCGGCCGTAGTGCTTCAGCTCTTCTTCGCCCAGCGTGCCCATCAGCCCCTTCTCGCCGATGGACTCGATCAGCCCCTCGGCCAGGACGGCGACGCCGTAGTTCTTCCCCTGGAGCTTGCGCTTGAGGATCGCCCCGATGATGGCGTCCGCGATGCCTTCGAGGGTGATCGGCTTGTCCCGGAACTCTTCGGGGATCAGCGTGATCGTCGAGGCCGACGACTTGCCGATGCCGAGGGCCAAGTGCCCGGCGGCCCGGCCCATGGAGATGATGACGTACCACCGGCCGGTGGTCTTGGCGTCCGCGTGCAGGGCGCGGGTCGTCAGGGCGCCGAGGTGCCGGGCCGTCTCGAAGCCGAACGTCGGCGTGCCTTCGGGGAGCGGCAAGTCGTTGTCGATCGTCTTCGGGACGTGGCAGACGCGGAGGACTTTGTTCCCGCCGGGGCCGCGCGACGAGCCGGGGCCGACCCGCAGGGCGACCTGCGACGCGGAGAAGGCCGTGTCGTCCCCGCCGATGGTGACGAGGCAGTCGATGTTCATTTCCTTGAGGACGCCCAAGACCTTGGCCATGTCGGCGTCGTTCTTGGCCGGGTTCGTCCGGGCCGTGCCGAGGATAGAGCCGCCCCGGATGTAGTGGGCGGCGACCTCGTCCACGGTCAGCTTGCGGTTGAGGGCCGTGCTGCCCTCGACGAGGTGGCGGAAGCCGTTCTGGAAGCCGATGACTTCCATGCCGTGGTTGATGATGGCCTCGATGGTGACGGAGCTAATCACCCCGTTGATGCCGGGGGCCGGCCCGCCGCCGACGAGGATGCCGAGTCGCTTGCCGTTAAGAGGAGAGTTAATCATGTCAGTCCGCGTCCCGAATCAGGGTATAAACGACCGTGGCCGCGGCCGCCCGGCCCCCGCGGAGGGGACCGTGTCGGCGTCGCGGCCCGGATGGTGGTCACACGTCGTTTACAGTCGGGAAACGGCCCGATTTTTCAAGGGCGCGTCAGTGGACGCCGGCCCCCGACACCCACTCTAATTTTTTCTCCGGCTTAGGCCCCGACACCGGCGTGGCGCCAATGCCCAACTCCTTTTGGATCAACTTGAACGTGATGTCGTCGCGGTCCACCGGGATTGCGGCCACGGGCGTCATCTCCCCGACCGGCAGCCGGATGTCCACGGCTGGGGCGAAGTCCCTCAACTCGGTGACGGGGGCGGCAACATTTACGGGCGCGGCCGGCTTGGGATCCACGATCGCGGGCCGTAGTTCGTACCCGGCCCCGAACGCCAGCCCTAACCCGATGACGATGAGCGCGCCTTGAAACATCTTGAACATGGGACCTCCTCCGTGATTTGCGGGCGACCTTACCCCATCTTGCCCAAGGTGTCGAGGGCGGTTTCCGTCTTGAAGACGAGCGAAGGGCGGGGG